>CAIYET010000721.1 GCA_903925285.1 Candidatus Hydrogenedentota bacterium | reverse complement strand
GTCGGGGCGACTGGATTTGAACCAGCGGCCCCTAGACCCCCAGTCTAGTGCGCTAAACCGGACTGCGCTACGCCCCGACCGATAGTGAAAGCCTATCAGAACGACGCTTCGTTTGCAAGTTCGGCGCGAGGAACGTGGTTTTGGCCGATTGCCGTCCCGCGAATCGCTGGCGTGCATCGATCGTATTGAGCGGCGCAGTACGACTTTTGTGTGGCCTACGTTGTATAATGTTATTGGAGAGGCATTGTGGAACGGATGGTCATGGGGACAATTCGGTTGCGGAAACATACCGTGCAATCGGGAGGCATGAGATGAGATTGGTGCGCATTGGTGTCGGCAGCGTATCCGTTAAGGTTGGCGATTTCACGGAGAACGGATGGCGGCTTGCGGGGTTGATCGCCGAGGCGCGCAAACGGGGCGTGCATTTGCTGGCAACGCCGGAACTGGCGATTTCGGGGTACAGTCTCGAAGATCGGATTTGGTGGCCGGACATTGCGCGGCGGAGTTGGGATGCGTTGGTGGCGCTGGCGGAGGAGTGCGTGGATATCGGCGTGTTCGTGGGACTGCCGGTCCGCAAGGACGCCATGATGTATAACGCGATGGCGTTGATTCACAATTGCCGGATTCGTGGACTGATCCTCAAGAAGTTCCTGCCGACTTACAGCATCTTTTATGAGGGCCGCAACTGGACGCCGTGGATGGAAGGCGTTACCGAGATCAATGGTGTCCCGGCGGGCGACCTGGTTTTCAAGATGCCGTATGGGATGGTTAGCGGCGAGATCTGCGAGGATCTGTGGTCTGCGAATTCGCCGGCGCATGCGCGTGCCATGGCTGGCGCGGAGATCATCTGCAATGGCAGCGCTTCGCCGTTTACGCCGCGCAAGAACGAGCAGCGGCGACGCCTGGTTCGTAATGCGGCGGAGAATTTGGCCTGTGTCTACGCGTATGCGAACTTGCTCGGCTGTGACAACAGCCGGTTGGTTTTCGACGGGGGCGGATTTGTCGCGACGCCGGATCGGCTGGTTGTCGAGGGGCCGGCGTTGTCGAAGGCGTCGTGGACGTTGGCTGACGGCATCGTCGATCTCGATGGTGTGGATCGTGTGCGTGCGGAGAACTCGACATGGCGGCAGGGCGTCGTACTCGGCAAGGGCACGAATGCCACCGTGGTCGTCGATGCGTCGGAAGGCCCGTACACGCCCGCGCCGCTCGGGGATTACGTGCGCCAGATGCCCGGCAGCTTCTTCGACGCCGACTCGGAGCCGTCCGGTGTACCGTCCGAGCGTTATCTCGACGAGCTTTTCGATGCGCTCGTGTTGGGGTTACGCGACTATTTCGAGAAGGTCGGCGTGTTCGAGCGTTTCCTAATCGCGTTGTCCGGGGGACGCGATAGCGCGTTGTGTTTGTTGATGGCGGTGCATGCCGCGAAGGCGCTCGATGAAGGCCGTGAGGCGGGCCGTTTCGCGGAACGTATCGGCACGGTTTATCTGCCGAACAAGATGTATAGCAGCAGCGCGACGGAACATGCTGCGCGCGCGCTTGCGGAGGAATTGGGCGTGCCGTTTCAAGTCGTCTCGATTGACGACGAGGTCGCGGTCGCGATGGCGAAGGCTGCGGAACTCGCGGGCGGCGCGGACAAGGTCACGGCGCTCGCGAAGCAGAATCTACAGGCGCGCGTCCGTGGCAACATGATGCTGAACTGGGCGAATAGCGTTGGCGGATTGCTGCTCGTCACGTCGAACTTGAGCGAGGCGGCGGTCGGCTATACGACGACGGGCGGCGACAATCAGGGCGGGTATTCGCCGATTGCGAACGTGCCCAAGACGGTTATCGGCCGCCTGCTCGAATATCTCGCGCGGCGCGACGGCATCCACTCGCTCGAATACGTGCTCGATATCCCGCCCAGCGCGGAACTCGCTCCGGACCAGCGCGACGAGGACGACCTCATGCCGTATGTGGTGCTCGACGACCTCATGTACCTGTTCGCAAAACGCCGCATGACGCTCGATGATTGCTGGCGCGTGCTGTGCCACCGGTATGCCGGTCACGACGCGGAACAGTTGCGCGCGTGGACGATGGATTTCGGCAAACGGTTCGTTTACAACCAGTGGAAACGCGATCAGCATCCCGTTACGATGAAAGTGATGGACCTCGACCTCGATCCGAAGACCGGTTTTCGATTTCCTGTCACGCAAAGCATTCAACAAGAACTGGACGACCTCGCACGGGCGTCGTTGTAGAGGCAGGGAGTTCAATGCAAAGCAGCAACCATCGCAAGTATTTGCCCCATTCGCAGCCCTGTTTCGTCTGCGGCGAAGAAAACCATGCGGGACTTCAGTTGCGTTTCTATGTCGAAGACGATGAAGTCCGCACGCGATGGAACGCGCGCGAACATCATTGCGGTTACGAGCACATGGTCCACGGCGGTGTAACGGCGGCCGTGCTCGACGAATGCATGGCGTGGGCTGCGGCGCGTGCCATTGTGCGTACGTGCGTGACGGGCGAACTGACCGTGCGTTACCTGCGGCCCGTTCCCGATACGCGCGAGTTGACCGCGTGCGCGAAGGTCGAGAAGTCGTCGCGCCGGCTGGTCTTTGTGAATGCGCGGCTTGTCGATGACGACGGGCTCGAATACGCCCGCGCGCACGGAAGGTTTATCCCGCTGTCCGTCGAGGAAACGCTTCAAGTGGACGACGGCCTCATCTATCGCGGTGGCGAGGAACGTATCTTCGACGAACTGCGCGCGACGACGCAAGCTGGTGCGAGGCGGCCGTGATCGTCGATTGCCATGTGCTCATTTTGAACGCGGAGACGATCCCCATGTGGTGAGTCATAACCAATGCGTTTGAGGTCAGTCGTGAAAAAAAGCATCTTCTATTCTTTGTTAGGCTTGGGAAAGGTCCTACGCCGTAATCGGACGAAGTTGGAGGCGGAAGGTATTGTCCTGATAGACGAGGGAGTGCCCGCGTCCATGAGGCTCTACGGCTTCAGCGGGCTGGGCCGATTTGCAGTTTGGCGACAGTCGTTCTATGCCGGAGCGCTGGTGCTGACGAAATCGCGAATCTACGGCAACAGCCACTGCAGCGTGGTCTTGGACGTCCCGCTGGCGGATGAACATATGAGAAAGATCGAGGTCTCGGTCGATGAAGAAGGGCGGTTGGATGTCACCTTTGAGGCATCTGATTTCATTCCCGCCAAGGGCTGGATACGTCTGAGATTCAAGACACCACAGGCCCACCTCTTTCTCGACGCGCTACAGCCTTTTCTGAAGCAGCCGGAAAAGACACAATCGGCATGACTCACTGCACGGGGAGGCGCGCCATGACGCCGAAAGCCTACACATATCCATATCCGCGTCCGATGGTCACGGTCGATGCGGTCGTCTTCACGCTAATCGAGACCCGTCTGGCGGTGCTGTTGATCAAACGCGGGCGTACCCCATTTCTAGGGATGTGGGCGTTGCCCGGCGGCTTCCTCGAAATGGACGAAGAACTCGAGGACGCCGCGGCCCGCGAACTCGCCGAGGAGACCGGCGTCGCCGGTGTTTGCCTCGAACAGTTCCACACCTTCGGGGCCGTCAACCGCGATCCGCGAGGGCGTGTGATTACCGTCGCGTACGTGGGCTTCGTGGAGCATTGCGCGCATGCGCCCAAAGCTGGGGACGACGCTGCGGATGTCTGCTGGATGCCGGTGCGCGATCTCCCGAGCCTGACGGCCGACCACAATCTCGTTATCGAAACGGCGGTCCGCTGGCTGAAGATTAATGGCACCCCAGGCGTGATCGAACATATGACATGAGGACGCGCAAAGCGCATGGTTTGGCATATTATTGAAGGCGCGGCGGGTTGCGCGTATGCGGTCGAGCATCGGTGCGTGGCGATTATTGTCGATGCGTTGCGTGCCAGCGCAACGGCTGCGATGCTCTTTCACGCCGGTGCACGACGCTTGCTTGTCGTACAGGAACTCGCGCAGGCATTCGCGGCGCGCGCGACGATGCCGGACATGCTCCTGTTCGGCGAGCGTGGGGGATTGCCGCCGGAAGGGTTCGATTTTGGTAACAGTCCGCGCACCGTATCCGTTGCGCGAGGCCGCGACGTCATCCTGACCACGACGACCGGCGCGCAACGCGTTGTCGCGGCATGGGGTGCGCCCGCGATCTATATGGGATCGACTGTGAACGCGACGGCCGTCGTGCAAGCCGCCATGCGACATTGCATGGACATCGTCGTGATTCCTGCCGGGCTTGCGAGCGACCCGGCGTTCGATGCACAAGAGGATTGGGTCGCCGCGACGGTCATCGCGCAACGGGCGGCAGTGCCGATAGGTCTCGGCGCCGAGCGTTTCGCGCATTGGCAACGGCGGATCGCCGAATCGGGCGTCGCGCGTCTGTTCGATGAAGCGCCGAACGCCGAAACGTTGCGTCAAGTGGGGATGGGAGCCGACGTTCCATATTGCGCGCGGCTCAATCTGAGTGCCTGCGTACCGTTGGCTACGTTGCGTGATGGCTGGGGCGTTTGGATGGAAGATGCCTCGGCTTACCTGAAGCCTGAAACCTAATACGCTTCCGCGTTGAGGATTTCGTAACGGTAGCCTTGTTCGGTGAGAAAGAGTTGCCGCTTGACGCTGTAATCCTGGTCGCAGGTATCCTTCGAAACGAGCGAGTAGAATCGGGCGACGCCTCCGTTGGCCTTGGGGCGGAGGATGCGTCCGAGTCGCTGGGCTTCTTCCTGTCGCGAGCCGAAGGTCCCGGAGACCTGTATTGCGACGTTCGCATCGGGTAGATCGATAGCGAAGTTGGCGACCTTCGACACGATGAGTAGCCTGATTTCGCCGTTGCGGAACGCGCCATACAGACGCTCGCGTTCCTTGGTTGGGGTGCGCCCCGTGATCAACGGCGCGTTGAAGCGTTTGGTGAGCAGTTTGAGTTGATCGATGTATTGGCCGATGAGGAGGACGTTGTCGTCGTGGTGGCGTTCGATGAGTTCCTCGCAAAGCGCGTCCTTGACGGGATTGGTCGAGGCGATGCGGAACTTGTCGCGTTTGCTGGCGATGGCGTAGCGGAAGCGTTCTTCCTCGGGCAGCCGCACGCGCAGTTCCGTGCAGATGGCCTGCGCGATCCATCCCTGTTTTTCGAGGACCTTCCACGGCACGTCGTACTTTTTCGGGCCGATGAGGCTGAACACGTCCTCCTCGCGCGCATCTTCGCGTACGAGCGTGGCTGTCAAACCGAGACGGCGTCGTGCTTGCAACGTGGCCGTCGCGCGAAAAACCGGTGCAGGGAGCAGATGTACCTCATCGTACAGAATCAGTCCCCAATTGCCCTCGTCGAAAAGCCCAAAATGGATGAACGGACTGTCTTTCGCCTTACGATAGGTCAATATCTGGTACGTGGCGATCGTGATAGGCTTAATCTCTTTGGTATCGCCGCTGTACTCGCCGATTTGGTCCGGCGTTAGCGTGGTTTTATCCAGCAATTCATTTTTCCACTGGCGCAACGCGACCGTGTTCGTGGTCAAGATCAGCGTGTGTGTTTGCAGGGCATGGATGACCCCGATGCCGACTATAGTCTTCCCGGCCCCGCACGGCAACGCGACTACGCCGCTGCCGCCGTAATTCGAGCCGTGCATGTAAAACGCATCAACCGACTCGATTTGGTAGCGGCGCAGTGCGAACGGATGGCCGCTCAGGGTCGTCTCCCGCAAAGCCAGTTCGAGCGGCGCGCCCGAAACGTATCCTGCGAGGTCCTCGACAGGGAAGCCAAGTTTGATCAGCGCGCACTTGGCGTTGCCCCGATCGCTGGGCTTGACATAGATGCGCGTGCGGTCCGGCGAGCCTGTGATGAACGGCTGCAACGGACGCTGGTTGAGCAGTTCCATGATAAGCGATGTGTTCTGCGATTCGAGGACCAACTGGCCTTTCTCGTCTTTGAACAGCTTGAGTTGTCCGTACCGCGCGATGTTGTCCTCGACATCCGCGATGACGTTCTGCGGCACTTCGTACTTGCTGAACCGCCGCAGAGCCTCGATGATCGTCGCGGCTTTCATGCCCGCTGCCGCAGCGTTCCACAGTGATAGTGGCGTGACGCGGTACGTGTGGATGTGCTCGGGCGATTTGAGCAACTCGGCGAACGCGGACAACGCATCGCGCGCGTCCTCGAACGCCGGATTGTCCGTTTCCAAGAGAATGGAACGGTCCGACTGCACGATCATGGGTTTGTAAGCGTCTTGAGCCATAGAGCGGGAGTGTAGCACAAACCCGCGCCATCTTCATTTTCCGTTGTCCAACAACGAGTTGGGGTTCTTATTGTAAGTAAAAGGCTTGCCCAAATTCGCCAATTCATCCTTCATCCTTCTTGAAATAGATCCGGTCGACCAGAATTTCTTGGACGGCGTCGGGGTTATCGAGCGGCGCGAGCCAGACGTACATGGACGGCGTCAGCGTATGGACGCCGAGGGCGATTGCACGGTAGTCCGTGCCGACGGCTTCCGGGATGGACACGATCTTTTGGACGATTACGGCGTTCGCACCGGCGTCGTAAATGCCCGCTACGAACGCGTTTCCTTCCTCGAGTTTGGCGGTGCATCGCGCCATGACGACGCACTTGACCGGGCCGAGTGCCGCAACGTCCGCCGATACCGAATACTGGATCGCCCACTCGTTGTGATTTGTGGTCATCGATGCCGCGCGTTTGTTCGACGCGGACGGATCGTCGACGATGCGTGTCGCTTCGCCGAGTTTGTACAGCCGGAACTCGAACTCTTGAATGTCCGCCCAGTCCTGCACGCGCAGGCCGACGCATTCGGACGGCGGCGGGGCTTCCGGCCCGAACCTCGAGCGCAGTTCGGGTTCGAGATCTTTGAATGGACGTGCCTCGGCGTACTGGCCCACCTGGAACGCGTTGGCCGTATCGATGAACTCGTTGCAGAAGGCTACCGGGTCCGGCGGACCTGCGAATGGTTTCTCCTGAATGGCGGCGACGCGCTTCAACGCGTGGTAACGCGTCAACCATGCGTAGTCGAGCGCCATGCGCGCGCGGCGTAAGCGCAGGCTCAGGAGCGGGTCGTGCGCAACGGCGTCCTGGCTCTCCTGAAAACATTTCGCGGCAGCAGTGTAGTCATCGAGATCCATCCACGACGATGTGTCGGGCATGAAACACCGCAACGATGCGTCCGAACGTTCGACCGCATTCCGCAACGTATCGATATACTTCTGCAACGCCGGGGCTGCGGGGCCGTAGTACCCCTCGAGGAACTCGGCAATCAGCGCATTGGCGTCGCGCGACGGGTCCCACATCAGGTGCGCGAGCAGCCATGCGCGCAGTTCGACGAATTCGCCGCACGCCGAACCCGAATCGCCTTGCTCGAACAGGCCGATGGTCCCGTGGTCCGCGAAGAAGCGGATATTCGGCCCAAGGACGTGCAGATTGGGGTGGGGGAGGAGGTACTGCGCGAAGTTCGTGACGTAATCCCAAACGTACAGTTTCGGCGCGATGGCGCTCCACGCGTCCATGTCGCGCTTGAATTCGACGTTGTGCGCACCGGTTTCGAGCGGCTGCGCGAACGAGCATTCGATCGAGCACAAACGCACGATCACGTTGCCGCGCGGCCGTGCCAGTTTCGGCGCTTGGCGCGTGTACTGATAGGCAAGCGTTTCGACCAGGACTTCCGGGAACTCTTTCTCGATGCTCTCGGCAACGGCGTTGACGAATCGGAGGAGCGGACCGGAGGGCGAACCTTCCTCGAGTTCGGCGGCGGCGCACGGCTCGCATTGGCAACGGCCACCGCAATCGTTCTGCGCAATCGAGATGATCCCCGCCGACGGGTCCTTGCGGATCCATTCGAGGGCCTTGGCGGTCAGTTCCTCACGCATCGCGTCGTTGCTCAGGCAGAGTTGCGCATCCTTGTCCACGCGCTTGCCGTCGATCTCGCTGTACCACTCCGGGTGTTGCGCGAAGTACTGAGCCGACGGCAAGAGTTGATAAAAAGTGTGGCACCAACCGAGGATGCTGTAATGGCCACCATACTCCGGCGGTATCTGCTCGAAGTGGCCGTTGCATCTCAAGTGCGACGCGAACACGCCGTCGAACGCGCCGCGATAGAATGCCTCGCGGTAACGGAGTTTCGGCACGTAAACCGTGTCGGGCGCATCGACGACGAGCATCGGACGTTGCGGCACAAACCGCTCGGAAGCCGTCCACCAGCGACAGCCGACGACATCCTCGAGGAACGCGTAGACGGCATACAGCGTGCCGCGCGGACGATCCCCCGCCAGATACAAAATGTCGCCGACAGTCTTGAGCGCAATGCCGTCGTACTTCAGCGCGTCCAACGCGATATCGGGAAACGCCGCGCGGAACAACGCGTTCGGGCCGACGACGATGCGTTTGGGATGCGCGTCCGCCTGAGACTCGTCGACAATCGGCAACGTCGCGCCGGTCACGGCCAGTAGATGCTCCTGCAACTCGCGCGCCGCCGTCTGCTCCGGAGCGGTCGCGTCCGACGCGACCACAATCGCATATTCGGACGCGCCGTCCTTGCTCAAAACGATCTGCCGATTCGCGGGTACCGCCGCACACGCCATGACAATGGTCAAAAGAGTAGCCATATCTTTCTCCTTTCAAACATGCGATTGTAACACGATCAAGTGCCTCTTGCGCCTATCCTCTTGAGGGGTGAAACCGAAGAGCGGCGCCGGAACACAAAAGGGCGCCGCAAAGTTATCAACAGAGCTTTATCGGTGCTTGATCGGCTGAAGACAAAGTCTGTTTGGGGTGCAGTTCTCGTATTACCGATTCGGGCAATACAATTTCAGAAGGGCCCAATTTTGGAGTGCGGCGGCAACGACGCCGCTTTGCCTTGGTCTTCGCGCCGGCATAGCAGTCATCC
>CAIYET010000720.1 GCA_903925285.1 Candidatus Hydrogenedentota bacterium | reverse complement strand
ATATGCAGGTTGCGGTGGAAGAAATCGAGAAGTTCGCCGCGGCTCTGCAGATAGGGACGGAGCTGACGCAGGATCGGGAACAAGTCGCTTGATTTCGGATTGGTGATTTCAGACTCTTCAGAGGCAAGAAGGCTCTGTAGTTCTCGTTCGGATAGACCGCGCCGTGCGCTGGCCAGCAGGCTCAGAACGGTTTGTACGGTCTCTGCATCGAACTCGCGTTCCAGCCGTTCGATGACTTGGATAAACAGATCGGTAACCGCCTCTTCTCCTAGTGGCAGGGCGGCGATGTGTGCATTGAGGAGCTCGAACGAACCGAAGCCACGGAGCTCTTCAAGAGCCACCAGAAGAAACAAGGGATTTTGTGTGGTAGGGTTCTCCAGAAGCCGCTGCACTTGCGCCGGGTCGAGGGTCTTGGCGGACAGAGAGGGCACTTCCGCCACAATTTCAAACCGCTCCTGGTCCGTGAGAGGTTCGAGTGTGATGCGGACCACATCCCGGCCTGTCAACGCCTGTAATGCCGGTTCCGGCTTGCCGGGATCGTCAATGCAACTTGTGATGACTTTGATGTTACCGGGAAGTTCGCGGGGCAGCCAATGCAGGGCGTGCGCGTTGTCCGTTTCGTCCATCTGGTTGAGCGCGTCGATGACGAACACCACGCGGGAAGAGGGGCGTTGCGTTCCGGCCATGGCCACAAGCTCACTGAACTGCGTGATAAGATCGCGGGTATCGAGCTTGAGATCCTCCTCAAAGGCGAAGCGTTGCTTTAGGATGTGGCAGAACCGGTCCAGCGATTCGCGCAGACTCGTCGAGCGGGGACTTGCACCCACAAAATGCGGCACGACCAACACGTCGGGGTGTTGCGCGGCATAGGTTGTGGCAAACCGGGCCATCAGCGCGGATTTTCCCATGCCGCCTGGTCCCGTAACAACGCACGCGTACGGCGTGTTGGAGTTGGCGACGTTCGCAAGCTGTGTTTGGTATGTCTGACGGCCCACATACACCCGAGTGCGCGATTCCATAAACCGTTCGTGGTAGTCCTGTTCTTCGGCGAGGGGATCGTCCTTGTATACCGGCGGCGTGTCCGGCAGCTCGTATTCCGCCTTCATGGCCCGCCATAGGTCGTCGAGCACGCGCTCGCCGAACGCGTCGAGCTCATCCAGTAGCACCGTGCTGACTTTGTCTACTTCAGTGCGCAGGGCGTCTTCGAGAGAGGCATACTCATCGAAGTCCACAACGCCGTCCTGGGAGACCGCTTCGAGCGTGTCGCGCTGGCCAGCGTCCAGGTGCTGGGAAACTAGGCGCCAGTTCAGCCGCAGACCGGCATATTGGCAGGGATATGCCTCCATAGGCGGCGTTGACAACTCGGCGGAACAGATGGCGTCCTTCAAGGCCGCCAGTTTTCGCACAGCCTCGTTGTCCTCCGCGCGCATGTCGGGCTGGTGGACGGGGGGGACATCGACAATGAAAGTGGGATCCCGGAAGTAGAAGAAGGCGTGCGTGCGCATGTCCGGCTTCTTGAGCACGCCGTAGACAATCTCGAGTTCGGTGACGCTCTTGCCCGTGACATGCTGGATCCAGCCGTACTTGGAGATGGCCTGCTCGTCGAAGGTCTTGGGAACCCAACCATACCGTTCGCCCAGAATGCCGACGAAGAACGGGCGGCATTCGTCAATCTGCTGGAGGCACAGGTCCAACACATGGTCGTTCTTGGCCTCCTCCTCGGTAATGCCCCAGCGCAGGTCGATGTCCACCAGATGAATACGGTAGGGAAGCAGCCGTTCCCTCAACTCTGGAAACACGCGCTTGACCAGATAATCGCGCTCTGAATGCATGTCGCGGAATGTCGATGAGATGAACACGCGTGCCGTCTGCCACAGCGCTGACATAACGTTACTCCTTCTCCGTGATTCTCGGGCCCTGTTCGAGGTCTTGCCTCACCCACGGGAAGGTGCGCAGGATGGCCTCGTGCTTATGATAATCCGCCGCCGTCGGCGCCCATCCATAACGGTGGCCCAGGATCCCGATGAAATAGGGGCGGCACCGCTCAATTTCGTTAAGGCATATCTCAATGACCCGCCCTTGCTCCGCCTGTTCCCGCGTCACGCCCCAGCGCAGGTCTACCTCGGTGAACTCCACCCCGCGTTCGCGGGCCAGTTTGCAGATGCGCGTAAAGGCCACCTTCATCAGATAGTCACGTTCCCACTGCATGTCCACAAAGGTGCTCGACACGAAAACGCGAATCTCGCGCTGCTGCTCCGGTGCATTAAGATCAATCACGTCCATCATCTCCCGCCGCTCGTTAAAAGGGTATGCCCCTTGTTTGCCTGCTGCGCCTCATGGCCTTCCTACATGGAATCGTCGCAAGGGCTGGTTCTCCAGTCGAAGGAAATGGACAAGACCTGACCAATCTTCAACGGCGACCATCTTGCCATTAACGGTGTTGGGAAAGCACATAATTCGGCATCTGTTGTGATTCTCGTCAAAGGGATCTGTTAAGGGCACGCTTCTATCCAATGGACCGTGCGAGCTCGGATATCCGCTCAACGACCCACTGACGCTTTTCTTCGGTCAGAGAAGGCAGCGCCATGCGCCAGAAACGAAGGGCTGCTCCCCTCTCGTGACGAATCTCGGCCGCCAAAGCGTCAAGGACTATTCGACCAGGATAAGCAGTAAGACAGGGATGATTCCTTAGATCCCCCCAGTGAGCAAGAAACTTTAGATTGTCTCCGCTTACGACCATTTTGAATAGGCGATCACACATTTGCGAAGGAAGTTCTGTGCCTGAGAATACTAGGGAATCATTTTCAAGTGCCAGTCGCCCCTGACCTTCTGATGAATCTCCCCCGACCCTTCGTGTGCCGAGACATCCTCCTTGGCAAAAATGACGCTTCGCAGCATCACAATTGAGGCACTCTCCCTTCATTGTTGACCAACGCAATTGCTCGTCTTGCCTAGCAAGAAATTCTGTTAGGACGTCCAGGTTCTCAAAATCCTTAAGCCTTCCACGGATGTCCGTTCTTCCGAAGCATCGCCAGACTTCGAGGTCAGGACCGACATCTATCGCGGGATGGCAAATGCCAACATTCCTCGATTTTCCAAACCCTGGATTTATCCACTGCAAGTGTCCGAGCGTTTCGGCATCGAATAGGCACGGAGGTAGCACGCAATCAACATGGGTTTCAATACACAAGTCGGCGCAAGACAATAGAAAGCTTGATAGTGCCTTGCCAAAGTCGGTCTGTTTCTTTGGTTGGAGACTTGCGTTACTGCCGAAGAAGCCTGAACTTGCCAGCGACCACCTGAGTTTGTGAATGCCGTAGTCCATAAGTACGCGAATGTGTCCCTCTGGTGAAAAATCAGGACGATAGATCGTGTAACTGAGCGTCACAGGTATCCCTGAGTCAACAATGAATCGCAGAGACCCCATTGTCTCCTCAAGAGCGGATTGCGTATAGTCTCTCTCTTCGTTAAGGTTGAACACGACTCCAAGCTTCGGACGGACCTCGGCAAGAGACTGAAGGTGCTCGGTCGGAAACCGACCGCTTGTGAATAGCTCTATATGTTTCACGAATACATTGGAACTTGCCAGAATGAACATATCCCTTATCTGGGGGTGAAGCATGGGCTCTCCACCGAGGAGTTTCAGCGTCGAAACACCTGAGCGTCGCAAGAACTCCAAACAGAACTCGAAATTCGCCATTGACATGTGAGTCTGTTTGGCGCTGCCCGCCGCAATGATTTCTGAGGCAAAACAGTAAGAGCATCGGTTTCGGCAGGCATTTGTGATGATGAGATTCACGTGCCGCTACAGTCTTGCTGGAACCAGTTCAACTGGCCGACGATTGCGAAGCCGATTAAAGCCAGCCCATAGAACACTAGTTTCATACGCTTGCAAGTGCGCCATAAGATCCCTGTTCACTTGGCATTCCTCCTCGCTCAGCTCACCTTCGACCGAACAGCCGAAGGTGCAGATTTGCGCGCCCGTACTTTCAGGACATACATCCGCGTAGCGGGGACTCTTTCGATGGAATTGTTCCAACACAGACATGTAAGAATCAATGTCAATTCGCTCCAAGCATCCCAAGCATGTACCTGGGACGTCACACGAAAGACCACATGGGAACAACCTGCCTAATGCATCGACAATCACGGTCTGAATACCGGCATGGCAGAAGGGTTGATCGCAAGCCAATCGGCACAAGCTCTCCGCGGTCCGTGGATTGAGAAACTTATGTAAGACACGCAACATATTGGATTCACTGATTTCGGGAGGCACCTTAAGCATCTTATTCAAGATTTCTAGGCGCATCTGGAGTATCAAGTCCGGTTCCAGATGCACCACCTCCCCCGCTTTCCCAAGACGACGGACAACGTTAACTTTGATCTTCCTCAGTTGGTGAGCGCAAAGGAATTCAAGGACTTCATTGATGCGAGCAGCGTTCGTTTGGGTGACTGTTACGATCAGGCCACTAAGAATACCCGCTCCCTGCAGGCGAAGAATTCCCTCTAGTGCCCGAGCGCCGTGACTGCGTGCCAGATCGTTTATCTCCGGAGGCCCATCCAGGCTGGTGCTCACGTCTACTTTGTGCCTCGTAAGGACACCAACCACATTGTCAGTGGCTAGTGTAGCATTTGTCTGCATCAATAGACGAACCCGTTTGTGCAACTTGTCGGCACCTCTAACCAAGCCACTCATGACCTCTTCGTACCACGACACAGGTGCCAGTAGCGGTTCACCACCATGAAATATGAGATCGACATTCTTGTGGCGTGTATTCCGCAGGATCTGGTCTACGGCATCAAGAGCTAAACTTGATGACATAAGAGGTGCTCCAACGGAATTCTCAGACGAGTAGCAGTAAGAGCAAGCCAGATTACACTGTCGCGTAACTTCGAGATGGATCTCGTTTATGTATTCGAAAACTGTCTCCACGCTTGACTCCATAGAAGTCCCGTCATTTGCCTTGGACCACAAACAAACTGACCACCTTGGGTGGTAGGCACCCCGCGACATCCACAGTTCTCCACGCCGGCATCCACCCCATGAACGTCTCTTATCAAACACCCCACTCGGCCAGGCAAACAACAAATTGTAGAGATAACATTACCCCTGAAATAAAGGTTAACGGGAGTCATACTTTGAGTGTGAATCATATTCACTATAGGAGTCGTACTCCGAGTAAGAGTCGTACTTTGAGTGAGAGTCATAGCCTGCCCGCAGATCATCGCTCTTGCTAGCCACTAACGCACTTGATATATCTGTCCATTGAGGCAGTGCTATAGGGCTAAGCGTGGTCTTGCCGGTAACCGCAAGTGATGCTGTTACTTCAACTTCAGACACTTCTTTCTCTATTATCGACGCCATGGCCGTAATCTCCTTTGTCGCTAGCATTCATCTCTGCATGTGGCTTCTTTGATAATAAGTGTAAGAAGTTGGCGCCGAATAGTCAACTTCTCTGGCTCGTCCTTCCGCAGTGGCCAACAGCCGTTCCGCCAGTACGTGTGCGTCCACCGGCCAAGAGCATTCCGGTCATGGATGGATTCACCTCCAGTTGGCATTTCAGCGGCTCTCGGCGGACCGCCGTGTCCAGGAGCGAACTTGAACGCCCGTCAACAACAAGCACGCGTGTGCCGTTCGTGATCTTGTCGGCCGCGGAAGTTCTCTAGACTTTGATTTCGAAGATAGAGCCGAGCGGCATTATACGTTACAGCTAACGGCTGAGATATCGATTTGTAGAGTCCTGCCAGTCATTTGGGGTGGTTCCGCGTCAGAAAACAAAGCAGGCCACCCACTGGTGAGAGAACGCCAAAATCATCCGGCCTTCGCCATCAAATCGATGGTAGTTGTGCGCGCTGCCGGAAACATCTCCGTTTGGGTTTGATTTTCCGAAGTCAATGAGATAGATGGTCTTGCGGTCACGACTGATTATGAGATTTCGTTCGTGGAGATCGCAGTGGTAATAGCCCTCCTTATGCAACGCTGTAATGGCCTCCCGCGTGACTCTGCATAGCGCCTCGGGCAAGAGCCCACGGCAGGCTACGTGAGCGCGCACAACATTCACAAACTTGCGCCGCCGTTCTTCAGGGCTTTGGGGCAGAGTGCACTCCGGGCGCAGATTAACAATGGCCTGTTCAGGCTGATACGGGTTCAATCCACCATCGTGATCACGGTCCTCAGTGCGCAGAAAAGTACCGTCCTTCATGAGGAGCGACTCGAAAAGAACCATGCGGAACTCTGTTCCCCGTACTGTCAAATGATCGACAGAGCGCATTCATTCATTGAAGATTCCCATGTTTGCCAGGAATGGTCCAGTGCAATTATGCTCTCCGTAATCACTTGTGCCCGTCGGCCAATCCAAGGAGCGCCATCAACAACTTCCCGCGTTCAGCGTCAGACATGCCCCGAACAGCTTTAAGGATGATTTCCGTATCGGGCGCGGGTGGCGTGGCTTCGGAGCCATTCGGACGGGTATCATCGGTCGAATCGGTGGACGCAGGGGTGGACACTCCACTGGTTCTATTGTGTAAACCCTGTAATGCACATGCTTTAGAATCAAGACGGTCCTTGCTTGACATCCAATGGATCACGACGTCTCATCCGTCCTTGTTGTGGGTTCGTCATCGTCCAGGATTACGAGTGTTACGTACGAGTGTCACAATCGCTTTCTGGACGGTTTCTGGAACGTCGTCCCAGCAGTTGATGATGGTGGCGAGGTCTTGGGATATTCCGTGGTGGGCAACATATGAGCAACACGGCGCGCTTGCCAAAGTGTCCTCTGGATGTCCGGATGGGTCTCTGAGGTGTCCTCTGCAAGCAATTTGTTCACAATGCTTTACGCCAGAATGTCCACAGTCTGTCTCTGGGTTGTCTACGACCTGTCCAGGGGGTTGAACAAGTTCAGGCCCAGTCGCTCTGACCGTCATGCAAGTTCTTGCAGGGACCATTGTGCATCAGCTTCGGTTCTTTTGCGGCTCTTTCGTGCGCAACGCTTGGGCAAAACGACTGGCGTGGGTGGTCGTTGCCAGGCACACGCGAAGTTCAAATGCAGACGATGCAACCATATTTACGTGGATGAAAGAGCATATCCAAGAGATCTGTCTAAACAGATTTTAGAGTACACACGCCCGCTCGTTATGCTCACCCAAGCAAACACTAGCTACTCCCAACCCAAGGACCTGCTTCATACAGGGAAATGTTCAGCGGAAATGGGCATTCCCGAGACTCCGCACTCGATACTGGCCAGAAAAGCTTTGTCTGCGGCGTGTTCGACCAAGCACTTGATATCTGCCGCGCTCATCCCGTCTGTGTGGGACGCCAGAATCTCAGTGTCGATATCTAGGTCGATTGGACGACCGTTCAAATAGGCTGCGAGTAACTTGCGACGACTCCCGTGGTCCGGAAGGGGCACGTAGACCTTGGCGTCAAATCGCCCGGGCCGGAGCATGGCTGGGTCCACCATGTCTATGGCGTTGGTTGCTCCGATGAAAAACAAGTTATGATCTCCCACCTTGCTTGCCAAGCCATCAACTTCGCTCAGCATTTGAGACACAACACGCTGTGCTATGGTCGAACCGTTACGGCGCCTGTTTGGAACCAAACTGTCGATTTCATCGATGAAGAGTACGCTACGTTTTTCTTTTCTCAACTGTTCGAAAAGGCAGGCAACCTTTGTCTCTGCACGGCCCACTTCGCCGGACATGACATCGCATGGGCGAACATGGTAAAAGACGGCATCCAGTTCCGTAGCAACGGCCTTCGCAAGTAAAGTCTTACCGTTGCCAGGTGGCCCGTAAAGCAGGAGACCGCCACCGCATCGAATCCCATAGTAGCGGGCTTGTTCGGGGTGCCGAAGAGGAAGGACCATGCGAAGCATGATCTCCTTCTTGGCATCGTCCAGGCCGATGACATCAGAAAACCGAATGCCGGGCTTTTCCTGCAAAGGCTTGAAAAGGGCCTCTTCGTGGTTCTGGAGAGCATCCGCCTGGCTCCTAACTGGGCTGGTTAGGGCGCCTTGGCGGCCCATCCTACGCCGCCGCCAAAGCGAAACCAGGCCACTGCCGGCATACGCCACCAATCGCCAACAGCCCCATACCACGTGGGCAGCAGTTGTAATGAGCAGGATGGCTACGAAATCGGCTGTCGCCCGTCCTCGTCTGGCCCAACGCCTTCGGCAGGTCTTAATGTGACTCAACCTATGCATTACTGGCGCCTCGTTTTGTCGCGGTCTGGAACCTGCGATAAATCAGGTAGGCCACGTCCCAAGCCGCTCTGGAAATGGCAAGCGGCCTCAGCCACGACGGAATTCCGCGCCATACTTTTTCGCGGACTTCCGCACTGTCGAACAGGAAATCGAAATACTCGTCGACCTCGGAATCCGAGAGCGGGCACCTGTCTGCTTGAAGTCGCCCTTCGCAGTCTGAAACCCCGTAAACTTGACTTGGGCGATCCCAGCGGGAAAGTGTCGGTGCGACAGTCGGATGCGGCCTTGCTCCATTCGTGTCAGCCCGTAAATCATGCAGCCAATAGTACGCTCGCAACGCATACTCGATAGCCAGCACGACAAGAAGGAACGCAAGGATCCGAATAATCAAAGGCAGCAGAGCCAGCAGAACAAGCGCTGCCACGGAGGCCAGGATCGCGCCCGTTTGTCTTCGACTCATCCCGAGGATTGAGCCGAACTTCTGCGCAACATCAAGAGCATTTCGCCATATCAGGGCAGCTGCGTTCATGATGCCACTTGTGCCTCATTAAGAATTCTCGAATACTCGGAATTAACATCCAGACTGGACATTCGGGCGTTGCGGACGATTCTTCCCTGGACATCCGCCGTGTGCGGCGCCTTGGTACGCAGTTCGATGCTGTGCGAACAGGCGTGCTTGTCTTCTATGAACACCATGAAAGTGCAGGCCAAGGGACGTGCATTCTTCGATAAACTTGGCAACTGAAACTCGCCCGGGACTGTCAGCATCGTTGGACTGGATAAGGTCACGGTACCTTGGGCCTCACCAACAGGGTCGTTGTCCAGGCAGACGGCGATGCGTACCTGGATGGGCACCCATTGCGAAGGGCAGGCGGCACGTAGCGTGACAACGGGGGCGATGCTTTGGATGTCATCCAGGTACACGCAGCCGGAAACCGGTGCGAGCCGCCCGCTGCGATTTGTACCAACAAGCTCGACATCCTGAACCCGCACTACTCTCCCTACTATCAGGCCGGAGCTGGAGCCGCGGTCCTTCCGACCGACAGTTCTTCGCCTTCGCCGGTCCACTTTCTTGCCGTCCGGCCTGGAGTCCGGTTCGAGTTCCGGGTCAGGCTCACAGGGTTTCCATCTGCCGCCGGGCACGTCGACAACGACTCGGATTCCCTCACTCGCCGGCAGGCGCTGGGCACGAGATCCCGGCCGGAGGTCCTTGAGACCCTGAAGGGCTGGTTGAAGAAGGGGCTCGATGAGTGGGGCGTCGGGGCGAAAACAGCGGCGGGATACGGGTATTTTGACTTTCCGGACGCTGCTGAAGGGGCGGGAAGACACGCCAGGGGACCTTCATCGCCGCCTTCTCCCGAGGAAGCGGCCGCCACCCACCTCCCGATCGGCCTCGAGCCCGGAAGGCTCGGTTCCGTCGTAGACGCCGTCTTCAGCCTTCCTTCCGACGTACAGGCTGCCGTGGCAAGACGGCTCAGCCAGCACTACAAGAAGGAGATCGCCTCCTGGAGGAAGAAGGACAAGCCCGCCGTCAAGAAACGGCTGGAGTGGCTTGCGACCTTCCCGGGCGGAGGTGCTGGATGATTCGCACACTTCTCGTCGAGCGAGTCACGCCGGTCATGATCGGAGGCGAGAATGCCGGGCGGTTCGACGCTCCTCCAACGCTCCGGGTTCCAGCAATCCGCGCGATGCTCCGTTTCTGGACCCGTGCGATCGCTGGTCCCGATTTTCGTGCGACCGAAGCTTCCCTCTGGGGCAGCACGAAGACGGGGCAGGGAATCAGCGTTCTCTGCGCTCAGAAGCTCCCTCCCCTTCCCAGGCTGCAGATGATCATCATCCTTCCCAATCCTCTCCACCGCGCTGTCTCCCTTGACGCGGTTGACGAAGGCGGCCCTCCGGTGGCGGTTCGTTTCAGGCTTCCTGACCCGACGCTTCAGAGGCAGCTCCAGGCAGTCGTCTGGACGTGGCTGAACCTAGGGACTATCGGCCGCCGGGCCCGTCGGGGCTACGGTTCTCTTCAATGGGTCTCTTCCGGCAGGCCCGACGATCTGCTCGAGGGCTTCTCTGAACCCCAGCCCCAGCCCGTATGGGAGACGCCAGCGGATCTGGAGAATCATCTCCGCGCCGGCTTCGCGCAAGTCCAGGCCGTCTTCCCTCCGATGACTGGCGGTGGCGCCCCAGCCGTTAGAAGGACGTGCACCTGGTTCCAAGTCTCGACGATCGACCAGATCTTCGTCGGCCGGCTTCTCAGAGGTGCCT
>CAIYET010000719.1 GCA_903925285.1 Candidatus Hydrogenedentota bacterium | reverse complement strand
CAGTCGTATCGGTCACGGCGCTACGCGACGCGCAGGACACCATTATCGGCTATCTGCTGATCGGCACCGACAACAGCGCGCGCAAGCAGGCGGAAGAGGCACTGCGATGGACCGAGGAAAGTTTCCGGTTGATGGTAGAGAGTGTGACCGACTGTGCCATTGTTATGCTGGATCTGGAAGGACACGTGGTGAGCTGGAACAACGGAGCGCAGCGGATCCAGGGCTATAGCGCGGAGGAGATTGTCGGCCACCACTTTTCCAGATTTTATCCGGGTGAAGACATCAAGAGCGGCAAGCCCCAGCGTGAGTTGGAGGCGGCGTCAGCCGAGGGGAAGTTCGAGGTCGAGGGCTGGCGGATGCGCAAGAACGGATCTCTCTTTTGGGCGAACGTAGGCGTCACGGCGATTCGAGATCAACTAGGCAATCTGCGCGGCTTTGCCAAACTGACACGGGACCTGACCGTTCGGCGGCAGTTCGAGACTGTACTGACCAACGCCAAGTCCGTGGCAGAAAAAGCCAATCTCGCGAAATCGGAGTTCCTTTCCAGTATGAGCCATGAGCTTCGCAGCCCGCTCAACGCGATCCTCGGTTTTGCACAGTTGATGGAGTCCGATCCCGCGCCGCCAACCGCCGCCCAGAAGGATAGCATCGCCCAGATCCTCCAGGCAGGATGGTATTTGCTGAAGCTAATCAACGAAATCCTCGATCTCGCGAAGATCGAGTCCGGGAATCTGTCGATGTCGCCGGAACCAGTGGGGTTGGACGAAGTTATGCTCGAATGCCAGGGCATGATTGAACCGCAGGTGCAACAGCGTGGCATTCGCATCACCTTTCCCCAGTTCGACACCCCTTACTCTGTCCAGGCCGATCGGACCCGGCTGAAACAGGTGATCTGCAACCTTCTTTCCAACGCGATCAAATACAACTGCGAGCAGGGAATGGTCGAAGTGAAGTGCACCGCGTGGGCCCCGGGACGCATTCGCGTCAGCATCAAGGACACCGGCGCAGGATTACCGCCAGAAAAGCTGGCGCAGCTATTCCAGCCCTTCAATCGTCTCGGACAAGAGGCCGGCGCCGAAGAAGGTACAGGCATCGGCCTCGTGGTGGCCAAACAACTGGTCGAACTGATGGGGGGCGTAATCGGCGTGGAAAGCACCGTCGGGGTGGGAAGCGTGTTCTGGTTCGAACTGAACTCGACGGATGCGCTGGAGTCTTCCGTTGAAGGAGCCGAACCCGTAGCACCTGCCCAACCGGAAGTCCCGAGTGGCACGCGGCTTCGCACCGTGCTCTGTATCGAGGACAACCCGGCGAACCTGAAGCTGATCGAGCAACTCGTCGCGCGCCGCCCCGATATGAGCCTGCTGACCGCAGCGAACGGGAATAGCGGCGTCGAACTTGCCCGCACCGCCCAGCCGACGGCGATCCTGATGGATATCAATCTGCCCGACATCAGCGGCTTCGAAGCCTTGAAAATTCTGCGCGAAGACCCGGCCACGGCGCACATTCCCGTCGTTGCCATCAGCGCAAATGCAATGCCTCGCGACATCGAGAAGGGTCTGCAAGCAGGATTCTTCCGGTATCTCACCAAGCCCGTCAACATCACTGAGTTTATGGACACGCTGGACGTAGTAATGGAATTTGCAGAACAAGGGATTAGTCATGACTAATGAATTGGGACGCATACAATGATCAGTGAATCCGATATCCATAATGCCAGCATCCTGCTCGTTGACGATGTGGAAGCCAATGTTTGCCTGCTGGAGCGCATGCTGCGTGGCGCCGGCTATACTTCCATCGCGTCTACGACGGAACCCTATGAGGCCTACGAGCTTCACCGCAAGAACCGCTACGACCTGATCATGCTCGATCTTAAGATGCCCGGCATGGATGGATTCCAGGTTATGGAGGATCTGAAGAAAATCGAAGCGGACGCCTACCTTCCGGTGCTTGTCATTACCGCCCACCCGGATCAAAAGCTGCGCGCGTTGAAAGCCGGCGCGAAAGATTTCGTCAGCAAACCGCTCGACTTGGCCGAGGTCCAGGCACGCGTCCACAACATGCTCGAGGTGCGCCTACTGAACAAGGAGGCCCACAATTACGGCAAGTCACAGGAATCCTTAGCTTTGCATGACTCGCTCACGGGGCTTGCGAACAGACGACTCCTGATCGAGAGAGCGTCGCTGGTCGTCGCCCATGCGCGAAGGAATAAGAGCGGCATGGCGGTAATGTATCTGGATTTGGACGGATTCAAACAGATTAACGACACCTGGGGCCATGATGCTGGAGATATTCTTCTGAAAATGGCCGCAGGACGCCTTGTGGACGCAGTGCGTCAAGAGGACACCGTGGCACGCTTGGGCGGCGATGAGTTCGTGATAGCGCTGTCGCAAATAGGCAATGCCGACGATGCAGCCAAGGTGGCAGCTAAACTGATGACGGCGATGTCGCAACCCTATGATCTCCAAGGCCGCACAGTGAACATGACCGCCAGCGCGGGCGTCGCTATCTACCCCGTCCACGGCGAAGACGTGGACACGCTGATGAAGAGTGCCGACCTGGCCTTATACGATGCTAAGCGGGCGGGCAAGAATGCATATCGAGTCTCAGAACGCACAGACCTATCGGCGATAGCAAGCAATGGTTGATTCATCCGACATACATAGCGCCAGCATTCTGGTCGTTGACGATCTGGAAGCGAACGTCCGTCTGCTCGAACGTATGCTGCACGACGCCGGTTATACTTCCGTTGCATCTACGATGGATCCCTATGAGGTCTGCAACCTTCACCGGAAGAACCGCTACGACCTGATCCTACTCGATCTCCAGATGCCCGGCATGGACGGATTCCAGGTCATGGAAGGCCTCAAGGAGATCGAGACGGACGGCTACCTTCCGGTGCTCGTGATCACCGCCCAATCGGATCACAAGCTGCGCGCGCTGCAAGCCGGCGCGAAAGATTTCGTTAGCAAACCGTTTGATCTGACCGAGGTGCGGACGCGCATTCACAACATGCTCGAAGTGCGGCTGTTGCACAAGAAATTGCACAGTTACAACGACATACTGGAACAACGTGTGCGAGAAAGGACTGCCGACCTTCAAAAAAGCCACCAGGAAACCATCTTTACGATGACCCGCGCCGCAGAATACAAAGACAAAGACACCGGCGCTCACGTACAGCGCGTCAGCTATTACTGTTCTGTATTGTCCGAAAGACTCGGCATGGATCCGGGGTTCCGTGACAAGGTCTTTTTCGCAAGCCCGATGCACGACATAGGCAAGATAGGCATTCCCGACCATATCCTGCTCAAGCCTGACGGCTTCACGCCGGACGAGTGGGACGTCATGAAGGGCCACGCCCCCCTTGGCGCGAAAATCCTCGGCAACAGCAAATCCCCCTATCTCATTATGGGCGCCGAAATCGCCTTGAATCACCACGAGCGTTGGGACGGCGGGGGGTATCCAAGCGGACTCAAAGGAGAGGCCATTCCGTTATCGGCGCGCATCATGAATATCTGCGACATTTACGACGCCCTTCGCAGCAAGCGGCCTTACAAACCTGCTTTCGACCATTCGGAGGCGCTGGACATCATCACCCGGGGCGATGGCCGCATCCAGCCGGAACATTTTGATACGGCTGTTCTAGAAGCTTTCAAGCAGGACCACGAGTCGTTCCGCGATATCTTCGAGACATACACGACATCGACATCTTTCGATTCAGGAATATGAACGACATCTTCGCGCAGATGCGGCACGCAAGGATGTTGAGGTTTGTGCCAGCACAAACGATGCCGGGGCTCTTGCCGCCAAGTTCAAACGTCACGGGAGTGAGGTGTTTGGCGGCCTGTTCTTGCCAAAAACTCGTGCGGGAGGACTTGCGGAGAGCGGCGCTGTTCAAGTAATTCAGCAGATTCCATCACTATTTGCCAGCCCTGTCCTCCTGCAAACGGCTTAGCGTAGTGCTGCGGGCGGGTATATGGTCGTTTTCTTTACCAACGATAACAGATCCAGGTGTTTCCCTCCAAAGTTGTACCTTGTATCTTTAGTCTTTCACGTAGGAAAGATTCCTTTTGTAGAAGAAGTTAAACTTCAAGAGCAAGTGCTCTCTAATTCGTTGTCAAGTTGCACTTGGCAATACCCGGATGCCTTTGGCAGGTTCCGCCGCAAACCCCGCCCACGACGCCAGCAACAAAAAGACCGGCATTCCCAACACCCAAGCACGACTAAGGCATCTGTTATTGCACATACTGTCTTTTTCCTTTTTGCGGTTCAGCCCGCTGTTTAGAATCGTCTACTCTTTCCGTTCGCTTCTGCCGCATCTGTCGGCGTGGCGTCTGGCGCTAACGGGCAATCCGAGCAGCAAAGCATTTCCATCGCGGATCATGGCAGATTCATCGAACAGCCCCATCCTTCGTAAGTCCTTACCAGCCAATAACTCTCTACATCCGGGAATGACAAGTATTAAGTCTTACGAATCAGGATGACGGTTTGCGTTTCTTGAGTGTCACGAACAGGGCTAGGCCGATACACCAGTAGAGCGCCAACGGGATGGCGGCGATGAAGTACCGGGGCACATCGGGAACGCCGGAGAACATCTCGATTGGGGAGTTCGTGAGAACAATAACGGCCGCGCTGAAGAAGCCCATGAACAGGCACACGATGAGAAAGCCGCGACGGCGTCCTGCGGGCGTTCGGCGCATCCACAAGCCAAACAACAACGTCACGGTACAGACGACGTCGACCAAGCCGGCCAGGGGCCAGTTGCCTGCCCGGATGGGCTCCACGATGAACATGGCCATGGGACCGAAAATTCCGCCGGCCAAGGCAAAGAGGTCGTTATAGAACAGGGCCTTCTTGGTCGGGCTTGGCGCCTTCCGTGGATCGAGGATCATTTCCTGCGTGCTGCCGACGGACGGCGGATTGGCGAGAAACGCGTCCTCGTCACGCGCTATGCGGACACCTCTGCGGAACATCTCGACGAAAGTACAGTGGCAGAGGACGGCCAATGCCAGAACGAAGGGCCAGCCCGAACGGGTCCACGGCATCGAGTGAATCCACGCTGCGACGGCTGCAGAACCCAACACGGCGAGCGGCAAAGTCCATGCGAACGACAGCCAGACCCGGCGTAAGGACAGCTCGGATTGTTCGAGCGGGCCGGGTGTGGGAAGCTGGCCCCGGTCTTCTCGGGCGAACCGCATGGCTTTCCGGTTAGTGAAGACAATCAGGCAGAACAACGCCGGGATGTACAGGACCCAGCCGATGCCGCATAGCGTGAACATGATCGTGGGCGTGGGCCAGAACAACACACCGCACATACCCTCGTAGCCCAGAAATAGCCAGAGGAACGCGTAGGTCAATGAGGAGACCTTGAGCATGTAGCGGCGCATGTGGAGCGTGGCGCTGTTGCGTATGCCGACCCACATCCCGAAAAAGCCGCCCGTCGCCCCGATGGCGGCGCCCAGCAAACCGCTCATCGTGCCCGCACTTGCACCGGCCAATACCTTTGCGCTCGTAGCCCCTTTTCCCGCCAGCGCCGCCCCTTTCGCTGCTCCCGCGCTGCCGAGGGCGACGCTGGCCGACAACGGCAATGCCCCGACCACGGCCGCCGTGAACGCAGCATCGGGACGCGTGCATTCGAGGGTAGCCTCAACCAGTGCCGCCACTTGGGCCTTGAGCATCTTGCGGCCCCGGGAGAGACGTTGTCGTGCGCAATCCTCCGAGATCTCGAGGGCTTCTGAAACGGCGCGGATCGATTGCCCTTCCCGGTAAAAAAGGACAAGGGGCTCTCGGTATTCTTCCGGAATGTCGGCCAGTGTTTGCCACACCAACGCGAGCCGCTCAGACTCTCCCGTCGATGTCGGCTCAATCTCCGCTTCAACGACTGTCCGGTCCTCCAATGCGACGGATCCGAAAAGGGGATCCCGTTGACTGCGACGAAATGCGCTGCGCGCCATGTTGCGAGCGATGTTGCACAGCCAAGCCGGCAATTTGCGCGGATCGCGCAAGTCGCTCATGCGTTGCCAAGCCGCAACGAAAGCTTCTTGGGCAATGTCCTCGCTCTGATGCACGTCGCCCGTCAGACTGTAGGCGACGGAACACACAAGCCCCTGGTAAGTTGCGACAATGCGACTGAAGGCGTTTTTGTCTCCAGCGCGGCTTGCCTCGACCAGCGATTCCAGTTCCATCTTCGGTCCTCTCAAGTTGTCTACTATATACCAGTCGCCAATGGGTCCGAAAAGGTGACAGGATCCACGATCGCCCGATAAGAATAGAAAGAATCTCGTTGATGAGCGATCCGTCTGCTCTCGCAACCGACGCCCAATCCTATACGCAAGTTGGGCCATGAGAATGCCTGGGAAGGCCGTGGCAGTTTTCGGCTTCATGGTGATATTAAAGTGAACAACATCAATTGGGTATCCTTTACGGACGGGAGTTTGGGACATGCCGGCAGACGATGCAATGCTCTTGACGCGATGGGTGGAAGACAGGGACGGCGAGGCCTTCAAGGAACTCGTCGCCCGCTACAGCAGGATGGTGTTCTCTGCCAGCAACCGCATCGTTCAAAATGCCGCAGATGCGGAAGACCTGACACAGGATTGTTTTGAGGCACTTGTTTATGTGGGTAAGAAGCCTGGGCCGTACTTGGGAGCGTGGCTTCACCGCGTAGCGACGTTCCATGCGCTGAATTACGTGCGGGGCCAGAACCGCCGCCGGCAACGTGAAGAAGTGTATTCCACAGTGGCAACGGAACCGCATGAGATGCAATGGAACGAGATCAATCCTTTCCTGGACGAGGCGATAGATGCTCTTCCCGACAAGTTGCGCATTCCTCTGTTAGCGTATTATCTGGACGACCAAACTCATGAGGGTATTGGGGAGCATCTGGGCATTTCGCGTTCATTGGTTGGCTTCCGCGTTCGAAAAGGTGTCGAGATAATTCGGGCATCTTTGAAAAAGAGGGGTATCTACGCGACCGGAAGCCTGCTGGGAACGCTTATTGCCGCGAACGCAGGCAAAGCCGCCGCTGAAGTTGTGCCGGCAACTCTTGCCGCGAGACTTGGCAAGGTTGGCCTAGTCGGTCCTCGAATGTCGCCACGGATTGAAACGATTACGCGTGGTGCGGCATCGGCAAGTTACACGCCGGTGTTATCAGGCATTGCGGCGGCAAAAGCAGTCGGCGCGATAATTGTGGTAGGGGCGCTGGCTGCGGCGGGTTTGTGGGCCGCAAACGCGTGGAATGGGACCGCGTTCAACGAGGTACAACAGGCGCCTCAAACGGACGTGAACGTGGCCGCGACCATACCAACTGTCGCACCAAATGCGGCTGCCGCTCCGGTGGCCAAAGCCGCGGCCGGGAAGGCGGACCCGCGCACCGTGGAAGGGTTTGTGAAGAGCGAGACGGGGATCCCGCGTCCAGGAGTTTATTTTATGCGCGAATGGCCCAACGGGGATGCGTCCGGACGCCAATCGGACAGAAACGGGCATTTCACACTGGCGAGCGACATTCCCGGACAGACCGGTTGGATGGCCTATAGCGAGAACACCCGGCGGGCAGCACTCTTTACGACGCCGGAAGTGCCTGAACCATTGGCGGTGACGTTGGATTGCGGCGCGGCAGAACTGCTTGGCCGGGTGGTGGACGGGTCCAATAAGCCGGTCGCGAAGGCGCGTGTGGAACTTCGCATTGTAAACGAGGAGGGTGTAGCGTTCGTGTCCTCGAAATTGGTGACGGATGTCCAAGGTTATTACGACAGCACGCATGTGCCAACGAAAGACGGGCTTTCGATTCAATATCGAGTGGTTCCGCCCAAGGACGAGCCTCCCGGCGAGTGGAGCGCGGCGAAACCGTTGTCGAAGCGGACGCATTTCGTGGACTTGGCGGAATTGGACGTATCGGATGCGACTGCGGCAAACATCGCCCAAAACGAAACCTATGCCGGTTTCAAGTCGTGTTATCTGGACAGTCTGCAGAATGCGAAGCCGATGGAATCGTATGGGGGTACAGTGCGCGACACGGAGGGCCGGGGAATCGCGGACGTTCGCGTGGAACTGACCTATCAGACGGGTCCGGTAGGCGTTCGCGAGGCACAGGCGGGTACGGACTCACAGGGACGGTGGACGCGTCTGTTGCCTTCGGATGCGAGCCATGTAACTGTGCGATTATCGCACCCCGACTTTGCCGGCACCGCGTTTAGCGACAAGGGAGGCTGGGCTTCCTTGGCGCGTTTGCGGGAGGGAACATGTGAACTGGTGATGGATTCCGGGCTGCGGATATCGGGCATCGTGCGCGGGGAAGACGGCCAGCCCATCGCGGATGCGCTGGTGCTGCCGCATGAGCTGTACGGGCGCACGGCGGGCGGTCCGGACGAGACGGCAAACGCACCGCTCGAAGATGAGTACAGCATTCGGACGGGCCTAGATGGTGGATTCGCGCTGACAGGTCTGCCGATGGGCGCACGGGAACTGGAAATCGAGAAGCCCGGTTACGTTCCCACGCTCGCAAGCGTGGTTGTCGATTCGAGAACGCCGCCGGTGAACGTGGTCCTGGATCATGGAGGCGTTGTACGCGGCCGAATCGTGGACGAAGCGGGCGCGCCCGTCCCCGGCGCTTTCATTCACGGGCATGACTGGAGGCTCGGCGAGCGCCGCCGCATGTTCAATGCCAAAGGCAGGGTCGATGCGGACGGATGCTTCACGTTGGAAAACGTTCCCACGGTAGGCACACTGAACGTCAATTACGGCGCGAAAAAGAAGGGCTGGCTCTTCGTCCACGAGTACATGCCCATGAGCACATCGATACTGAGGCCTCGGACGGAGCCGTATGAACTGATCTTGTACAGCCCGCCGGTGCTGGAGGGTACGGTCGTGGACGATGCCACCGGGCAACCCGTACAGGAATTCGATGTGCGGCTGGCGGTTCCGTCAATGCCGGGGACGGGGTTGGAAGGTGTGCAATGGGTGAAGACGGCGGACACGTCTCACGTAAAATCGGCGCGGGGTGCGTTCCGCGAGAAGGTGAAGGGGCTGGTGCTGAGTTTTCCGGGGCTGGCGTCGTTCGCTGTGGGCATCTTTACGGAAGGTTATGTGCCGGCAACGAGCGAAATTCAACGGATGGGCGAGAAGGCGCAACCGTTGACAATTCGCTTGAAGAAAGGAGTCAAGGTCACGGGCGTGGTGACGGACGCTACGGGTGCACCGGTGCCAGGCGCGCACGTGATGGCCATCGGGCCTACCCAGACGGCCTATGTGGCGAACGGCCAGCTTCAGGAGCATACGGTAAACACGCCGGATAAGATAGAGACGGACGAACAAGGCCGTTTCAAATTGCCTCCTTGGGAAAAACCGGGAGCGTTGCTCGTGCTGCATCCTGCGGGGTACGCGTACCGTGCGCCAGGCGAGTTTGAACCCGGTAGCGCGGTGAGCCTGGTCGAGTGGGCGCGCGTGGAAGGAACGATATATCATGGCGACGAACCCGTGCCGGGGGCGGGCGTCGCCATGCGGCTACCTGGAGGAGTGGCCGATCCCGCAGGCCCTGTGAACTGGTACTACTGGCTGGCCGCCGACGAGTCAGGCCGTTTTGAATTCGAGAACGTGCCATCGATCCCCCTGAGCATTGGCCGCCAACCCGAGCGAGCCTACTACTATCCCGGATTGACCCATACCGTACCGATCCATCCCAAGCCGGGCGAGACGCTCGACGTGGAAATTGGCCGTGGCGGCCGTAGCGTGGACGGCGAGATTGTCCTGCCGCTGCCCAGCGAAGTGGCGGCCGTATTTGACCCGAAATACACGCGTATAAACGCCACCCAGAGCGCTCCTGACGGATCCGCAGTCATTTCGGCCCCAAGATTCGTGCCCACGCTCGACGCCGGCGGCGCCATCCATTTTGAAAACGTGCCGCCGGGCGACTACGACTTGGCCATGGAATTCCGCGAGCCCCGCCAACCCGATACTCACGGCGACGGCAAATTGCTAGCCGTGGGAAAGCTGCATTTCACCGTGCCGGATGACGGGAGTGTCGGTCCGGTCTCGCTGCCGCCGCTCACGCTGGCCGTGCCCGAGTAGACACGGGTTCTCCTTGAAGCGTTGCCGTATACGACTCAATTTGCCGCCTGGCCGATGTTCATACATCGCGTCTTCCTCGTTGCCAAGTTGTAGGCAATACCTTCATCTTTCAAGTCGGGCTTCTCTTGGCCATCCGACTGTTCGGAGGCAGCCATTCCTGAAACCGTCGCACTCGGCGGACACTGCTAAAAACCGAGCGCAAAGCCAACCTTAACATCATCCAAAGCGGGAAGAAGTGGAAAGGCGCTGCCAATGATTACTTTGTATGGCCCAGTCCAATATTTGCGCCAAGCGTCACAAGTTGGTTCAACTTTATCCGGACAGACCATCTGAAGAATATGCTGCACGCTCTTACCCAGCGTCAGTGGTTCTTCTTCTTCATGAATACATTTCCATGTAAATGCAACGCCACTGGAATCGTTTCCGATTCCCATGATGGCATCCTTCTGTTTTGTGAGAATCTCCGTCTTGTCCTCGACGAAATCCGCCAGTTTAATCAAGCCGCGATAATCGAGCCGGGCAAAACGTTCGGCGGCCACGGCCCGAACGTCCGGCCGGAGACGCTCATTCTTGAGCATGTCCAATACCAGGCCGGCGAGTTGGCCGCCTTCGGGGCTCGCCTGTATGCGGCGCCCGCACCACAGGGCATTCACTTGAATATCGCCGTTCCCGCCCTTTAGACAATCCAGCAAGAACGCGACTTCGTTGGCATAATTGCCGCTGTGCAACCGCCAGGCCAACCATTGGCTCGGCGTATTGCACCCGTCTTGAGCCGGGAGCCGCTCGAAGATCCGCTGCCAGACCTTATCGTATGTCTTGTCGTTGCACCGCAGATCCCAGTGCCGTAGATATTTCTTTCGCTCGATGGGGTGATCGCTTTCGATCGCTTTTAGAAAGGCCGCGTGCCCGCCTGCATCCGTCGAATGCTCGAGCCACCCCAGCAGACAATAATCGACAATCTCGTCCCGCGTGCCTTCGCAGTTCAACGGGCAAAACGACGTCTCGACCTGGCCATAGCCGCCGCGGAAAAGAGGTTTCACTTGGAGAATCAATTCTGTCGCAGCAACCACGCCACAGAGCCTGTACCGGCCATTGTCCAATGGTTCGAGCTTGATCCAGCGGTCATCCAAATGATGAAGAATCCGTTCATAATCGATCCCATGAAACAGCAACGAGAACAAGCTTCTCTTATTGACGTCGCGTAGAATGTCGCGGAAGGTTTTGAACCATGCGGGCCCCAGCGCCGGCATCAACTCTGCCAGTTGCAGGTTCGTAAGCCATTCTTTCCGTGTCTCCTTTGCAGCCTTCTGCGGGTCTTCTTTGTCGACGTCCGGCAGCCGATCGGCGCCCATGGCCTTCGCCAATTTCGGCAGCCAGTTCAGGAAGACCGGAAACCCTTTCTCGAACAACGCGAGCCGGTCCTCGCTACGGTATTGATTCGAGGCTATCAAGCTGTTTGCCAGCGCAAGCGCCTCTTGCCCCGCTGGCCGCTCCTCATCGGAGAGGTCGAATTTGCCGGCGTGCTTGATGATCTCCGATCCCAACGTTTTCAAGGTTAGCAGCTCGTCGAAATCCGGGCCGGTCGTTTCCTTGCGTGTCTCGATATCTGGCGTGCTCGCCAGATCCTCCGCCAGGTCGGCGATCATGTCGGCGGCACGCTGGACTGCGGCATAATCGATTTTGTCCGCCGTATCGCCCTTTTCATGGTAATCGGCATAGGGGCCGCAGGTGAAGAAGAGGCTTGGCGGAACGGTCGGCGGCGTACTGTTCAGGGGGTCGAATTCGGGAAAGACAAAGGATGCCATATCGCTGCTAATCTGCGCGACGCCGTTACCCAGGAACAACGTTCGTATCCCGTGTTCGTCACCGGAAGCCTGTATGCGATGGCGTACGTTCGGAAGACCCGTGGTTCCGGCAACAAACAGCGTATTGTCCATTACCTCCAGACAACTGCGGCCGAGCATGTCGATGTTCTCGACGGCAACGATCTTGCCTGCCGCAAAATCGTCCCGCAATGTAAACGACAATGAACCCAGAAGACCCTCCTCCTCGCAGTCGAACGCGGCGAAACAAATCGAACGGCGGGGCTTCCGGTCGCTCGAGGCCAATCGTTCGGCAATTTCGAGTAGCGCCGCTACGCCGGACGCGTTGTCGCAGGCGCCCAAGCAGCGCCCGCCAAGGTGGTCGTAATGGGCGCTGATGAGCACGTACTGTTGGTTCAGCGCGGGGTCGCTGCCGGGCAGCACCCCGATGACGTTTGTGCCTATCCGCAGGGACTGCTCGTAACCGGCGGCCTGCCCACACGGCACAAGACCCAACGCCCCAAAGTGATCGACGATATACTTGCGCGCCACGCGCGAGCCCATGGAGAAAGGCTTGCGGCCCTTAAGGGCGGGCTGCGCGAGAAACTGCACGTGTCCCACGAGTTCTTTTTCTTCAATGGCAACGGTGAAAGGGTCCTGGTGCCGATGCACCGGCCACAGAACAAGAAAATCCTTGACGAGCACAAACAGCCCCACCGCTGCCAGTACAAGCAAAACCAGCAGCAGACGCAAGCTTATACGGCGCACGTGCTTCCATGAGAGATTCTTCAGTACCGGCAACAATCAGTCCTCCCCTCATGTCCATGGCAAAGGCTCATTATCATAACCCCGCCGATGCGGAATCAGCCAAGATATGATTCCCACGCTGGCCCACGCCTGCTTCGGAATAGCCATGCTTCACCCGACGCGAAAAACGCATATTGCCAAGTGAGGCGAGGTGTAGCTCAAGGCTCGTAATTCCCTGAATGAGGATCGGAATGATAGGCAACAAAAGACTGCCCAGGCAGGAGCCTCGATAGATTAGCCACGCTCATGGAATCATCGATATGTCCAGAAGCCCGGACACTGTTTTCATGGCTTTGGCGAGAACCGGAGTCCGATATTCGCGATTTCCTGCTCCCGCGCCACCTTGACATTGATTGTATTGAAATCTACGCCAGACTTCTTCCCCTTGAGCCGATATGTGCCTAGTGGTATTCGTTCAAAGCTGAATACACCCTCTGTTTGTACAATGGCCCAAAGCACGACAGCCATAAGGAGTTTCTTCATTGCCCTTGGCTGGTTCATACGGCGATACCGGCAAGCCTGCTTGCGCATTTAGCCTACTTCGTCTGTGCACACACTACGGACGCTTGTGGGGCAGCCGCCTCCTTCTCTTTGGGAGGCAGTGGCATGACAGGCGCACCGACTTCCGTCTTGGGCAGCAAGTCCTCGGCCTTCTTCGGGAATCCCGCCGCCTCTACTCGTGCCACGGTCGCCTTTAGCGCAGCCCCCGTATGCCACTCAAGAACCTTGCTTCCACTGACTCCCAAGTACACGAGCAAAATGCATGCTCCAAAAAGAAACCAAACGTTTTTCACAACACCTTTCCTGCCCTCACGCCTAGTCGTGCGGGGAAGAACCAACGCATGTTCGTCAACAGCAAGACGGCTTCCTATGACCTCTCTCAATCATAATCCCCGCAAGACTATAACTTGGCAAAGAGGCTGGAAGAAACAATCATGTGGCGCTACCGGTGTCGGAACCAATCGAATGCCGATGGCAAGGCCGCGTCCGTCCTTTGATTCGCAGAACGCGCCCGCGGTTTGTACAATAGCCCAACGCACGACTGCCGCAGGAGTTTCTTCGTCGGCCTTGGCTGGATCAGACAGCGATACCGGGAAGCCTGCTTGCGCTGGCGTACCGTCGTCGTCGAACAACACTCCGCCGACAGGACCGAAACGCAACTCAATACCAGGAACGCTTCGTGTTCGGAGTGGCCTTGTCGGCGATTGGGGATATGTTGAACCGAGACGGGGTTCTATTGGGCGAGGTCTCTGCCGCGGGCAGGACGGTCTTGGGCGCGGATGCCGCCGGTGACACGATGCGAGGAGCTTCCTATTTGCGTTCGGACTCGGCGGGTTGTTCGGGCTGGGCCTCCGCAAGCTTCTCCGGTTTGCAGTCGGATACGCGGAGCCGGACGACCAGGCTGTTCTTCCGATCGGAGAAAAGAACGCAGTAATCCTTGTCTTGCTCGATCGTGACTTTGAAGCTTTGCTCCAAAGTGTCGAAGATAGGCTTTCCCACATCCAAATAGGTGCCTTCGAGAGGTTCTCGCTTGAGAACGGCATTGTGGCCCAGTTTAGCGCAAAAGAGCACTTTGCCGTCGGCCTGGAGAGTGGGATTAACCCTGACAGTCAACTCGGTCTCCAGTGAGGTGATCTTCAATTCATAGATCCCGCCGCCTTTTGGAACAAAGTATTCGGCAGGCCCGCACCCAACAATTATATCCGCATCTTCTCCGGACTGCGTTGTCAAGCACGGCGTCAGCAATAACAGGAGTTTGTCATCCGGTTGGATTTTGGTCCCAATCCTAAATGGAATGTCTGCTCTGTTCCAGCGCCACATCTCCGGGGTCATTTCGATCGCCTTGTCGTCCAACTCGATCTTGCCGGATTGGGTCAGCATATATCCAGCTTTGGGGTCGCTGACAACTTCAGTCATGCCGGTTATCGTGATGTGTTCCGTCAAGAGGCGGAACAACTGCATCTTGACAAGCAACGAGGGCGCGTCGGCCAGGGCAGTCATCGGCGCGACGGCGAGCAACAGGAATAGACAGAACACGGCTATCTTTTTCATAACTTGAGATCCTTTCCAATGATAGTTTTCGCAGAACGGCCCAGTCCCTCATCGAGCGTGTACGTAAAGTCGAGGGCGTTTGGGGGATTACGTTTCTTCTGTGCTTGCGTTGCGTCCGCCGTCGCGCCATTCTTTCCCGCGTCGTTCGGTTGCGCATGGCTTAGGCTTGCCGGCTGGCCCGAGATGCCTCTCACGACGGCAAACGTGGCCATAACGCCTAAAAGAAAGCTGGCCGCCGTAGCCAGTCCAGCACACAGCAGGGCTTTCCTGAGACTGACGGTTCGTCCGGCTTGCCGATTGCCGGAAAACAGGGCTACCATCCGCGCGTCTATCATCTCGGAAGGACCTCTACATGCCAGTTTCCTAAGATCCGATTCGAACTCTTCCATGGCGTGTCCTCAAAATGTCCTATTCGACTTCTTCCGTTTGCAGAACTGCTCGTAATTGCTCCAGTCCCCGCCGGTACCAACTGACTATCGTTCCCATTGGGCGCTTTTGGATAACCGCGATCTCGGCAAATGTCAGGTCCGCGTACAGGTGCTGGATAATGACCTCGCGATGATTCTCCGAAAGGCACTGGATGGCCTGCGCGACGCGGTCGGCAAACTCTTGTTGGATCAGCGCCTCGCCCGGCTTCGGACACAAGTCCAGAAGTCCATCCTGTAGGGCGGCATCCGGGCGATTTCTTCGGCGGACTTCATCGAGGGCCGCGTTGCGCACGCACTGGAACACGTAGGCCTTGACGTCAACAGCCCTTGGGCGGCGCCCGAGCAACCGGCGGAATGCCTCATGCACGGCGTCTTCCGCGCGCGAAGGATTCCGCGTCACGGCCAGCGCACAAACGTAAAGCTGGTCGCGATAAGCGATGTAAATGTCTTCAAGGTCGTTTGGGGCGTTGTTCACAGGTTCGTCCATTGTACCAACCGTCCGCTATAGTCTAAGACGCATCACTGGCTGAAATTTATGCAATGATGGGCGGGGCGTTTGTGACATCAGCCGATCACATCTCGAGCGCCACGCCCCATGAGCTTCCAGTAAGAACAGCTAAGGTATCGCTTCAATCACGCGCAACGTGGAAGTCATAGTAGGAAGTCAGGCGCGGGTTATCTGCGTCCTTGAGCATGGAACGGTATATCGGCTCATTTACGGAATCTCTCAGCTTTCCGGCGGATTGATGGGCGAGGTACACGAAGTCCGCGTAATAGGGATTTGTGGCTTTGCTTGTGTTCCTGCAAACCATCGACGCGTAAGCGAAAGCTTCTTTGTTCTGACGGTCTTCAAAATAGGTGTCGGCAATATAGTAGTCGTAAATCAGCGCCTCGACAGGGACTTGGCTTCGCAAGTCGTTCAGGGCCTTGATGAAAGGATCGCTGCCAAAGAGTTCCTTAAGCGCATGGGAACATTCGGAGTCCAGATGAACGGATCCGTTTTCAAAATACGCGGCCATATCTCGGTAATTGAGCGTATTGTTCAGGTCAAACAACATATGGCAGTTAACGATGAACGTTTCTAACGGTTCTGCGACGTTGGCTTCGGTGTCCGCGAATGCCGCCAGAACGTTCGCTCCGTCGAATCCCAGGAGGGTTTTTCCCTGAGGGTCCACGCCATCGGGTGGCTTCAGTTCGTCCAAGCGCCTCCCGCTATAATGAAGTTCGCAGTACCGGAGCATGGCAGCGGTAGCGAGTAGTTGTGCCATGTCGTCGGGTTGAAGCTGTTGATAGTCCGAAGACGCCAAGAGTGAGGCTATAATCTTCTCGGCGGCCTCATATCGAACGAGTTTCGTGTTGACTTGTGACAAGAGGTAGTCCGTTTCGACTCTTTCCCTATCCGAATTGCACATAGTCCGATGGGCTTCGAGACTCGCCCGGAACGCTTCGATGTCTTCACGCCACGTGGGGAACGCGTGGCGGAAGAAATCCAATTGGGTGCGCGCCTTTTCAATGAACGTTTCAGATACTTGCTCTGCTGCGGCCGACACAGATGCCTGTACGTTCGCCGTTTCGGGGGAGGCGATTTGAAGAGGTTTCGTTGGCTCTGCCTTGTACGAAGGAGACGGAGGCGGCGTTGCGTCGCCGGGTTCATGCAACGCCGAAGTCGCTGTCCTTGCGGGTGGCGTTTGGCGCTGAGTCCATACGATTCCGGCGACGGTTGCCGAGACAAGCAGCAAGAAGGCGGCACAGACCGCTAGTTGTGTGCCAGAGATGGCGCCGAGAAAGGTCGTTGCCGGACCTGTCGGCAAAGGCCCAGCTGAAGTACCTGCCAGCGCGATTTTGCTCAACCGTATCGCCAGGGAGGGAGGCGCCGCCTCGGCGATGTTGGCTTTGACCAAGGATACGATGGTAAGAGCGGTAACGGAAATCCCAGTTTTTTGGAGATGGCGGCGAATGCGCTCGACGCCTTTCCCGATTCGATACGTCACCGTCTGGCGCGAAACGCTCAGGGTGTCAGCGATCTGTTCGTGCGTTTGATCCTCAAAGAAATGCGCGATAAGTGGAACCCGTTCTCGTTCGGGCAGTCGGGCAATTGCTTCATCGATGATTTGAAACACGTCATTCCAAGAAACGTCCTTGCCCGTTTCATCTTGCTTTGCGAGGAATGCCTTTTCGTGTTGCTGGCGACGGTGTTTGGCGCGGAGTTGATTGAGGGACTTGTTTACGGCGACGCGATACAGCCAAGCGCTAAGGTAAGGACCGATGGCACTTTTCGCTCGGGCGAGGTGCAGGAAACATTCTTGGGCGATATCCTCCGCCTCTGTCGCATCACCGAGAATGCGTCGGCACGTCCCATAGACCATTCCCGCGTGTTTACTGGCAAGAACTTTGAACGCTTCTGCATCCTGACTTTTCCCCCATCGATCGAGGAGTATCTGATCATTGTTGTTCATGAGATTCTCCAGGCTCATCGTAGTCACGTCGTGAGCTTCTGATCAATAAGCACCAATGAAGGTTTCTTCTGCCAACAGTTGAGCTTGCTGGTATTTGCGCTCGTGCTCCTAAGACCGTTTAGCTAAACAACTCCCGGCGGGGATTACTTCAATGAAAGGCTTGACCGCGATATCGGCTATTCAGCCGGAGAAGTTGAACACTGCCCGGTGAATTTCAGTAAAGCGGCCACTCTCATCTGGCAATAGCGCCAAGATTCGGCTGCTGCAAACCGCCAGTTGTGGATTGCGAATCATAGTCAGGAGCGCGGAAATCTTTTCCTTGACAAAAGTCTTACGATTGTGAGATAATTCTCACAGATGTGAGACAACGAGTAAGGAACAAAAGAAACTATGGACAAGAAGCCTGGCATTTCGAATGCGGAATGGGTCGTGATGAAGGTGTTGTGGCAACGGGGGTCGTTGACGACGACGGAGGTACACGAAGCCGTGGCTGAGGAAACGGATTGGCACCCGAAGACGGTCCGGACCCTGTTGGGACGGCTTGTGGACAAGGGGGTTCTACGGCGTGAGAAACGGGCAGGTGCCCTACGCTTCATCCCCGTGGCGGGCGAAGAAGCCTACGTGCGTGACGAGAGCCGATCGTTCTTGGAGCGTTGTTTCGGCGGCGCGTTAACTCCGATGATGGCCCACTTCCTCGAACATGAAGACGTGGACGCGGAAACGCTTGCAGAACTACAGGCGATGCTCAAATCCAAGGCCAGGAAGGGGAAAGACAAATGAACGCCTTCTATGCGGGATTGGATGGGGTGTTTTGGCGCATCTGGCATGTTTCCTGGCAGGCGGGCGTGGTGGTTGCGGTAGTCCTCTGCGCGCAATGGTTGCTGCGAAACCGGCTTTCGCCGCAGTGGAGCAAAGCCCTGTGGGTGCTGGTATTGATCAGGTTGCTGGCGCCATGGCTGCCGGAATCATCCACAAGCCTGTATAACATGTCGCGCCATGTACCGTCTTACGCGCCCACGGCGGTAGTCAGCTACGACCTGCCAGCCACCGCAGAGTATTTACCCTTGCCCGTGGATAATGCGCCAGCTCCGGTTGTTCAACCCGCCGAGATGCCGGAGCGACCGGCACTGCCGCAAGATCGGCCTGTGCATCCATACAAGACGGCCCCGCCCTTCCTTGCCGGCGCGTGGGCAGCAGTGGCCTTGATCATCCTTGTGACCGTCCTTGCGCAACACGCGTGGCTAATGTGGCCAGGTGCGCGGCGCCGGCTCGTCACGAACCCGGAGCTGCTCGATTCCCTGGAGGATTGCAAGCGCGCCATGGGCGTTCATGCATGGCTTGCGCCAATGACAGCGGTCGAGGTGCAGGCACCAGCGCTTCTGGGATTGTTACGTCCCCGCCTGCTGCTGCCACCGGACTGGCAATCCGATGTGCCGGACATCCAGCGCCGGCACATGCTGCTGCACGAACTGGCCCACGTCCGCGGCCACGACCTGGCATGGCGCTGGATCTGGACCCTGCTGGTGGCGGTCCATTGGTTCAATCCGCTGGTCTGGCTCGCCCTCATCCGGTTTCGCCACGAGCAGGAACTCGCCTGCGACGCACGCGTACTCGCCATCCTCGCCCCCGGAGAACGCCTTGCCTATGGCCAAACGCTACTCGACCAAGTGCAGCGCCTTAGATCCCTCAGGTTCAATTTCGGCAGCGCCGCCATCGTGGAACGGGCGGGCGGCCTCAAAAGGAGAATAACCATGACGATCCATTTCGAAGACAACAAGAGGACTGGGGCGGTTCTGGCGGTGGCGGCGATTACGCTGATTGCGTTGCTGGGCCTGACCGAATCCAAGGCGACCGGCGATGCCACCGACAATACCATCCCTAGCCCAAGCT
>CAIYET010000718.1 GCA_903925285.1 Candidatus Hydrogenedentota bacterium | reverse complement strand
TGTATGATATAGATGGCTATCTCTATTTAATGTAGAACAAGTCTGCTGGGATGATGCGAAGGTTCAGGGATAGGCCGCCTTTGTAGTTGAAGTAGGTGGCGAGGGCGTTGTTGCCGGCCCAGGTTACGGCGGGATAGGCCCAGGCGTCGTCGGGGGTGGATTCGATGTCGCGAAATTGTTCCCATGTTTCGCCTTCGTCGCGCGAGATCGCGGAGGTGAGGGGATTGCGGCTCTTCGCGCCTGGGTTGTGGTTCCAGATGACTAGGAGATCGCCAGTGGTGGGGATGCGGGTCAATGCCGCTGGTGACGGTGTACAGAGGAGTTGAGTGGGTTTTGGCGTGTCCCATGTTTCGCCGCCGTCTTGGCTGATGCTGCGGTATTGGCTTTCGGCCATGGTGCGCATGAGCATGAGGACGCTGCCGTCTTTGCGTTCGATGCAGATAGGTTCGTAGCTGTCGGCTTTATCGGGTTTGATGCGTTTGCCTTCGCGCCAGGTCGCACCGTCGTCGTCGGAGAGGTAGCAATAGCTGTCGCCCCCTTCCCACGCTTCGAGCAGGATGCGTCCGGTTTTAAGGCGGAGGCTGCGCCCGTTCGTGAGGCCGACGTAATGGTCGGGGGGACTCATTTGTTTGGCCGCGCTCCAGGTTTTTCCTTCGTCGGCGGAGGTCCGCATCATGACGCGACAGTCTTTTTCTTCGGTGTTTTTCTGGCAATGGAACAGGGCAATACGCCCGTCGCGCAGGCGTAGAAAATTGACTTCCATGACGTTGCATCCGCCGTCGTTTTCGATGAGCGTGTGCACGTCTCCCCATGTGACGCCGTTGTCCTTCGAGATTCGCCCTACAATCCGGGCAGGGCCGTGGTCCGCGCCGTTGTCGCCGTAGAAATCCGTCCAGCCGAGCAGCAGACTCGCGTCTTTGAGGGCAATGATGGCCGCTTCGCTGTGACGCGGATGCTGTGGGGCGACTGGCGCGACGACGATTCGGTCGGGCAATGCCGTCTGCGCATGGGTCGCGATTAGCAGAAACAATGCGATGGTCGATGACATGCGATTTCCTCCATTCTCAGGAACTTCGAGCCTGAAGCCTCATGCCTCGACAGGCACTTCGGCCTCTCTTGCAAAGATTCGGATATCGCCGAAGGTTTGATGTTGGTGTACGCGGATCTTGCCCATGCGGCATAGTTCGAGGATGGCCAGGAAACAGCAGACCAGTTCCACCCGGCTGTGGCAATCTTTGAAGAGGTCGATCCACGCGATGCTCTGTTTCTCGGCGAGTTCTTGCTCGATATAGGCGATCTTTTCGTCGACGGACGCGCCCTCGCCGATAACCGTGTGCGAGAGGTCGTCCGAAATGTAGCGCAGGACGCCCCGAAACGCCTGAATGAGGTCGTAGATGCCCAATTCGAGCAGTTCCTCGGTTTCTTCTTCAGGCTCGATATCCGGCTTGACGTTGCGCGTGAACCAGTTCCGGCGCATATCCTCGAGGGCTTGAAGACGCCGTGCGACATCGCGGTACTTGCGGTATTCGAGGAGTTTCTCGACCAGGTCGAGTCGCGGATCTTCTTCCTCGACTTCTTCTTCCTCGATATCCTGTTCGACGGGGAGGATCATTTTCGACTTGATGTGGATCAATGTCGCGGCCATCACGAGGAATTCGCCCGCGACATCGAGGTTTTCGTCGCGCAGCAATTCGAGGAAGCGAATGTACTGCTCGGTAATCTTGACGATGGGGATGTCGAAGATGTCGATTTCTTGCGACTTTATAAGGTATAGCAGGACCTCGAACGGTCCTTCGAACTTGTCGAGTTGTAGGCGTAGGACCGCATCGGTCGCTTCATCGACGATGAAGGACTCGCTGACCGGTTCGGCATTCTGTTTTTTGTCAGTTGCGTCAGTCATGAGCGATTTCTTAAGGAGGCATTAGGCTTTAGGCTGTAGGCTGTAGGCAGTGCCTACAGCCTAAAGCCTAATGCCTACAGCCTACAGCCTCAATCGAATGTCAATGCAAATACTTCGCCGATTTCCGTGACGAGCGTGAACGCGGTTTCGTCGCGCACTTCCTTGGGGATCTCGACGAGGTCCTTTTCGTTTTCCTTGGGCAAGATGATCCGGCGTACGCCGGCGCGATGCGCGGCGATGACCTTTTCTTTGATCCCGCCGACGGGCAGCACGCGCCCGCGCAAGGTGATCTCGCCCGTCATCGAGTACGGCCCTTTCGGCGCCACGTTGCGCAATGCGGACAGCATCGAGACGGCCAGCGCGACGCCCGCGGATGGACCGTCCTTCGGGATCGCGCCTTCGGGGGCGTGGACATGCATGTCCGTGCTGCGGTAGAACGAGGGGGAAATCTTGAGGTCCTCGGCATGTGCGCGCAGATAGCTGTAGGCGGCGCGGGCGGATTCTTTCATGACGTCGCCCAACTGGCCGGTCAAGGTCAGCACGCCCTTGCCCTTCATGAGCGACGTTTCGATGGTAAGCGTATCGCCGCCGACGCTGGTCCATGCCATACCGACGGCTACGCCGATCTGGGGTACGAGTTCGGCGCGGATTTCGCTGTATTCATAAGGTCCGAGCAGGCCCGGTAGCGAGTCTGCCTCGACGACGATCGGCGCTTCGGGTATCGCGGCGACCACCTTGCGCGCGATCTTGCGAAAGACGTTCGAGATCTGCCGTTCGAGTTCGCGCACGCCTGCCTCGCGCGTGTATCGGTCGATCAAGGTCTTAAGCCCGCTGTCCGTCAGCGACACATGCGCGTCGGTTACGCCACAGGCCGTCATTTGTTTCGGGATAAGAAATTGCCGTGCGATGCGCTCCTTCTCGTAACTCGTGTAACTCTGCAAACGGACGATTTCCATACGGTCGTGCAGGGGCAGCGGGATCTCGAACTCGTTGTTCGCGGTGGTAATGAAGAACACTTCGCTGAGATCGAAATCGACTTCGAGATAATGATCGTTGAACGCGCGGTTCTGCTCCGGATCGAGTACTTCGAGCAGGGCCGACGACGGATCGCCGCGAAAATCCATGCTCATTTTGTCGATCTCGTCGAGCATGAACACGGGGTTGCGTACGCCGGTTTTTTTCATGCTCTGGATGATGCGGCCGGGCAGCGATGCAACGTAGGTGCGGCGGTGGCCGCGGATCTCGGCCTCGTCGCGGATGCCGCCGAGCGACACGCGCACGAACTTGCGGTTCATGGCTCGAGCGACCGACTTGCCCAGCGAGGTTTTCCCCACGCCCGGCGGACCGACCAGGCACAGAATGGGGCCATGGGGATTCTTGCTCAACTTGCGTACGGCCAAGTATTCGAGGATACGCTCCTTGACCTTCGTCAAACCGTAATGGTCCTCGTCGAGGATATGCTGGGCCGCGTCGATATCGATGGCCTCTCGAGTCCGCTTGCGCCAGGGCATGTCGGTGAGCCATTCGATATACGTGCGGGTCACGGCGCTTTCGGGACTCATCGCGGGCATCCGCTGATATCGCGCAAGCTCGCGTTCGGCCCGTTCCTTTGTTTCTTTGGGCATCCCGGATTTTTCGATGGCCTTACGCAGTTCGGTAATCTCGTCGCCATCCTCGCGATTGCCCAATTCCTGATGGATGACTTTGATCTGTTCGTTCAAATAATACTCGCGCTGGCCCTGCTCCATTTGGTCGCGAACACGGTCGCGGACCTTCTGCTCGATCTGGAGCAGGTCGTTTTCGCGCATAAGGAGATTCGCGGTCTTTTCGAGTCGCGCGCGCACGTCGACGGTATCGAGCAACTCCTGTCGCTCCTCGAACCGGACCGACAGGTACGCGCATACCAGGTCCGATACCACGTCTGCATCGGAAATGTTGCGCAACGACATCACAACCTCCGGCGCGATCCGCTGGCTGAGGCGGACATAGTCCTCGAATTGCGAGAGGACCATGCGTGTCAGGGCGAGGTCTTTCTTGCCATGCAACGGCGCAGGCGTGAACACGCGGACCGCTACTTCCGAGAACCCCCGGCCTTGTGTCATCCGCCGCACGGAGGCCCGCGCAATGCCCTCGACGACGATCTTGAGCGTCCCGTCAGGCATACGGAGCGTCTGAAGGATATTTGCCGTCACGCCGATCTTGTGCAATTCGCCCACATCGGGTGTATCGACGCTCGGATCGGTTTGCGCGCAGATGAATAGGGGACGGTCCGAGGCGAGGCATTCCTCGACCGCCGCGACGGACGCCGGACGCCCTACCATCAGCGGAACCACCATCCGCGGATAGACAACGGTTTCCTTCAGTGGCAACAGCGGCAATAACCCACGCACCGCGTTCTTTTGCGCATCATCCGTTTGCGCGTCGTCAGTCGATGTCGGTCGGCGTCCCATATCTCTTCTCAATGTCTGTCCTAAAATATTTACCAGCACAAGCCGGTATCTTATCAGACCAAGGCGTTCCGACACTACCATTCAAAATGAAGGGCCTGGGCAAACGCATCAAATTGTGCTGACGACCAGGATTCACTGATTGCCAACCTCTCCGACGTTTCTTCGTGCTCGTGCTCGTGCTCGTGCTCGTGCTCGTGCTCGTGCTCGTGCTCGTGCTCGTGCTCGTGCTCGTGCTCGTCATCGTAATCGAAGAAATCGGGTAGGACTATGCGATTCGCATGGCGCAGGCCCATGTCTATGGCCCCAGGTACCTCAACGATATGACTCACTCGATTTCGACTACGATT
>CAIYET010000717.1 GCA_903925285.1 Candidatus Hydrogenedentota bacterium | reverse complement strand
TACGCGGACGTATGAGTTGAAGCGATATCCATACCCGATGCGCTACGCCTCGCGCCATTTCAACATTTCGCAGGACCAAACCATGTTTTGTGGCGACGGCGAAGGGGGAAGCTTCCGCCTGTGCCCCTCCGGCAAATGGATTTTTTTGTTCAAGATAGAGAATGACAAACTGCGCGTCGAAAAGCTGTGCAGCATGGCCGGCCATTCCTGGAAAAGCTACCCAGAACCAAACACGCATTTCACACCCGACGGCAAATGGGTCGTCTTTCAGTCAGACGTGGGAGGAACCACGCAGGTATATGCCGTACAAGTCGAGCGCAGAAAGTAGACTGAGCAATCTCCTGGATTCAATGCGTATAAGCTTGTATTGGCTCAACTGGGCAATCAGATACTCTCCTCCTCCTGGGCCAGCACCTCTTCTTGTTCCTGTTCGGACAATGTCGGAGAAAACCAACGTTGGGCGATAAACGTAGGAATGATGGCTGTCGTGATGACCACGCCAACGAGGATTGAAAACTGAGACGACGTAATGTGGCCTGCTTGAAGGCCGTAATACGCGGAAATCGTTCCGAAGGTCAGCCCCGTGCTCATGAGCAGCGTGAAATAGGCGGCATGGCCGTTGGCGTAGCGTTTTGCCAAGGGAAACACGCCCACGAACTTTGCCGCCGATTTCACTCCCAACAAGATCAGGAGTAAGGGCCAGTTGGCCGCGAGGTCCGCCAAAGAAACGTTCATGCCGCCTTTGATGAAGAAGAACGGCGTGATCATCGCAAATGCCCCGATACGAAGTTTGCGTTGCAGGTCTCTGTGGTCACGGAACATCCGGGCTAGGCACAGACCAAGCACAAACACCGGAAGCACCGCGTGGACTTGCCCCCATTTTCCCAGAGACATAAATACAAACAGCAGGAAGAACAGGAGTTTGATTTCCGGTTCGATAACTTTACCGCCGTAGCGTTTGAACACATTCGGCAGATACCGCGGCGCGAGCGCGATAATGGCCACGCAGGCCAACAACACAACCAGCGTGCGCACGCCCCATTCCGCAAAGGTCAGGGAAAGGGCAATCGCCGTGCCCATATCGGTCACGAAGGTCGATGCCATCATGATCTTCCCGATTCCGGTGTCCGTGAGGCTGGTCTCAACTAGCACGGCATAGACGACGGCCAGCGAGGTCGTAGACAGGGCGCAACCGGCAATAAGAGACGCCTGCAACGTCCAATGCGCAATCCAGTAGCAGTAGCCGAGAGCGGCAAGATACGGCAGCAGAAACGAGCACCCGCCGATCAGTAGGCTTTCCTTGAGTTTCTGTCTCAGTAGTGTGGGATCGACTTCGATACCGGCCAGAAACGTGAGCAGTATCCCGCCGAAGCCCGCGATGAAGTCCATCCATGGCGCGGGATGAAGCCCCATGAAGTTGGCGGCGATCACCCCCATGACGATCTCGATAATGGCGGCGGAAAGCGCTACCTCCACCGAGATGATGCTGGCCACAAAGACCAGAAAAACGATGACCGTCGCTGCATATGTAGAATCCATTACATTCATTCTCCCATGGCGCGCTACCCATCTTGAGAATCACAAAACTGCAAAGTCCGCGCGGGTCAAGAAGAAGGGTTGGGAGTCGCTAAGATAAGAGCCAAAACTCCTACCACTTCATCTCTACGCGGCAGGAGTTATCAGCCTAACGGCGGTTTAGGGGAACTCCATCCCCATTTGAGGCCATTTTAGCATCTGGAATAGAGTCAGTCAACGGGCTGGGGGCGGGAGAGCGTGGATCCGCCTTCGAGCGAACTTGCGGAGGGCCTATTCGCCGGGTTTCATCGAGATACCCAGTTGGGTCATGCGGCGCCAAACCTGTGTGCGCGTGATGCCCAGTCGCCGCGCGACCTCAGCTTTATTCCATTCGCACTCCTTGAGCAAGGCCATGATTTCTTTTTTCGTTGCTGCTCGGCGGGAAGGCTTTGGTACAGGCGTTTCTGAAATTGCGGCGCTCTGTTTGCCGCAGATGCGGTCCTTGATATCCGTACGCCGGATTTCCAACGGCAGATCCAGAGCGTCGATATCTCTTTGGCCGCACGTGACGAACGCGTGCTCGATGGCGTTCTCGAGTTCGCGAACGTTGCCCGGCCAGCAGTAGTCCATCACCATCCGCATGGCGTCCGGCTTAAGCCCCTTGATCTGCTTTCCCGTTCGCTCGCTGTATTTCTCTATGAAATGCGCCACGAGCGGAGCGATGTCTTCCTCGCGTTCCCGCAACGGAGGTAGGTATATCGGGAACACGTTGAGGCGGTAAAACAAGTCTTCGCGAAACAGTCCCTTCTCGACCCGATCCCGGAGGTCGCGATGCGTTGC
>CAIYET010000716.1 GCA_903925285.1 Candidatus Hydrogenedentota bacterium | reverse complement strand
TCATTCTGACTCCTGACTCCTGAATTCCTTGTTCATCCTTCATTATTACGTCGGTGCAGGATAACGGATTTTTCCCATGGCATTCTTAGGTATCAGCGAAGACCTGTTCGATTCGGGCGTTGCGTTGTGCGATGGGCACAAGGTGCTGTTCGCGTCGAACGAGGAACGATATACGCGGCGGAAAAACGAGGGCGGCTTTCCGTATCGCGCGCTCGATGCGTTGCTCACGGCGACAGGCGTCGGTCCGTCCGATATCGAATGTATTTGCGTATCGGGACTCATGACGCCGCCGCTGCCGGTCCGCATGTTCCCCGGCTCGCACCGCTGGCTCTTCGAGGCGCGTCGCGCGAAAAAGGAATCGTTCCTCCGAGGTTTTCTGGACGACCTGACCTTCCTGTTGCCCATCTCGCACACCTCGGAAAAATCGCTCATGCGTCGCGCTACGATGCCGTTCCTGGCGTCGGTCACGCGGCGCACGCTGCCACGATCCTTGCGTAAGATCCCGATTCGTTTCGTCGACCATCACGAAGGACACGCTTTCGGCGCATGGCGCATGTCGGGCTTTCAAGAGGCGCTCTGCGTTACGGCGGACGGCATGGGCGACGGACTGTCGATGACCGTATGGCAAGCCCGTGCGGACGAGCGCGGCGTCGGGATGCAACGGCTGTGGACCGCCTCCTCGCGCGATTCCCTCGGCCTGTTCTACCAGGTATTGACGGACGCGTTCGGATTCCTGTCCTGCCGCGACGAAGGCAAACTAACCGGCCTCGCGGCGCATGGCGACCCGGCCCGCGTCCACGAGCCGTGGCCGTTCCGGTTCGACGACGGCAAACTCATGTACAGCGGCCCCGTAGGCCAGCGCGGCGTCGAATGGGCGCGCAAGACGCTTATGGCACGCTACACGCGCGAAGACGTGGCCGCATGGGCGCAAGCGATCCTCGAACATTTCGTCGTGGACCTCTGCCGACGCTGGTTGCGCGAGACGGGCCTGACGAAGCTCGCCGTGGCCGGCGGAGTCGTCGCGAACGTGAAACTGAACCAGCGCCTGCACGAAATGGACGAGGTCGAGAGCCTGTTCGTCTATCCCAACATGGGTGACGGCGGCCTCGCGCACGGCGCGATCTGCGCGACCGACCGCCGCGCCCCGGAACGGGTGCAAGACGTATTCTTTGGAGACGAGTTCTCGGACGCCGCGATCGAGGCAGCGATACGCAACGCAAATTTCCCCTTCGAACATTGCGACGACATTGCGGAACGGATCGCGGACGCGCTCGTCGAAGGACGTCTCGTGGCGCGGTTCGCTGGGAAGATGGAGTGGGGGCCTCGCGCGCTCGGCAACCGATCCGTGCTCGCCCGCACGACCGACCGCGCCATCGTGGACCGCCTCAATCGGCTGCTCAAACGCAGCGATTTCATGCCATTTGCGCCGGCCATCCTCGACGAAGACGGCGACCAATATGCCATCGGCGCAGACGCCGCGCGCCATGCGTCCGAATTCATGACGGTCTGTTTCGACTGTACCGATCGGATGAGACGCGAACATCCCGCAGTCGTTCACATCGACGGTACCGCGCGCGCCCAACTCGTGCGCGAAGCGTCCAACCCCGCGTTTCACCGCATCCTGTCCGCGTTCAAACGCAGGACGGGCTGCGGCGTGCTGCTCAACACCAGTTTCAACATCCACGAAGAGCCGATCATCTGTACGCCCGAAGAAGCCCTCGCGGCATTCCGCAACGCCCGTCTCGATTACCTCGCAATCGGCGATTTCCTGGTAAACATCGATACCTGACGCGCGGATTGCGATCGGACCTCCAAACCCCATATCCCATAGATCGTGTGTAGCCCACTGTTTTCAACATTCTGAATTCTGACTGCTTTTTGGGGTTAATGCCATTCCGTGGTATCCCCAAAATTTTGCGATGCGTAGGTTTCTTTGGATGGCGGTATATTTGGCGCGGCGGATGGGTGTGCCTGCGGTGAGGCGGTTGAACGTTTGCTCATCCATTTCGAGCCATTCGGCAAGATTTGGATTGGCCAGTTCGGGGCGGGGCAGGAAATCCGGTTCGGTGGTTTTGTGTGCGAAACGGTTCCAGGGGCAGACGTCTTGGCAGATGTCGCAGCCGCATATCCACTGGCCCATGTGCTCTTGGATTTCGCTGGGAATATCACCTCGGTTCTCGATGGTGTGGTACGAGATGCATCGGCGCGCATCGACTATGCCTGGTTCGACGATTGCGCCGGTGGGACACGCCTCGATGCAACGCGTGCATGTGCCGCAACGATTCGGTATGGGGACGTCGGGGGACAATTCGAGGGTGGTGGCGACGACGCCGAGGAAAAACCATGATCCGATGTCACGGCGAATGACGAGGCTGTTCTTGCCGATCCAGCCGATGCCGGCGCGTGCGGCATACGCGCGTTCGAGGACCGGCCCGGTGTCGATGCAGGTGTAACAGGATTGCGGATTGCGGAGCGTGCGGATCGCGTCCGCCAGTGCGCGCAATGGTTTCAACATGACGCGGTGATAGTCACGGCCCCACGCGTAGCGCGATACCCAGGCTTCGTGCTTCGAGGCCTCAGGCGCTTCGTCCTGAAGCTTTTCGGGTCGTTCGGCGTAGTAGTTGCGCGCAACAACGATGACGGATTTTGCGCCGGGCAGTTTCAATCGGATGTCGGCGCGGATGTCGGCCGTTCTCGCCATCCAGTCCATGTCGGCGTGGAATCCGCGCGCGAGCCACTCTTTTAGGCGATTGCCGGGATCGACATTGTCGGCCTCGGCGATACCGCATGCGTCGAAGCCGAGGGCTGCTGCGCGTTGTTTGATGAAGGTTGCGGAGGATTCATTTGGGGGCGTTTGCGCGGGTGGGTCGAGCGCGGACGTTGTGGACATTGCGTTGCGCCTATCTCAGATTTACGCGCTTGCCATATTGCGCGGTCATGCGGGCGTTCCATTCGTCGCCGCCTGGCAAGTTGGCGGTCTTGAAGATGGGCGGTTCCTTGCCTGTCTGGGCAAAGCGTCGTGCGACGCCGTAGACGATCTGCTCGATGATTGCGATGCCGACGAGGCTCGATGTCGCCGCCACGTGTAAGGGCGCGGATTGCGGATTGGCACTTTGCACTGGCAGCGCTGCGTCGCCCGCGTTGCCGCAGTTGTCGATGACGATGTCGCAGATCTCGAACAGTTTCTTGTCAAGTCCCGTGCCGTACGTTGCTTCGCGTGACTGGTTTAGGGAGGTAATCGCGATGGTTTTGAGTCCCTTTTCCTTGGCGTAGATTGCCATTTCGACGGGCACGGCATTCTTTCCGCTGTTGGAGACGATGGTGAGCACATCGCCCGGCCGTGTGTCCTGCTTGTCGAGCACGATATGTGCCAGACCAGGCAACCGTTCGAGTTTCGTGCTGGTGACCGGTCCTTCATGCTGCATCAATGCTGGAAACAGGATCGCGTTGACGGGGATTAGTCCGCCGGCCCGGTAATACGCTTCTTCGCCGATGAAATGCGAATGGCCGGTTCCGAACAGATGCCAAACGCCGCCGGCCATGAGACTCTCCGCGACGGCGTCCGTGGCCAGCCCGATCGCCGCTGCCTGCGTTGCCTCGACCTTCCGCAAGATCCGAAGTGCCACATCGAAGAACTCAAGCATGGGGATTTCCTTGCAAGGATGAAGGATGAAGGATGAAGGATGAAAAAACACGCAGTCTCGTTACGTCGATCCGAGATCTGAGATCTGAGATCTGAAATTTGAGATCTGAGATCTGCGATCTGCGATCTGCGATCTGAGATACGAGATACGAAGCGCGACACTTCTTCATTCTTCATCCTTTATTTTCGTTGGGCGGGAATAATTGCCGCGCCAGTTCGTGGCGAGTATAACATGGTAAGGATGAAGGATGAACCAAGAAATTTGGGACTGTTCCCTAGATCGCCCATTCCAGTCCGAGTTCCATGAGCTTGGCGGGGGAGGGGTTTCCGGTGGCTACGTCCCAGCCCATGATGCCGTAGTATTGATCGAGCATAATTGGGAAGAGGTCCCGGTCGACGTGCGCGCCTTTGCTTGGACCTTCGGGAACGGGTTCGTACAGCCGATCGGGCAATAAGTCGTCGTCGCGCGAGAAGCCCCGGCGCGCGTTGATCCGACGCATCATGTTTATCTTGCGTTCGCCGACTTTCATGAGTTCCCAGAACGTGCAGTCCCAACCCGTCACATGATGAACGAAATCCTCGAGTTCGCGGTAACTGAACAGATTGCCCGGTCCCCATACGAACATGCACAGCGTGAGCGTGTCGAGGAGGCTGTAGAAGTGCTGGCTGAACGCAGTCATACGAATCTTGGGCAGGTCCGTCGAGGCGCGCGTGCCCTTGCCGACGATGGCAAGGCCGGTCGCCAGTTCGCCGCCGCCGGCCAAGAGCCAGTCGTGCTCGCAAGACATATGGTCGCCGCCGATCGGTACCGTCGCATACATGAGCGCCTGGCTCGGCTTGACCTGTGCCATGTGCGCGGGGAGTCCCTGGCCTTTGCAGTGAATGGCAAACGGCGCGGTCTTCTCGCCGAGCCGCGCGATCGCCGCATCGAAACCGTCCGCGAGCACGCCGCCGATCCCTTCGCGTTTCCCGACATGATCAATGAGCCAGAAGAGACTCTCCGGATCGCCGAAACGCAACGTCTTGCCGTCCGTCGCGTCACTCGAAATGAGGCCGTGTTCCATCGACTCGAAAACGTATGCGGCGACGGCGCCCATTGTGATCGTGTCGATGCCATACTCATTGCACATCTCGTTCGCCTTGGCGACCGCTGCCGCGTCGACGATATCGAGATTCGAGCCAAGCGTGCTCAGCGTCTCGAACTCCGGTCCGCCGAGTTTGTCGCTCACTTCGTACACGCCCGTACAGCGGACGCGTTTGCGGCACGCGACCACGCAGCCGAAACACGTCGTCTGGCCCGCACCCATCTTCTCGCCGAAGACTTGTCCCGACAATTCCTTGTATTCCGGATGCCAGCCGCGCGAGTAGTTGTGCGTCGCCATGTTGCCCGCTTCGGATTGGAACTGGACCACGCCCGGCGTGCCATGCGCGCGCAACGTCGATGGAAAGTCCGCCGTCTTCACGCGCTCGCCCGCGAGTACCGCGAGTTTGCGGATCGATTCCAGATCGGCTACCGGTAGCTTGGTCTTGCGCGGGACACGGATCGCGATCGCACGCAGGTTTTTCGAGCCCATGACCGCGCCCATCCCGGTCCGTCCCACGGCGTCATTGCAATCCGCCATCAGACAGGCGTAACGGACGAGCCGTTCGCCCGCCGGACCGCACTGAAGAATGCTGACGCGCGTCCCGTCCTGCTTCAGTTCCGCATCGAGCCGATCGTGGACTTCGCTCACGCTGTGCCCCGTTAGGTGCGCGGCGTCGCGGATTTCGACCGTCTCGCCGTTGACGAGCAGATAGCACGGCGCATCGGCCTTGCCCGTTACCACGATGGCATCGTATCCCGCGAATTTGACGAACGGCCCGAAGTCGCCGCCCGACTGTCCCTCGCCCACCGCGTTCGTCGTCGGTGACAAAGCAACCGCGCTGAACCGGCTAACTCCGGAAAGCGCACAACCCGTCGTCACGCTCGGCGCGATGGTCAAGACGTTGCCGGGACCGAGCGGGTCCGTGTCCGCCGCAGTTTCCTGTAAAAGGAAATAGGCCCCGAACGCTCCACCGCCCATATAGGTGCGATAGAACTCTTCGGGGAATTCCTGCTTTTCGACCAACTTCGTACTAAGATTCACGCGCAAAACGACGCCATGGTAACCGTTAGGCATGTCGATCTCCCTGTAATTGCTTCACGTCTCAAAACGGCGCATTATAAGGGGCCAATTGGGCTCTAGTCCACCGAACGGGAACCAGGTGTTCTTGTTGACGGAGAAATGTGACGCGTTGACTTTCGGGGCAGCAAACACCGACACTGGAAGCGCTTGATAGTACTCAGAAGAGACGCGGCCATTGGAAATGACGCATGAAGCGCGTTTGTACGCCCGATGAGCTACTGGAGAAGAGCGATGTATGAGGACGAAGTGATTGAAGAAGTCCGGCGCGTCAAAGATGAGATTGCCGCCGAGTTCCATTATGACGTACATGCCTTGGCCGAGTCGCTTCGCGCGGACGAAGGCAAGGACGGACGCAAAGTTGTCCGCTTCAGTCCGAAGCAGCCCGTCGCCGTCAAGAAGATGTAGCGCCTTCGGAAAGCACTTGATATTGATTGGGGAATGTGCTTTTCTTTAGAAATATTGGCAAATTGGTAGGCTAGTCCACTGAATGAATTATGAATGGATGAATAATGCGGCCGGGAGTGATAAGTCGGAATTCGGAATTCAATGCGCTTTCGATGACAGGCGTATCGAAACGCTTCCCGGGCACGCTGGCCGTCGATAACGTCGACCTCGATGTGCGCGTCGGCGAAGTCCATGCATTGATGGGCGAGAACGGCGCGGGCAAGTCCACGCTGATGAAGATCCTGACCGGCGCCTTCGACGATTATTCTGGCACGATCCGCATCGGCGGCAAAGAGGTCCGGCTCGATTCGCCCGCCGCCGCGAAGCAACACGGCATCGGAATGGTCTACCAGGAACTGAGTCTGGCGCGTCCCATCGCTATCGCCGAGAATCTCCTCGTCGGCAGACTGCCAACGAAGCGCTGGGGCCTCCTGGACAGGCGAAAGATGCTCGACGAGGCGCGGCGATGTCTCGAATTTGTCGGCCTCGACCTCGACCCCTCGAAAACAATCGACGAGATCAGCCAGCACGAGAGCCAGTTGGTCGAAATCGCCAAGGTCTTGGGAAACGCGCCGTGCATCCTGATTCTGGACGAGCCGACCTCGGCCTTGTCGCGCGACGAGGTCCAACGACTCTTTGCGATTATCCGCGATCTCAAACGCAGCGGCCTTGCCATCGTATACATCTCGCATCACTTGCCGGAAGTCTTCCAGATCGCCGACCGCGTCACGGTACTCCGCGACGGACGGAAAATCGGCACGTGCGAGATTGCCGAAACGACGCCGCAGACGCTCGTGCAAATGATGGTCGGCGAGAGCATCGACCGCTTCTACGCGCCGCGCGAGGCGACGCTGGGCGGGATAGCGCTCCGCGTCGAACATTTGACGCGGTATGGATTCTTCCACGACGTTTCATTTCAGATCGGACAGGGAGAAATCCTCGGCCTTGTCGGATTGTCGGGCGCGGGCCGAACCGAACTGGCGCGCTCTCTGTGCGGGCTTGATCCGCTGGATTGTGGCACCGTTGCGCTCCGCGACGACGAACTCGAACTGGGCGATTATCCGAAGGCCGTATCGAAGGGATTGGTCTATCTTACGGAAGACCGCAAAGTCGACGGACTGTTTACGCGTTTGTCCGTGACGCAGAACCTGCTCGCCGCGCTGTTGCCGTTTCACTCGAAGGCAGGCCTCTATCGGTCCGGCAACGACGTTTCCGTGACGCAACGGTGTATCGAGGAACTCGATATCGTGGCCGCCTCGCCGGAAACCGACGTCGGGACGTTATCGGGCGGAAATCAGCAAAAAGTCCTCTTGGGAAAATGGCTCGCGACGCGTCCCAACGTGCTGATTCTCGACGAGCCAACGCGCGGCGTCGACGTCAAAGCCAAGATGAAAATCCACGAAGCGATCACGGACTTGGCCGACCAGGGAACGGCCGTGTTGCTGATCAGTTCCGACCTGCCGGAACTCGTCGGCCTTTCCGACCGCGCGCTCGTCATGCGCAACGGGCGCTTGATCGGCGAAATGAACAAGCAAGCGCTCTCCGAAGAGGCGCTCCTGCTCGCTGCGAACGGACAGGGGACGCTGAGTCATGTTTAAGCGAACCACCGCGTCGTCCGCACTCGAAACCGCCGGCATTTACGTCGTTGCCGTGCTACTGGCGATTGTAGGGACTTTCGTTTCGCCGGAATTCCTTACGGTGGACAACCTTCTCAACGTGCTGAGCGCCGTGGCGCTGCTCGGCATCGTCGCGACCGGCATGGCATTCGTCACGTATTCAGGCAACATGGCCGACCTTTCGGCCCCGGCCATCATGGCGTTTTCCGGGATCATCGCCATCGCGTCGTTACCGCTCGGGTTGGGACCGGCCCTGATACTGGGCATGCTCGCGGGCGTGGCCGTCGGCACGATAAACGGTCTCGTAATCGGCAAACTGAACGCGAATCCGATCCTGTGGACGCTCGCCGTGGCCTTCTTCATGGAAGGGTTCATGCGCTTTACCTGGAGCAACACCCAAGTCTATCCCGACACGCAACCGGGCACGCCGGGTGCAGCGTTCACCGACATCTTTCGCATGGGACTCGGTCCCGTGCCGCTCGTCGTGCTGGCCATGTTCGCGCTGTTCGCAGTCGGGCATCTGGTCATGACCCGGACGCGGTTCGGACGCGAGAGCCGACTCGTGGGTTCATCGCGGGCCGCCGCACGCGCGTCCGGGATACGCGTCGGACGCGTCGTGTGCCTCAACTTCATGGCCGCCTCATTTGTCGCGTCGATTGCAGGGATCTTTATCACGTCCATGAACAAACTCGGCGTCTTTTATCTCGGCCAAGGCTACGACTTCAAAGCCGTCACCGCCGTCGTCATCGGCGGCGTCACCTTGAGCGGCGGACGCGGCCACATCCCCGGCGTATTCGGAGGCGTGCTGGTTATCGGATTGCTCACGAACATCATGACTTTCCTCGGAATCACATCGTTCCGGCAGAACATCGTCACGGGGATCGTATTCATCGCCGTAGTAGGCCTCCAGCAGTATCAGCTTCGCGCGAAAGGCAAGGACTATGCATAATCCGGTCCGCCTGCTCAACGAACACCGCGCCTTGGCGATGCTGCTCGTCCTGTTCATTTTACTGTCGGCCTTTGCGCCGAATTTTCTGTCCGTTCAAAACGTGACCACGATCCTCAAAGGCGCGAGTCTCAACGCCGTCGCGGCCATCGGGTTCACGCTCGTTCTCATCCTCGGCCAACTCGACCTATCCATCGGCGCGGTCGTGATGCTGTGCGGCATGCTGACCATCCGGCTCCAACCGTCATTGGGCTGGAGCGGCGCCTTCGCCGTGGCGCTCGCGGTCGGCGCCATCGTCGGCGTGGTCAACGGATGGTTGTGCGTCAAGGCGCGCATCAACTCGTTCATCGCGACCCTCGGCACGATGACGATCGTGACCGGACTCATGCACCTCTACAGCGGCGGCGGCTCGGCGGCCCTCGCCGATTTCCGGTTTGCCGACTGGCTCGAAAAGCCGCTTCTCCCGTTTTTGCCGCCCATGGTGATCGTCACGCTCGCGCTCGTGGGCGGAGTCACCGTCTTGCTCGAATCGACGCGATACGGACGCGGCTTTTTCATGGTTGGCGGCAATCCCGAAGCCGCATGGCTCGCCGGACTGAACCGCGACCGGTACTTGATGGCGGGCTTCGTCCTGAGCGGCTGCACGGCGGCCTTGGCTGGCGCGTTGTTCGCAGCGAGCCTCAGTTCGATGACCTCCGCCGCCGTGCTAGGTTCGCGCACGCTCATGACGGTTCTCGCGGCGGTCATCATCGGCGGTACGCTCATGACCGGCGGCAAAGGAAGCGTCCTGCAAAGCTACTTTGCTGTGCTCATGCTGACCATGCTGTTCAACGGCATCGGCTGCTACGGCCTCGGATTCGAAGTTCAGATTTTCGTCAACGGCTTGATTCTGGCCGTCGTCGTGTTGTACGAAGCATTCACAATCCATCGCCACGACCTGCTCAAAGGGCAGCGTCCCGACTTGATGAAGGAAGTGGCGGAAGGTACCGTATTCCCAGGCGGACAATTGTTGGAAATGGAAGAAGGAGCGACTGAAATGAACAGCAAGGATCGCTTACCGCTGATCTGCATTACAATCGTCGCCATCGTGGCGATTGCCGCAACCGCCATCACGGCCATCTACTTCAAGCACGCCTCGTTGCCAACCCAAGCTACGACATCGACGCCAACGGCGATCCCCGCCGAACCAGACGTCTTCGCGCTCAAGGGTACCGACGGCCAGCCATACCTGTTGCGTTCGACCGACGAAAAGATCATTCCCGACCGACCCGGCGATCCCACGGCGCTGCCCGAAACCGACAAAGGCCATTGGTGGGACATCGAGTTCGCGGGATGGAAAGTCCAAAAGGTCGCGATGCCCGATTCCCCGAAGGACGGTCCGCGCGGCAAGAAAATCATTTTGCTCAAGGCTGGCGATCATCCCTACTGGACCGCGTATGTCAACGGATTCAACGTCATGGCCGCCGCGTACGGCATGAAAACAAAAGTCTTCAACGGCAACTGGAACATGGACCTTCAGGCCCAGCAGACCGATCAATCCATCAACGAGCGGCCAGACATGATTATCTTCGCGCCCGTGGATGCGACGGCCTGCACGCCGCTGTTGCGCAAGATCGCCAAGGCCGGCATTCCGTGCGTTGCGTCGAATACGATCCCGTGCGACGAAGCCATGAAATATTGCGTCGCATGGACCGGCCCGGACGATTGGGGGCAGTTTCGCATGCTCGCGCACACGTTCGCGGACGCCCTCGGCAAGCAAGGCGGTTACGCCATCATCCGCCACATGCCCGGCAGTTCGCCCTTCTTCTCGCGCACCTTCGCGCCGATTACCGAACTCCAAGAATACGCGCCCGAAATGAAAATGCTCGCCATGGACACCGCGAACCTCGAAGCAGAAGGCGCGATGCAACTCGTCTCGGCATGGATTGCCAAGTTCGGCAACGAACTTAAAGGACTCGTCCTAGCCGCCGACGACTTCAGCCTGACCGGCACGCTCGAAGCCATCAAAAAGGCCGGGCGAACCGATCTTGTGATTGTCGCCGCCGGAAACTGCAAGACCGGTATGGACTCCGTCAAAGCCGGCGACACGCTGGCCATCACGTACCAATCCGCCGAAGGCGACGGCGCCCTCGCTGTTCATTCCGCCGCACGATGGTTCAAAGGCGATAAACTTGCCCCGGTCACCTATCTGCCGAAGCATGTTATTACAAAGGCAGATGTCGACCAATTTATGCCCGCGCAATGGTAGGCGTAACCGCCATACATGGACGCCACACTCAAGCGTCGTTGTCCGTCCTTTTCCTGGAGAGCATTCCATGCCAATGACTTCCCGTGAACGCGTCCTGACGGCCTTTGCCCACGAAGAACCCGACCGCGTTCCGGCGTGGTGCGGTTCATCCGACGAGTTCTGGGCGAAGGCCAAGGCCGCGCTCGGACTCGACGACGAGCCGCTCCGCCAATTCTTCGGCGACGACTTTCGGCGCGTCCGGGCCACGTATGCGGGACCGGATTTCCCGATCACCCACGAGCGCGCCACCTATCGCACCGTGTTCGGCATCGAACGCGAGGGACTCGGTTACGGCCAGCCGATCGCGCACCCATTGGCGGACGCCTCGCTCGATACGATTCACGCCTATCCCTGGCCGGACCCAAAGTGGACGGACGCGAGCGGCGTGCGCGACGCCGCGCGGGCGTGGAACGGCGAATACGCGATTCTCGGTGGCGATTGGTCGCCCTTTTGGCACGACGCCATCGACCTGATGGGCATGGAATCGCTCATGACCCGCATGTACGAAGACCCCGAAAGCGTCGACGCCGTCCTCAGTCATATCGTGGATTATTACTACGCATCCAGCGAACGCGTCTTCGAGGCCGCCGCCGCCGCCATCGACATTTTCTTTTTCGGCAACGACCTTGGAACGCAGCACGGCCCGCTCGTCGGCGAATTCCTATACCGCCGTTTCCTCGAACCGCATCTCGAACGCATGGCGGACCTTGGCCATCGATACGGACTCAAAGTCATGATGCATTGCTGCGGCGGCGTGGCGGAACTCGTGCCGATGTTTATCGACGCGGGTATCGACGCGATTCACGCGGTACAACCGTCCTGCCTCGGCATGGACCTGCGCGCGCTGAAAGTCCGATATGGCGACAAGATGGTCTTCAACGGCGCGATCGATTCGCATCGCGTGCTGATCGACGGCACGCCCGAATACGTCCGCGAATCCACGCGCGAAGTCCTCGAAATCATGAAACCAAACGGCGGCTATATCGCGGGCGCGAGCCACGACACCATTCTCGAAGAAACGCCCGTCGAAAACGTAGTAGCCATGTTCGACGCAATTCGCGAATTCGGCGCTTACGCCTAATGTAGAGCGTAGGGTGGGTGAAGCGAAGCGGAACCCACCGAGACTATTGAGAGGGAGACCAAGTCCATGCTTCACGATCCGGGCCATAACATGCAGCCGTCTACCATCGAAGAGATCCGTCCCAGTCCCAACGACAAAGACATCCTACGCGGATTAGCGGACGAAGTCGCGCATATCGCCGCGTTGCCCGTGCACAAAGAAAAGGCCAAACTCTGGCGTCGCCTAAACGACCTCGACAGCGTCCGTCCGATGGTCTATATCAACGAGATCTGCTGGAACGAAATGAACGTCGACGACGAGTTGACGCTTCAGACCCAGCATCCGTGGGCGCGCGACCAGGAACGCGATCTTCTGCGAACGCTCTATCAGTGGCGGCATCTCCCCGGCGACATGATCGTGAGCGATTTCCTCGCGTGTCCACTCGCGATTCACAGCACCGATTTCGGCATCGTCGAGGACGTCGACACCATCGCGATGGACCAAACCAGCGATATCGTCTCGCGGACGTTCCACCCGCAAATCAAAGAACCCGAAGACCTCGAAAAGATCAAGATGCCAATCATTACCAACGACGCGGCGGCCACGGAAGTCCGGTATCGCGCCATGTGCGATACCTACGACGGCATCATGCCCATCAAGAAGATCGGCCAACCCCATATCTGGTTCACGCCATGGGACTACCTGATCCGCTGGTGGGGCGTCCAAGAAGCCATGCTCGATCTCATTGCGCGCCCCGAAATGGTCCATGCCGCCGTCGAACGCATGGTCGACGCATGGACGACCGAACTCGACCAGTTCGTCGAACAGAACCTACTGTCGCTCGACAACAACAACACCCGCGTAGGTTCCGGCGGTTACGGTTACACGAGCGCATTGCCGGGCAACGATTACGACCCCGATTACATCAAGCCGCACAACATGTGGGGCTGTTCGAACGCGCAAATTTTCTCGACCGTTTCGCCCGAGATGCACTGGGAATTCGCGATCGAACACGACATGCGCTGGCTCCAGCGCTGGGGCCTCACGTACTACGGCTGCTGCGAACCCCTCGACAACAAACTCGACATTCTTCGCCGCATCCCAAACCTCCGCAAGATCTCCGTAAGCCCATGGTGCAACTCCCAACGCGTCATCGACGAAATCCAACGCGACTACGTCATCAGCCACAAACCCAACCCAGCCATCCTAGCCGAACAATCCTGGGACCCAATCCAAGCCCGCGCCAACATCCAACAATTCCTCGAAAAGACCCAAGGCCAATGCCACGTCGAGCTAATCATGAAAGATGTCTCGACCGTCCGCAACCATCCCCAACGCCTATGGGAATGGACCGCCATCGCCATGGAAGAAGCAATGCGGGCGTAATGCGGTATCGCGGATAGATTGCGGAACGTGTATAATCCACTCAAGAAAAGCCGATGGGAAACAACGCATATTCGTTGGACAAGCCACCAAATAAACGACAATATCCCCTTGGCGATCAAATGATGGAATTCGAAGATCGCTTGACTTTGTTCGGAAGAGAGTGTACAAGAGACGTTTGTGCTTTGGCGCGACCGGTTGGGCTACCGGGGGAGTTCATGGCGTCGAGGTGGGGTTCGTGAATATAGGGCTGTGCGGGAATGGCCTTTTTGAAGGAACTGATAATGCCGTCGAAAGAGGCAAATACTTGGGAATTGGCGCAGGACCATCTTCAGCGTGTTCTCGACGAACATAGCTATAAGAATTGGTTTTCGCAAACGCGGTACGAGTCTTACTCGGACGGCGAATTGGTGGTGAGCGTACCAAGCCAGTTCTTCGCGGACTGGTTGCGCGACCATTACCTCGATACGATTACGGAAAGTGTGCGGAAGGTCATCCCTGATTTCCGCGAGGTGCGCTTCATGTCGGCGCCGCAAGGTGGCGGGGCCAGTGGGGCCGAGCAACGCTTGGTGGCGCCCCGGCATGTGGTCGCGACGCCCGTGTTGTCTGCCAAAGGGTTCAACGCGCGCTATACGTTCGACCGGTTCGTGGTGGGCGCGGGGAACCGCTTCGCGCACGCTGCGGCGCAGGCTGTGGCGGAGAATCCCGCGCGGGCCTACAATCCCCTCTTTCTGTATGGCGGCACGGGCTTGGGTAAGACGCACCTAATGCAGGCTATTGGCCATGCCGTCATTCAACGCGACCCGAATGCGAACGTGGTCTTCATCTCGTCGGAGAATTTTACGAACCAACTCATCGAGAGCATCGCGAAGAAATCGACCGCGAAGTTCCGTGCGACCTATCGTAAGACGGATGTGCTGTTGATCGACGACGTGCATTTCATCGCGGACAAGGAGGCGACGCAGGAAGAATTTTTCCACACGTTCAATGCCCTGTTCGAGCGGCACAAGCAGATCGTTCTATCGAGCGATCGCAGTCCGAAGGAAATGCAGGGCGTCGAGGAGCGGCTTATCTCGCGGTTCGGCTGGGGTCTGGTGACGGACATCCAGGCGCCGGACATCGAAACGCGGATCGCGATCTTGCAGAGCAAGGCGGGTGAGCAAAGCATCATCGTTCCGGCGGATGTGCTTAAGTGCATCGCGATGCACATCGCGACCAACATCCGCGAACTCGAGGGCGCGCTTACCACCGTGGTCGCGTACAGTAAGCTCACGCAACACAAGATCAATATCGCCATGGTCGAGGAAGTGCTCGCCGACCTCATCGGCAGCGAGAAGATCAGACCTATCACGATCGGTGCGGTCCAGCGCGCGGTGGCGGAACACTTCGATGTGCGCATCGCGGATCTCTGTGGGCGCAGCCGCCAGCGCATGGTGTCGTTTCCGCGTCAAGTGGCGATGTATCTCTGCAAGACGCTCATCCCGAGCCTGTCGTTGAACGAGGTGGGCGAAGCGTTTGGCGGGAAGGATCACACGACCGTCCTGTATGCGTGCCAGAAGCTCGCGAAGGAAACGCAACAGAATCCGATCACGCGTCACGTTATCCAGCAACTCCAGAAGGTCCTGCGTCCGTAACACGCGGGCACGGAGGGTAACGGGCCGCATTTTCCATGGGAGGAACAAGGTCATGAAACGCCTGTTCGTGTTGGTCTGCGGATTGTCGGCGCTCTGGGCGTCGCAGGGGCGCGCGCAAGAGAAATTGACCTACGTCGATCTTGTTGGACGGCTCACCGACTTGACGTATCCGGCCTTGACGCCGTTGGCGGGCGAAACGTGCTCGCAGTGGTCGAGCTATGACCGTGCCAGCAAGTATGATGAGAAAACGGACAAGTATGTGGCGTGGGATGCCAACGGCGACGGCCAGGGCTTCATCCGCGAGGAGAAGGGCCAAATCGTTATGGCGGAGATGCAGGGGCCGGGCTGCATTCGCAGGATTTGGTCCGCCAAGCCGGAGTCGGGCCACGTGAAGATCTATCTCGACGGCGCCAAGGAACCGGCTGTCGACTTGCCGTTCAGCGGGTATTTCGACGGCAAGAATCCGCCGTTCAACCGCAAGTCGCTTTGCTACGAGGCGTCGAAGGGCTGGAACTGTTTCGTTCCGATCCCGTATCGGAAATCGTGCAAAATCGTTGCCGACAAGAAGTGGGGCAATTATTTTCATTTCACTTACACGACGTTTCCTAAGGGGACGGCGGTGCCTGTGTTCACCCGTAAACTGATGCCGAGGGAAAGTGCGGCGCTCGATGCGGCGGACAAGATATTGAGCAACTTGGGTCAGCCGTCGGCAGCGCGCAAGGCTAAGACCGAGACCAAAGACGTGATCGTCAAGGCGGAAAGCACGGCCATCGTGGCGGTGATCGGCGGCCCTTCGGCCATTACAGGTCTGCGCGCGAAGGTTGACGGCCTGCCTGCCACGCCGGACGACCGGGTATCCTTGCGTCAACTTGTTCTTCGGATCAGTTGGGATGGCGAGAAAGAACCGAGCGTGTGGGCGCCGCTGGGCGACTTTTTTGGCACGGCGCCGGGTGCGAACCCGTATCTGTCGTATCTGTCCGGATTGACGAAGGACGGTTGGTGGTACTCGAATTGGTACATGCCGTACGCACGCAAGGCCTATATCGAATTGCAGAACGACGGCGTGGGGGAACGCAAGGTCACGTTCGAGATCACGCGCGCGCCGCTGATGAAGCCCATCGAGAAGCTCATGCGCTTCCACGCGAAGTGGCACGCCGACGCGCTCGCGCCCGCGCAGCCGGAACGCGCGATCGACTGGACTTTGCTGAAGACCGAGGGCGTGGGGCGCTTCTGCGGTGTGATGCTGCACGTGTGGAACCCGCGCGGCGGCTGGTGGGGCGAAGGCGACGAGAAGTTCTTCGTGGATGGCGAGAAGTTCCCGTCGACGTTCGGCACCGGGTCCGAGGATTACTTTGGCTATGCGTGGAGCAATCCAGAACTGTTTCAGCGTGCTTTTCACGACCAGACGATTTCGGAGAATAATGCCGGGCACGTATGCGTGAACCGCTGGCAGATTGCGGACAGCGTGCCATTCCAGAAATCGTTCGAGGGTTCGATCGAGAAGTACTATCCGCAAGACCGGCCCACGCGGTACGACTGCACCGTGTATTGGTATCTGAAACCTGGTGGCATGGACCCGTTCAAGCCGGTTGCGATGGCAGATCGCGCGGAGTGGCCCGTACCCGAGATCAAGCGCGTCGAGGGCGCGATCGAGGCCGAGAAGATTGCATCTATCCGAAAAACGGGCGGCAAGACGCGCACGCAAGAAATGGTGGACGGCAGCGGCTCGTGGAGTGACGATGCCCAACTGTGGTGGACCGATGCGAAGCCGGGCAATAAGCTCGAACTCGGGATCAACGTGAAATCCAAGGGACGTTACGTGCTCGTCGCGCAGTTCACGAAGGCCTCCGACTACGGCATCGTGCAGGTCTATGTCGACGGCAAGAAAGCGGGCGCCCCGATCGATTTGTACAATCCGGTCGTTGCCGCAACGGGTCCGGTGACGCTTGGCACGTTCGACCTCGACACGCGCGCGCATACCGTCGCGTTCGAGATCACGGGCGCAAATCCGAAGGCTGAGACGAAATACTTTGTTGGCATCGACTATCTCAAGCTGGAACCGGCCACCAAGTAGTCCGTTTCGCAATTACACGTGCTTATCTCGTTCGTGCTATTCCCAAAAAACGTCACTCAGAGAGCGACCAGCCGCACTTCGGTGACGTGCGGAACTTGGCGAATCTTGTCCATGATGGCGTCGTCGAGCGGTGCGTCCAGGTTGAGGACGGTTAGCGCCCGCCCGCCTTGGGCGTTTCGCCCGAGCATCAGGTTTGCGATGTTGATGCCTGCTTCGCCGATGATCGTGCAGACACGTCCGATGATGAGGGGTTTGTCCTCGTTCATGCAGACCAGCATCCAACCTTCCGGCTTGGCGTCGACGCGCATGCCGTCGATGCTGCAAATGCGCGGGTCGTGCTTGCTGAACAACGTTCCCGCGACACGATGCGTCTCTTTGGTGGTCGTCACGGTGACGCCGATTTCGAAGGCGTAGTCCGGCGCGCGCGCGGATCGCGTCTCGCTGGTCGCGATGCCATAGCTCTCCATCAGCGGCGGCGCGCTGACCATGTTGACCGTTTCGACCAGCGGCGATAGGAAACCGGTCATGATCGAGGCCGTGATCGCATACGTGTCCGCGACGCCGAGGTCGCCGGAATATTCGATGTCGAGTTTGGTCGGATGGCCCTTGATAAACGACGATTGGAAGCGTCCGAGGCGTTCGGCGAGGTAGAGCATCGGCGCGAGCGCCAGGCGCGTCTCGCCATCGAGACTGGGCACGTTGACTGCGTTGACGATCGTGCCCGATTCGAGGTAGTCCACGATCTGATGCGCGATATCGACCGCGACGGTCAACTGCGCTTCGTCGGTCGATGCGGCCAAATGCGGTGTTAAGACAATGTTGTCGAGTCCGAGGAACGGATTTTCATCGAGAGGCTCTTTCGTGTAGACATCGAGCGCGGCGCCCGCGATAATTTTCTCCTTGAGCGCCTGGGCGAGGTCCGTCTCGTTGACGATGCCTCCGCGGGCGCAGTTGATGATGCGGCAGGAAGGCTTCATGCGCTTGAGGTGTTCGAGGCGGAACATGTTGCTCGTCTTGTCGGATTTCGGTGCGTGAATCGTGATGAAATCGGCGCGTTCGATCAATTCGTCGAATGATACGAGTTCGACGCCGAGCGCGTCGGCCTTGATCTTCGTCATAATTGGATCGTGTGCGATGACTTTCATCTCGAACGACTGGGCACGCTTCGCGACTGCCGCGCCGATTCGGCCCAGTCCAACGACGCCCAACGTCTTGCCGCAAGTTTCGGTGCCCATGAACTTCTTGCGGTCCCAGCGCCCGGCATGCATCGATGCGTCGGCTGCGGGAATGTTGCGGCACAGCGCGAACAGCAGCGCGAATGCGTGTTCGCAGGTCGAGATTGTGTTGCCGCCCGGCGTGTTCATGACGACGACGCCTTTTTTCGTGGCGGCGTCCTTGTCGATGTTGTCCGTGCCGACGCCGGCGCGCCCGATGACTTTCAGGTGTCCAACGTTTTCGAAGACTGCCGCAGTGACCTTCGTGGCACTGCGCACGACCAAGCCGTCGTAGTCGCCGATGAGGGCCGCCAACTCGTTGGGCTTTTGCGGTGGCTTGACGTCTACCTCGAAGCCCGCCTCGCGCAAGATCGTCACGCCTTCTTCGCTCAAACCATCCAATACCAGTATGCGAGCCATATGCTACTTCTCCGCAAAGCAGCGTTGCGCCGCCGCCACGCCTTCGCCCACCTTGACGGGGGCGCCCAAGTCTTTGAGTGCGAGTTCGAGCGCACCGATGACTACCAGCACGTCGAACTGGTCGTAGTATCCCATGTGCGCGATTCGTTCGATCTTGCCCTTCATCTGGTCCTGGCCGCCAGCGCAGGTGATCTTGTATTCGTCACGCAGTTTCTTGTGCAGCGCCGAGCCGTCGACGTTTTCCGGTAACAGAACCGACGTCGCCGCGTTCGACGGCGCCTTCGAGAACAGCGCCATGCCCATGGCGAGAATGCCCGCGCGCGTGGCCTCGGCCAGCTTGGCGTGCCGCGTCCATACGGTCTCGATGCCTTCCGCGATCAGTTGGCTCAGGGCCGTTTCGAGCGCGATGACGACCGAGACCGCCGGTGTATACGGGGTCGTGTTCTTTTCGAGGTTCTTCAGGGCCTTGTCGAACGACAGGTAGAATTTTGGCAACGTCGACTTTTTCATGGCTTCTTGTGCCTTCGGGCCAATCGCCGCGAACGCGAGCCCCGGCGGCAGCATCAACGCCTTCTGCGAGCCGGCGACTACGACGTCCACGCCCCACTCGTCCATGCGCAGTACGTCTGCCGCCAGACCGCTGATCGCGTCTACGACAAGTATTGCACCGCTGGCGTGTGTGATCGCGCCGATCGCCTTGATATCCGTCAAGACGGTCGTGCTGGTTTCATGCAAGGTCGCGTAAACCGCCTTGATGCTCGGATCGGCTTTGAGCGCCGCTTCGATTCGCGCCGGATCGACGGCCTCGCCCCATGGCACATCGAGCACCTGCATGTTGACGCCGTACGCCTTGCCGATCTGGCCCCAACGTTCGCCGAATTTGCCGGCGTTGACCGAAAGGGCCTTGTCGCCCGCCGACAAGAGATTGACGATCGAACCTTCCATCGCGCTCGTGCCCGAACCGGCCAGGATCACGACTGGACTCGTCGTCTGAAACACGGTCTTCAGTTTTCCTGAGACCGATGCGAAGAGTTTCTCGAACGCGGCTTGCCGGTGGTGCGTCATCGGCGCGGCCATGGCCAGCAACACCTCGGGTGGAACGGGTGTGGGGCCGGGTGTAAATAATCTTTCCTTCATTTTCATGTGTGTACGCTCCCGATGTGCCGTCGAATACAGCAAATGCGACGGCTAATGATGCGTGCGGATACTTGTCAGACGCCAATCATCCCTCACGCGCATGAATTGGCGGCGTAAGGCTACCAAAACCGGCGTGCCGAGTCAAACGCCTTGGATCGGCCAATTCGAGGCAGTCGGCTCGGAATGTCGTCTTGGAACCGAACACGATCACAAGCTATAATTACATCGGCATCGGAAAGATCGTCTTGCCGACGCATGTGACGATTACAACTTGGAGGCAGGTTTTGATGAACAAGCAATCTCGGCGTGATTTCCTCAGGCGGACTGCGGCAATAGGCGGTACGATGGCGATGGCGCCCTTGAGCGGCGCGATAGCGCAGGATACGGCTCCCGTACAGATGTGCATCGCCCGTTGGAAGGGCGCTGCGGCCAGTACGACGGAAGCCATTAAGGCGATGGCGGTCAAGTTGACCGAGCAGGCTGTCGCCAATCTCGGCGGAATGGCCCGGTTCGTCAAGAAGGGCGATGTGGTATGGGTCAAGCCGAACATGGCGTGGGACCGGGCGCCGGAGTTCGCAGCGAATACGAATCCCGACCTCGTTGCCACGCTTGTCCGGCTGTGCCTTGAAGCGGGCGCCAAGACGGTCAAGGTCGGCGATATGACCTGCAACGCCAACAAGAAGACGTATCCCTCGAGCGGGATCGAAGCGGCGGCCAAGGCGGCGGGCGCGGAAATCGTGTATTTGGATGAGAACCGCTTCAAGGAAATCGAGATCAAGGGCACGCGTCTCGAAAAATGGCTGGTCTATCCGGACATCATCGAGTCGGACTTGGTTATCAACGCACCGGTCGTGAAACACCACTCCCTATCGAAGGCGACGATCTGCATGAAGAATTACATGGGCGTTATTGCGGGTAAACGCTCCCAGTGGCATCAGGACATGCCTGCGTGTCTGTGTGACATCACGGCGTTCATGAAACCGCGCTTGTGCGTAGTCGACGCGATCCGCGTCCTCACGGCGAATGGACCGACGGGCGGCAATTTGGACGACGTCAAGCGCATGGATACGGTTGCGGCGGGCACGGACATCGTGGCGCTGGATGCTTTCGGCGTGGAACTGCTCGGCCACAAGCCCGGAGACATTCTATCGGTCGCGGCAGGGTTCAAGGCGGGCCTCGGCCAGATCGATTATCGCAAGCTTGCATTGAAAGAACTCGAGGTCGCGTGAGCCAGAAGTCTCTAGCGAAGAAAGTCGTCTGGACACGCCGTATCGTTCAGGCGGCATCGCTTGGGCTGTTCTTCTGGTTGTTCTGGGCCGCGCGTGTTCACGACGGCGCACCGGCAAGCCCATGGTTGCGCGTCTTCTTCGACTTGGATCCGCTCGTTGCCGCCGTCACGTGGCTGTCCAGCCACGAACTGCGCACCGTGCCCGTCCTTGCGCTGGCGACGATTATCATAACGGTTCTCTTAGGCCGCGTCTTCTGTGGCTGGATATGCCCGCTCGGCGTGATTCACAACGCGGCCACGTGGTTCCGGGCAGGGATGCGTTGGAACGTGCGCGCGCCGCGCGACAACTGGTCGCCCTGGCAGCGCGCGAAGTACTACGTGCTCGTCGTGCTGCTTGTCATGGCGTTGTTCGGCGCGCACTGGGCCGGCGTGTTCGACCCGATACCGCTGTTGTTCCGTTCGACGGCCACGGTCCTTTATCCAGGGATGCAGTACGTCGTCGAGGACGCCGCAACGGCGGTGTACCGCTCCGATCCGCATGTGGGACCGTTTCATGTCACATCGGCGACGGAACCCGTGTACCGTCTGCTGCGCGACAATGTGTTTATGGCCAAACGACAAACGTTCTGGGGCACGGACCTGATCTTTCTGCTGTTCGTAGGAATCGTCTTGCTGAACTTGTACCGTTCGCGGTTTTGGTGCCGGTACGTGTGTCCGCTTGGCGGTCTGCTCGGCGTCTGCGCGCAACGGCCCGTACTGCGTATCGAAAATCGCGAAGGCTGCACGGACTGCGGCCTGTGCGCGATGAAGTGTCCCGCCGCCGCCAATCCCGATAAGCCCGGCGATTGGCGCCCTGCCGAGTGTTTCGGCTGTTGGAACTGCGTCGCCGCGTGCAATCGCGACGCGCTCGCATTCAAGCTTGCGTCGCCGTTTCCGGCTCCGTCGAAAGCGAAGCTCGACCTCTCGCGCCGGGCGTTATTGACGGCGGGTGCGGGCGGCGTCGGCGGGTTGATCATGTTCCGATTGTCGCCGCAGGCCAAGGCCGTATCCTACAACCCGGATTTGATCCGTCCGCCCGGCGCACGCAACGAACGCGCCTTTCTGCAACGCTGCCTCAAGTGCGGACTGTGTATGAAAGCCTGCCCGACCAACGCCTTGCAGCCGACGGGTCTCGAAGCCGGTCTCGAAGGCATATGGACGCCCATGCTTGCGCCGCGCGTCGGCTATTGCGAATACAACTGCAACCTCTGTGGGCAAGTCTGCCCGACCGGCGCCATCCAGGAACTGGTTCTCGAAGAAAAGAAGAAAGTCCGCATCGGCCTCGCAGCGTTCGACACAAGTCGTTGCCTGCCCTACGCGTTCAATCGCGAATGCATGGTGTGCGAAGAGCATTGCCCGATCCCGAAGAAGGCCATCTATTTCCTGCCGACGGAAGTCCGCCTGCGCGACGGCACGGTTATCACGCTCAAGCAACCTCGAGTGGATGCCGACCGCTGTACCGGTTGCGGCGTATGTGAATACGTGTGCGTGTTCAAGGATCGCGCCGCCATCCGCGTATCGAGCGCCAACGAAACGCGCCATACCGGAAACCAAGCCATCCTCGTCGGCAATCCAGACGCCACTCTTCCCGATCCACAATCGTCCGAACCCGCCAGCGCGAACCCTTACGGATAAATAAATAGGGAAACTCACCTGTTTTTTCGACAATAATAGGAGACGATCCCTATTTATCCTAGAAACGGCAATTGAACCACGAATCACACGAATCACACGAATGAATCAGCGCTTTATCTCATTGAGGCAAAACGCCCGACAAAACTTCCGAGAAGCGAAGGAAATATTAATATCCCTTCACCCGTGGGGTGAGATGATTTCAACTGCCGCTCAGTTGCCAAAGCCAGTCGGAAGAGCCTGCCGTGCAGCAACTTGTGAGTCCTGCCCATTCGT
>CAIYET010000715.1 GCA_903925285.1 Candidatus Hydrogenedentota bacterium | reverse complement strand
GCGATGTAGCCTGAAGCCTACAGCCTTTTCATCCTTCATCCTTCCCGCCAGAATGCCCCGCAATTGCCCTGAAGAGTCGAGCCGTACCATACCATACCTTACCTTACCAAACCCCGCACGCGCCTAACATTACAACGCCATGTTCGAGAACGCAACATGCTTTAACGATGTGTAAGAAAAGGGTGCAGCTCTCCTATTACCGATGCAAGCGGCACGCTTCGAGAACGGCCCGATTTCGCATCGGCGTATCATCCATCCAAAGCGGCGTCGCAGCCGCCGCACTCCAAATTTCGACTGTCTTTTGTAATCTGTTGCATCCACATAGACGGGATTGGATTTCGCAACTGCGAAAATGCCCCTAGACTTGCGAACAAATTATTGGACGCTACGGTAAAGACAGAACTGAACCCTAAGAAAAGGAGATATGGAGATATTTTGAGATGACGGAGATTGACAAGAGACGATCTTCCTTTGCCCAATATTGGCGAAAGGCGATCCTATACCGCGATCATTTGATTTCGGCGAAACCGACTCTTTATTTATTCATCTCCTCTATCTCCTTTCATCTCCATATCCCCTTTTCTTACACAAAAGCGTTCATTGATCGGTATTATGAGAGCTACACCCAAAAGTAACACCTCCTCAGTACGCCCCAGAAAAACATCCTTGACATCTAGTCTACTCTATGATATCATCTTACCAACATACGGGTATCCATAGCCGCATCATAAGTATGATCCGTTAGGTGAGTATCCAGCGAGGCGGCCTGTCGTCCACATCGGACGCTGCGTTGTCCTTCCGTAGTCTGCGCGTTGAGGGCGTAGGCTCGCGCATTTGTCGTATTCGACTGCCGATATGGCAGATAGCTTTGATCGAGGTTCCATGCCTCAGCATGGGCGCCTTGCGATCTGATAACCGGGATCGTCGGATCTGTCCTTTGGACGGAGATTCACGGTCCCACAATCGGGAGGAATACGAAGATGACGGAGAAATGCGTAGGGACAAATGCGGTGCAGATCTATCTCGAGACTTGGCAACAGCGGATGGTGAACGACATTCTAGGAATCGACTGCGAGTCCTGGACAGTTCCGTGCGGGGTGAATATAGGGCTTAGGTACATGCCGCCGCTGCCGACGATTCCCGGCAAGGGACCGAGGATGTACTTCACCGATTGGCAGAGGAATCTCATCCGGGATGCAACCGGCTGCGCATGCGATTTCACGGAACTCGTGAGGAACAACGGCGGCCTCGTCAGGTACAGGGTTCCGCCGGAGAAGCTTACGGACAAACACCGGGAAGCCGCAAGTGCGCTGGGAGCCAATACGTTCCTCAGTCAGAAATGACGTAGGTCTTGCCTGGACACGGCAAGGTTTACGTGCGCAGGCATCGAGCGGAAATTTCACGCGACGCGGGGCTTGGAGCGACTTCGGTCACTCGAAGCCCCGCCCGACAACCAAACGGGATGGCGAAAGAAGCGCATGCAGGATAATAACTACGTTCCTGAAACGTGTGTGTGGGAGCTTACCCTCAAGTGCAACATGCAGTGCATTCACTGCGGCTCCTCGGCAGGCCGGGCGAGAAGCAACGAGTTGACGCTGGCCGAATGCGCGAAGGTGGCCGACGACTTAATGTCCCTCGGGTGTACGCAGGCCACACTGATTGGTGGCGAGGTGTTCCTCTACCCGGGATGGGAACAGATAGGCAGGAGGCTTTTCGACGGCGGGGTCACCGTTAACACGATCACCAACGGCTTCCTGATGGGAGACAAACAGATCGCGGAAATAAAGTACGCGAAACTGTCCAATGTCGGCGTCTCTCTCGACGGGATGGAGGAGAACCACAATACGATTCGAGGCGTATCGAAGTCGTTCCAACGAGCGTTGGACACCTTTAAGAGGCTTCGAGACGAGGAGATTGCCATCGCAGTCGTAACGTGTCTCTTGGACCTCAACTTTGACGATCTCGAGAGAATCCATGACTTGCTGGTGGAAAACGGAATCAACACGTGGCAGATCCAGCTTGCGACGCCGATGGGCAATATGGCCGCCAAGCAAGGTCTGCTTCTGGACCCCGAAAAAGTCCCGCGCATCACGAAATTCATCCGCGAGAAACGCAACGAGGGCATGATCCGAGTCTACGCAGGCGACGACATCGGATACTATGACGAAAACGAATTGTACCTGCGCAATCCTCCTGGCACTTTGTGCGCCTGGGGCGGGTGCCGAGCGGGTCTTTCCGTCGTCGGCATCGACAGCGTCGGAAATGTGAAAGGCTGCGAATCGATGTATTCCGACGACTTCATCGAGGGAAATCTGCGCGAAGAGTCACTCGCGGAGATCTGGCATAAGGAAGGCAATTTCGCGTACAACCGCAACTTCAACGTCTCCCAGTTGGCGGGAAAGTGCGCCGCCTGCGACAGAGCCGCTCTCTGCCGCGGCGGTTGCCGAGG
>CAIYET010000714.1 GCA_903925285.1 Candidatus Hydrogenedentota bacterium | reverse complement strand
CTTCAGGCTTCAGGCTTTGGGCTGAAGTGGCACCTCGGACTACCTACTGCTTGAAGCCTGAAGCCTGAAGCCTGAAGCCTGAAGCCTCTTTTGTCTCTCGATACCCGTTCACGGTATAGTTGCGCCTTCACTTACAAACGGATGGACGAATATGGGACGGAAAAATGCGACAAAGGCGGCCGGCGCGGTAGGGGCTGCGGGCCTCTTGGGCTGGCTTTCCGGCGGTATGGGATTCGAGTGGGTAAAGAGTTTTGCGATCGCCATCGGGCTGGCGTTGATGATCCGCTGGATCGTCGCCGAGCCATTTCGGATCCCGTCAGGCTCGATGGAACCGACGTTGCACGGCGATCCGGCCATGTTCCACGGCGACCGCGTGTTCGTCAACAAGCTCGTCTTTGGGACGCGGTTTCCGTTAAACGGCGTCCGTATCCCGTTCATGAAAAACCGGCTTCAATACGCGGACAACCGCATCTGGCGCAATCAAGACCCGAAACGATGGGACATCGTCGTGTTCAAGGCCGTCGAGGCCGACGCGGAGCATACGACGCTCGTCAAACGCGTCGTGGGTCTGCCAGGCGAGCGCATCCATATCGAGGGCGGTAAAGTATACGTCAACGGCAAGCCGCTCGAACTCGCTCCGAACATGCCGCCCATCTACTACACGTCGCCCTTCGGCGACTACTACGGAGTCGCCACCGACGACGCGCATGCCCTGGTACCGCCGAACTGTTACCTGGTGCTCGGCGACAACAGCGCGCACAGCCGCGATGGCCGTTTCTTTGGATGGGTCCCGAACGAGCGCATCCTTGGGCGCGTGTCGTGCATCTGGTGGCCGATCCCGCGCTGGCGCGATTTCACGGGATTCTCAAGCACATGGTGGTGGGGTTTCCTCGTCGCCGCCACGAGTCTGCTGCTGGCGATCCGCATTTTCTTCGGGCGCTCATGCCCGATGCGCGTCGCGCGCGGCGCAGACAAGTTCGCCATCGAACATCTCTTCATCAACCGGTGGGCATACGGTGCGCCGATCCCATTCACGCGGTACCGCGCGTATAAGGGCCGCATGCCCAAGCGCGGCGAATTGGTCCTGTACCGGACACAAAGAGACGTCGAGGGCGCACCGGAAATGGCGCTCGGCTACATCGCGGGATTGCCCGGCGAACGCGTCCTCATCGAAAACGGACGCCTATCCGTCGATGGACAACCCGTCGAAATTCCTGGACCGGCGATTACGAATGCCGAAGGTGTGGGCCCCTACGCTCGATCGAAGGCGAAGGAGCATTCGCTTGTTCCGGCGGATTGTCTTTTCATTTTGACGGCGGACTCGGCTCCGGAAGATCACTGGGACGGCCGCACGCTTGGTTGGACACCTCACGCAAACCTAATCGGCCGCGCAGTCGCGACTTGGTGGCCGCCACAACGCTGGCGGCGTATACTGTGAGTTAGGAGTTAGGTTATTTTGGATTTTGGATTTTGGATTTCTGCACTCCAAAATCCAAAATCCAAAATCCAAAATAACCTAACTCCTACGCGAGTTCGCGGAGGCCATTTGGGAGTGCGTCATGAATTGCCCGGCATGCAAGCATCCGATGATGGCGCTTGAATACGACGCCGTCGAGGTAGACTATTGCGGCGCGTGCAAGGGCGTTTGGCTCGATGCCGGCGAGTTGGAGTTGCTGTTCGGCGATGTGGCGGAAAGTCATGTAGCTTTTTTGAGCGGCGGCGACATTGCTGCGGCCCGCGCAGAGAAACGGCGGCGCTGTCCGATTTGCCGCGCGAAAATGACGAAGGAAGCGACGCACAGCGAACCGCCGGTCGTGTATGATCGTTGTCCGCGTGGCGACGGTTTGTGGTTCGATCAAGGCGAACTGGAGCAAGTGCTCGCGCATGGCCATCCGCACGCGGGCGGCGAACGCGTAACGGCGTTCTTACGCGAGGTGTTCGGGTTCGGGCAAGACGGGGTACGAAAGGAGAACGGAACATGATTACAGGCAAGATGGTGCGCGTCCGGTTGCGGCGCGATTTTTTCGAGCAGCGCCTATGGGTCTTCGTCGGCAAGGTCGTGGAATTCTCGGAACACTGGCTCATGATCGAGGGCAAGGGCTTGACCGTGCTGCGGCGCGCCTTGCTCGATGTCGACATCGAGCCCGAATTGCGCATCGTATTGATTCCGAGGGACAATATCGCGATCATCCGCGTGCTGCCGGACGATTTCGATATGGAAAACATTCGAACGGTGAACAAGGGTCACAAACTGTGCTTGGTTGTCGACAATGGACCTGACGCCACGATCGCCGAATTCGGCGAGGTATGATGAGGCTCTGTCAAACACGATGAAGATTGCCCTCAAGAACAACACACTGGACCTTTCGGTCGTGATTGCGAGCCTTAACGAGGCGCCCAATCTCTTTCGGCTACTTCCTGCATTGCGCGAGGCGCTCGACACGCTCGGCGTCGCGTGGGAAATCCTTGTGGTAGACGGCGATTCGCACGACGGCACCCGCAAAGTCGTCGAGAGCGCCGGCGCGACATACATCCTCGAAACGACGCGCGGGTACGGCGTCGCAATCATGCGCGGCGTCCAAGAGGCGCACGGCGCCTACGTGCTGACCATGGACGCGGACATGTCGCACCCATCTGAGTTTATTCGCGCGCTGTGGGACGTGCGCCAGCGTGCGGATATCGTCATCGCGTCGCGCTACGTGCCCGGCGGCTATGCCGATCAGCCGTGGTTCCGCCTCATGCTCAGCCGCGTCCTCAACCAGTTTTTTGCGACCGGCTTGAGTATTCCCGCGCGCGACTTGTCGAGCGGGTTTCGCTTGTACCGCAAGAACCTGTTCGACGGCATGGAAATTACCTTCACAAACTTCGTGATCCTCATCGAGATCCTCCTGCTGTCGTATGGCAAAGGCTTGACGATCCGCGAAGTCCCATTCCATTACCAGCCGCGGCAAACAGGCTCCTCCAAAGCGCGCATCATCACGTTCGGCAAGGATTATCTGCGCCTGTTCTACCGCGTGTGGAAGATGCGCAACTCGGTCGATTTCCCCGATTACGACTGGCGCGCGTACGACAGCCGGATATGGTTGCAGCGATATTGGCAACGAAAACGGCACGAAATCGTCATGCGATTCACCCCGCGATTCGTTTCGACCTGCGACATCGGGTGCGGCAGCAGCCGCATCCTCGCCGACCTGCCCAACGCCGTCGGCGTCGACCTCCGGCGCGACAAACTGGCCTTCATGCGCAGGACAAACCACCTGCTCGCCCAGGCCGACGGATTGCGGCTGCCCTTCGCAGACGAATCGTTCGAGGCCGTGATCTGTTCCGAAGTCATCGAGCACGTCCCCGAAGAAAACGGACGCCTCATCGACGAACTGACGCGCATCCTCAAACCCGAAGGAACGCTCGTCATCGGTACGCCGGATTACGATACGTGGTCATGGGTCATTCTCGAATGGTTCTACGGCAAGCTCGCCCCCGGCGCTTATGCCGACGAACACGTCACGCACTACACCTACCGTACGCTCTCCGAAGCCCTGCGGCAGCGCGGCTACAAAGAACTCGTCCACGACTACGTCGGCGGCGGCGAATTGATTATCCAAGCACGAAAACCTGCCGCAGCCGCACAGTCCGAACCAGCAAGCGATCAAGGAGAAGAAAAGGTTCAAGGATGAAGCCGAGGCTCCCCTTCCTCAGCGTCCCTTCTCACCCTTCTCACCTTCATCCTTCGTCCTTAGTCGGTGCTATAATGTTGCCCGTGGAGCACATTTCATGAGCATCATGACGCGAGAGGAAGGTCGGCAATACAAAGCCCGCTGGGAGACGTTGCACGCCATGGAGCGCTCGGAATTGCGCGCGATGTCGCCGGAGGCCAAGTTGCAACAGACTGCCGCACTCATGCGGTCCATCGACACGATGGGATGGCGCGAAGCCCTCGAACGCGAGGATTGGGCCGGACATGAACGCTGGAACGCCTTACGTGAACGATACCGGAAATAACGCGCTTCTCGAACCGCTTCTCGATGCACTCGCGGCCATCGCGGCGTGGCTGGATAAACCTAAAAAAGGCAGTCGGTGTGGGCAGGAATTACCGTTTCCAGGTTTAGTCCTTACGGTTCGTAGACAATCAGTCCGTCGCGGACCTTGTAGACGTGGTCGCCGTACTTGATGGTTCGCAGTTCGAAATAGGGCTCGTCTGCCGGCAATTCGGGGCGCAGTTTCCGAAGCCGGTCCGTGACCGGCTGGACCTGGAATTCGAGTTCGAGCGCGGTATTCTTGCCTTCGATACGCAAGACGACGGGCCATTCCTGTAGCTTTTCGACGATATCTTTTTCCTTGAAGATGCGCGCGAAAGTTACGTGCCCCTGCCCGGCCTTTTTGTCCACTGAAACGCCGTCCGGTTTGAAGGTGCGCCCTTTGAATTCGAGCCGGAGCTTCGGCCTGCCCTTGTCGAACCACGCGAGGGGCAGATGCGCGATACAGTAATCGTTATAGCCGTCCCGCTTGCCGATCTGCCGCCCGATCGCGTAGAGATTGTAGACCGGAACGAAGTATGACATGCCCTGCGAGGCATGCGAACGCGGCGCCATGGTCACGACGATGTCCGTGATTTGCTTGCCCAGTGCGCGCAACGCATCGAGCTGGTTTTCCGGTCCAATTTTTTCGAGGGCTTCGAGCACTTGGAGGTCCGCCTTCTCGACCAATCCGTCCGCCATCCCTTGCAGGTTCGCGCGCGCCGCCTGGCTCTCCATCTCGACGAGGACATTCTCGTGCAATGGTACGCAATATCCTTCGTTGATACTCTGCCGGATGAGTCGGCGGGCGTTTTCGAGGTCGTCGATACGGTAATATATCAGTGCCGCGAACAGGATGTTTTCCCATTTGTAGTAATACTTCGTGTTCGACTCGATGGTCCGCAGATCCTGCCGGATCGATTCGAGTTCGGATTCGGGGTCGAAGAGCAAAATGCGGTGCATGCACAACTGGACGTACTCCTGATCCTCGCGGAACACGTGGGGCTGGATGCGTTCGAAATGGCTGTAGTACGACTTTGCCAGATCAAGCCGGTTCGTGTCTTGCGCCGCCTTGCCGAACGCGTACCAAAACGGGGGAAACGCATCGAAATCGTCCTTGAGCCGTTCGAGTCGTTCGAGTCGTCGCTGGCTGTCCTCATCGGCAAGAACTTTGATGTACTGGGCGAGTTGGACCTCCTTGAGATTGAGGCGATCCGGCAGGTCGTATCGCTTGTACAACTTATATTCGGTGTCGAAGAACTGGGTACGCAGGACCGTCAGGCGTTTAAGGTCCTCGGCCTGCAACTGGAGCGTGCGCTCGGCGACATCTTGCTTGAGGCGTTTTTTCTCGCTTTGAAAACTCGCGATGCCCGACGCCATAAATAGGATGGCCTGGCATGCCAGTGT
>CAIYET010000713.1 GCA_903925285.1 Candidatus Hydrogenedentota bacterium | reverse complement strand
CGTATGATGGGAGCCCAACCATGACGTTCGCAGAGAAAACATGAAAAAAATTCCGAGACTTGAAACCGAGCGACTGATTCTCCGACCATTCGGACCGGTCGATGCCGCCGAAGTCATGCGTCTGGCGGGAGACCGGGCAGTCGCCGATACCACCCTCAACATCCCGCACCCGTATAAAAAGGGAATGGCGGAAGAGTGGATATCCACGCATCAAGAATGCTTCGAGAAAGACCAAGGCGTGGCGTGGGCGATCACTCGCAAGTCAGATAGCGCCCTTGTTGGCGCCATCAGTCTCATGGAAATGGCAAAGGGCCATCAAGCGGGACTCGGATACTGGATCGGGAAACCGTATTGGAATCAGGGATACTGCACCGAGGCGGGGAAAGCCGTTTTAAGTTGTGCATTTTCCGATCTGTCGCTCATGCGCATCCATGCCTGTCACATCACGCGAAATCCGGCTTCCGGTCGAGTCATGCAGAAGATCGGAATGCGGCACGAGGGATGCCGAAGGCAACATGTGAAGAAATGGGACAAGGCGGAAGACCTCGAACTGTACGGCATCTTGAAAACGGAATCGGATACAACTGCGAAGCGATGCACCAGCGGCAGTAGAAAGCTTTGCGGTCGCTCCAAGGTGTAGGCCGCTGGTGATCGCTGTTGCAGGAGAATTGCATGCACGGGGGCGCTGCTAATGCTTTGTCAGGACGTACCGTGGTCAATGTGCCCGGTTGGCCCGTCGTATTTGAGCTGAACGAGGGGGAAACCTATCGACTGCAGCGGACCGCCGGAAAGAGGTCAATCGAGCGCGTCATCCGGGTGATCGGCATCAAGGAGTTTTGGGAGCCGGACTATGAGCCGATAACAGCGCCCGCCGCACGCTTCGCAGGGCGGACGTGACCGTGGACGTATCAAGGAGTGCCAATGGCGTCTGGATACCGGCGAGGTCTCCAGCAACCCGATCCTCCGGCGGGTCTATCACACGCCGGGGTTGTTCAGTGAAGAACTCATTGTCCGTACGGAAAATGGTCATGAGGATCGGGATTTCGCGCAGGTCCGCGTATATGATCCGGAACGCGGGCGAACGATGGCCACGGGGTGGGTTTACTACACGCCGCTGCGTAATATTCGTCCACAGACCGAGGTGTTGTTCTGGAATCGACTCCAGGGCGTGACGCAGGACGTGCGGGTTGAATTTGGCGACGGGACGCCTCCCCAAGTGGTGACGGACTCGATCCGCCATGCCTACACAAAACCGGGAATCTATACCGTCAGATTCACCACGCGCGGACCGGGTCAGGAGCCCGTTTCAATCAAGACGCGTGTTGTCGTGGAAAAAGCCCAATGGGAATAACAGTTAAGAAAACGAAGGGCACCACTTGTCGCAGAAAATGATTAAGCCTGAGACACGTAACCACCTTTATATCGTAGCGTGTTGAGACCCATTCCGCCATGACCATAAATACCAGCAGGCGAGTGTGCGATGGGGCCTCCATAAATCCCCAATGGCGGCGATGCTAGCGCCGTCGTCTTTGTCTTTCAACTGGTACGCATCGCAAATGGCGGAACGCAAGGCGGTATCGTCCAAAGGCAGCACATCCGACCGGCCGAGGACGAAAATCAAGTACATTTCGGCAGTCCAACGACCGATGCCTTTGACTTGGGTGAGGACGCTAATGACTTCCTCATCGGAAAGGCGCGGAAGGCGGTGAAAGTCGAGTTGGGCGGAATTGACCTTGTCGGCAAGGTCACGGAGGTAGGCAATCTTGCGGGCGGAGACGCCGACGGATTTGAGGGCTTTGTCGGGCAACGTTTGGAGCGAATGAGCGGAGAGATGTTTGTTCTCGGCAAGCGCGCGAAGGCGCTTGAAGATGGCGTCGGCGGCGCTCTTGGAAAGTTGCTGGTTGATAATGGCCTGGGCGAGATGAGCAAATCCCCCTGTCTGTTTCGTGAGTCGGCAGGGACCGACATCGCGGATGATCTTTGCGAGGATGGGATCGACTGTGATCAAGTGTTTAGTAGCCGTAGGCCAGCGAGTGCGTGCCAAACACTGCGACGCATCTGGCGACCGCACCATGCCTGCAGGATATGCACCCCTAGTCTCTTTTGCGATGGCAAAGGGAGCGGTATCACCAATATCGATGCACCATTGCTCAAGAATGGCTGACAGGTCAGTGGCTACTGATTTATCGGCAGAGAGAGCGAAATCGGTGATTGGTTTGTGCGTTGTGGAAGCGGGATTCTTGGATGCGACCTGTGCTTGCAGTTCAAGAGACTGAAACAACGGCAGTATGTCGGATGTTTGTTCTACGTCTACCTCATTATTGCTGCTGACGAAGTCGCCCATCGGTTGCATGCCTTTGGCGAAACGGCGAAGGGTGACAGCGATGGATTCGACACTGCTGTCTATACCAATCCACTTCCTGCCAAGTTCTGAAGCCACCGAAATGGTTGTACCGGAGCCGGAGAAACAGTCGAGCACAAGGTCGCCCGGATTCGATGAGGCACAGATGATGCGCTCAAGCAAACCGGGGTTCTTTTCTGTCGGGTAACCTGTGATGCGAATGTTCTGGTTATGGGCGTCGCGGTAATCCAACCAAAGGTCTTGGACGGGAATTCCCGCACTATTGTCGAGGAATACCTTGCGGCGCGGGTTACCACTTGGCGACCAGTAAATTTCGCCGCGAGCCTCCATCTCGTCGAGTTTGGCGGGGGTGTATTGCCAGTGTTTCCCGGGGGGGGGAGACATGCCCTTCCACTGACCACCGGTTGCTCCGTGCCGGATGCCGGGAGCATGCACAGGGACTTTCTTGTAACGACGGCCGGTCTTCTCGTCCACATACTGATACTCGCGAAGGGCACGCGCATCGGTCCAAGCATCGACCGGACGATGCCAGACGTACTCGTTGCTCTTTGTGTAGAACAGGATGAAATCGCAGACGTTGCCGTAGACTTTATGGGTGTAGTTCTTGGGGTTGCACTTCTTGCGTGTGATCCAGTTGCG
>CAIYET010000712.1 GCA_903925285.1 Candidatus Hydrogenedentota bacterium | reverse complement strand
TCGGCGCATCGGCATGTTACGCGCGCGGAGGGATATGGACTCTCGAGTTCGATGACGACGTTGCTTACCGGAATGATTTCGTGGATGCGGGGCATGTCATGGGCAAGCGGCGTCCGGTTAGTCAGATGAATGATGACCCGCTCCGGCGTCTTCTGCCGCCATAGGGTCACTTCGAGATGCCTTGGGCCTTTTACCACGATCTGCCGTACCGGCAAGAGACGGTCGATATATTGCGCCATCCGGTCACGGGCGTGCATCAGGGTGCCGCCGACATAGTAGCGCCCAAGCCCGAAGGCGACGTAAAGGACCTCTCCCCCATCCACCTTTCGTGTCACTGCCACGGGCCACTCGGTGGCTTGTATGGGAAACGGATCGGGACCGCCCGCTACCGCTCCGTCTGGATCCGTTTCGAAATGCCGCGCGAGCACCTCGCCCGAAGCAACCACCCGCTGAAAGACGCCGGTCGCCGGTTCGGGTTCCACAGGGCCTTCCATGGCGAAGTGCCCTTCCACGGCGTCTTTGCGCGCGATACCCAAAAGTTCACCCAACGCGAAGTCCGCGCGGTCGAACCCGCTCGCATCGCCCAGCGAGGTCTCTCCCGTTGCCAACACGTGCCCGCCTGCGCGCGCATACAGGATTATGGCTTCACAGAACGTGTCGTCCACGAAGACCGTGTTGGGCAGGATAACCAAGTCGAATTTGGCGAGATCTTTGGCGCTTGTCACATTCTCGGCCACGACCACTTCGAATGGGATGTGTTCTTCGATGAGCACACGCGACCAACCGTCCAGTTCCTGCGACCAGTCCATCCGGCCTTCACGGAAATACTTGCGCGTAGCCCACGAAAACACGAGCGCCACCTTGGCGTCGGGCGTTGCGTCCGTGTGCAGGTCCGCGTCTTCCATAAAGAAATCCAGACCCTTGCGAACGGTCTCATGCAGTTTCTTTGAGCTGGTAGTATCCGGGTAGGCGCCCACACCGCACGGGCCGAGGATGTTGCAGCCATTCGCCTTGGCGCTTGCCGCGCTCACCTGCCATGCCGCAAACGGAACGGACAAGTGCGCGTGCAAGGGCGACGTGGAAGTGAGCAGTTCACATGAGGGCAGGCCAATAGCCCTGTGCCACCGCATCGTCAGGTCGGATGCGTGCAGGTCGTAGAAAATTTCCGACAGATACAGATCGAGATGAGGCAAGAGATTCTTATCAAACCCGTACATAGGCGAGAGCCAAAGCGGGTTTTGGCCGTTATGGGCGGCGAATACGCCATGTTCGCGCAGGACAGCCGAAACCGCTCCAACGAGAGACGCGCTACATTCGTTGCGCCAGTCGATGAACTCACGCCAATGGGCATTAATGGCTTTGATCGTGATGTCTTTCGTGCCGCAGATCTTCTCGAGTATTGGGCGGCAGTATTTGCACACGCACACACCGCTGTTGAAACACATGTCGAGATGAAAGCCGTCGGGGTGGTATCGCTCGATAATCTCGCGGGCGACCGCCACAACCTGCTCGCGCCGCGGTGAGTTGAGGCACGCAAACCGCCACGAACCGCCGGGCACCTGTTGTACGCGCCAGTCCGGGTTGTCGGGCTGTGCCCATGGCGCAAGTTGTAACTCTTTTTCCGGTTTCCCATCGAGCGGGACCACGTACCATTCCGGATGTCGCGACTCCAGCCAGTTGATATAGCCGATGACCTTTTGCCCTTGAGCCTTCAAGCGGGAGGAGACCTCGCCGAAATAATCCCGGCCTTTCAAGTTCGGGTGCATGGGCCAAATCTTACTCGGATAATAGGCCACGCTGAATTGGTTGGCCGCATAGACCGCGACGATGTCCGCGCCCGTGGCCGCCAATTCGGCCGCGATACGATCAGGATCGTACTTTGCAAAGGCCGTTTCCTGCTTGTTCAACGCATACTGATCGTACCAATAGATGCGCTGGCGCTTGTTCAACCAGACGTGGCGGGA
>CAIYET010000711.1 GCA_903925285.1 Candidatus Hydrogenedentota bacterium | reverse complement strand
GGACGTCGCCACGAAGGTTCGCGCGACAGTTCAGCGCCGACAGGGCCGATTTCGGCGATGGTTGGACAGTGCAGTCAGAACGCCGAGAACGTCATGAAGTTGTGAAAACCAGCCTGACGAATTGCATCGGTTTTCGTATGGGCGCATTGCACTTCCGTAGACAGTCCCTTCGCCAGGCAAGTACCTCCGGAGAAAAAGCCCTTGTTTCGTTGCCGGATGAAGGCGAGAGAAGATGACAACGTGTCCGGCGGCGCGGCGTGCAGCCCGGATCGGAAGACCTATTTGAGGATTGTCGGCCGTCAGGCCACAGGGTTCTGGTCATCGTCATGCGGGAAGAGGCTGCTCCATCGTCCGTTGAAATGCAGAGTGGCAAGCGCGAGAAAGGCCTCGTCACCTTCTAGACTCCAGAATTGACCTCGCAGTTTGAACCGCCGTTGATACTGGGCGCATGTTGATTCGATCGCACCGGACCCCACGGGCTGTTCGAGTGCTTTGCCGCGTTTATAATCCATGCGCTTCTTATGCTCGGTGAAGTAGCCGATTTCGCGCTCCAACGCCTCGCGCTGGGGTGAAGTCAATGCGGTCATGTTATCTCGAAGTTGTTCCAGACTGGTAATGACGTCGAGCGCGCCGTCCTCACGCTGCTTCAACCAGCCCAAATACGGAGCGACCCACGCCTTGGCCTCTGGCGATCCATGGCCGTGCAAGTCATGAGCTACAGCCCATAGATGTTGGCTGACATGGAAGAGATCGACACGCTGCTGGGCCCCATCAAAACGCTCCTTGGCCAGATTCCAAATCCATGCGGCACCGTCGCCAAGAATCAAGACCAACTCGGCTTGGAGCAATCCGCGCTGGAGCGCTTCGGCATAGAGTTGTTCGCGGAAGGCATCGAGACCCAAACGTGTGGCGACATATCCTCGTTCGGTGATCACGGGCCGTCCCGACGCGGTGGTGGCTCGTTGATCAAGACGAAATACCGTGCCCGTATAAACCCAATGCCAACGCTTGGGTTCCTGACCGGCCTTTCGCAAGTCCTCGGTCTGCCCCCAATCGTTCCGTTCGCGAATGTTCCAGGCGTCCATCTGGATAATCAGCGTGAACGGTGCTGTCGGTAACACGGCCCGCTTCGCCAGTTCAGCCACACCCTGCAGCGTTCCCGTGCACTTCGTATCGGCATTGCGTAGCGCCAGCGCGCGTTCGCCTTGCCGACGCGCCTCGCGATGAATGCAGGCAGGATCCATGTCGATGCCGGTCAGTCGACGCGTATCCTCTTGCACATTGATTGCCGGATCGCGCAAGGTCGTCAGCGCGCAGATTTCCTGCACACAAGGGGATGCCGGGGCTCGTTCCTGAAGGGCCAGTGCCGCATCGGCAGGGTACTGCCAATCGTGGCACGTTTCACAGTATCCATAAGCACGGGCGAGCGCGATTTTGCCGAACTTGGTGTTGATCTTGCGTCGTCTCATCCGCGCTTCCACTTGCAAGGCGGTATTGCAACGTGGACAACGCGTGGCGACATTTCCGGCGCGTTCTTGAACCAAACGCTCCAGCGCCACGCGCAGGTATGGTTTGGCCATCTGTTCGAGTTTCTTTTCCAACACGCCCATGTTCGGGTCGTTTCCGGCGGCGGCACGTACCTGGTCGCACAATAGCGTCACATACGACTCCTCAACACTCGAAAAATCCATTCCTTCTCCCTTGCTATGACGGATATTATAACTATAATAGCCGTCCATGCATAATAAAACCTCCGTTTCGAAATTGGAAGCAGAAATCGACGACCTTCGTCGAAAACTAGACGCGCTTGGACCGATCCACCCCGGAAGCGTGTCCTTGCAGTACCAGACCTGTGGCAACCCGAACTGTCGTTGTATGCGAAAGGACAATCCCGAACGTCATGGTCCTTACGCCAAACTGACCTACGTTCACCGAGGCCGGAACGTCTCCCGGTTCGTCAAGGCGGGTTGTGTTGAGGCACTCAACCCGCGCTTGGCGACATTCAAGGAGTTCCGCCGGTTGATCGACAGATGGGTGGCTCTTTCAATCCAAATCGGGCAACTGACCTTCTTCAACTCGGCGCAAACGGGCAAGCAAAAGGGCAAGATCCGACAGGCACTGCCGAAGACACCGCGACAGAAAAGCCGCTAACCGCAGCCACAGGCACACCTTTTTCCCGGCAACTCCCCAAGGGCTGCCGCTCCGGCGGTAGTTGCCGGGCGAAGGAACCTGACTGTCTACGGAAGTGCAATGCGCCCCGCCCTGGTCGGCCGACAGGTGGCCGTTGCCATTTCGGCTCTGATTTGACATGATGGCCCGGTTTCGGATTTTTCGGACGCGCACACACAGGAGACGCACCATGATCAGTGAT
>CAIYET010000710.1 GCA_903925285.1 Candidatus Hydrogenedentota bacterium | reverse complement strand
GGGCGGCATGAGCGGCGGCGGCATGGGCGGCATGAGCGGCGGCGGCATGGGCGGCATGGGCGGCATGAGCGGCGGCGGTATGGGCGGCGGCATGAGCGGCGGCATGAGCAGCGGCGGGCGTGGCGGCATGAGCGGGAATTTCGGCGGCGGCGGCGGATTCCCGAATATCTCCATGCTGTTCGGCACGATCAGCGACACCGCAGTCGGTGAAACCCCCTCCATCATCGGAATGGCCGGTCTGAACGCCGGCGGTACAGGCGCCTTGGGTGGCGCGCGCTCGTATGGCGGCGGTGCGGCCGCTGGCGGCATGGCGGCCGGGCTTGGTGGCGCGGCGGGACGCGCCATGGCAGCCGCAGGCGATGAACCCGAAATCGTACGGTTGCTGCGCATGCTGATCGAAGACGTATACGAACCGGGCAGTACCGATCCCATCTCCCGGATGATCTACGTCCCCCACACGAATCTGCTTATCGTGCACAACACCCCCACAAACATCGCCAAACTTGAAAAACAGCTTTCCCAGCTCGACGTCACACCAAAACAAGTCAGTATCGAGGCCAAGTTCCTCACAGTCAAGACCTCCAACCTCAAGAATGTCGGCTTCAACTGGAACGTGCCCCAGTTGTCCAGCCTGAACGGCCAGCCACAGAAGTTACCGACGCTTACAGGTTCGACGAGCACTACGACGGGAACGACAGGAACAACAGGAACATCAGGAACGACTGGATCGACCAGTACAGCAGGTACATATCAGTACGACATAAATGGAGATGGCGTCACAGAACCCATTCCATTCTACAGCCGCCCGAATGGAACAAGCGTTATCACGAATACGATCGCTTCCGCCGCTTTGGCGACAATTGCCCCCACGGCTTCAACGGCCCCCGGCGCATTCAGTCTGACGGGGATTCTCACCAATAACAAGGACGGCGACAACGCCACTGTGGCCTTCGATTATCTGAGTACACTCGAGGAATCCGAGTTATTGAGCGCCCCGCGCGTGACAACCATGAACCGCAAGCCGGCCGTCATCGCCGACTTGAGCAGCGAATACTTTGTGACCAACGTTCAGACCCAAATGGTTGCCACCACAGGGAACTCCTCCGGCGGTGGCAATATCGGATACTCGCAGATTGTCACGCCGACGCGATTCGATTTCGGTATCACCCTGTCGGTCACACCCCAAATCAGCGGAAGCGATCAGGTCCGCCTGTGGCTGAATCCGCAAGTGACTACAAGGGGCTCCGAGAAGAAATTCATACAGAAATCCGTCATCAACAACACGGTAGTGGAAGATACGATCACCATGCCGAACATGACGACGCAAGCCGTGTGGACCAACGTTATCGTGCATGACGGCGATACGCTGGTTCTGGGCGGCTTAGTCACGGACAACACAATAAAGGGCAAGCAGAAGATGCCCTACCTGGGCGATATCCCGATTCTGGGCTTCCTCTTCCGCAGCAAGTCGAAAAGCGTTACCCAGTCAAGCCTGTTGATCTTCGTCACGCCAACCATTATCGATACGACCGGCAGCCGATTCTTCGAAGCGGGAAGCGCTACCGCGCCAATGAAGGTCGACAAGGGCTTGGTCACGGGGGCAGCCGGTGCAACGGCAGCCACGCCTGCGCTGGAATCTCCAGCGACGGCGGCTCCCGCATCTGAAACGTCTGCCGCGTCTCCACCTTCCGAGACCGCGCAACCAACGGTTGCCGCCAGCGCAGAAACGGGCAAAGAACCGGCAAAGGTAGGCGGGAAGACCCCGAAGGCAAAGCGTGAGAAAAAAGGGATCAACGATAAGAAACGCCTCGACTGAAACAAGGTCCAAGAAACTTGACGGCGGTCTCAGGGACACCGAGGCCGCCGTTCCTGTATCCAGCACATGTATATTGCTTACCGTGCCATCACAGCCGTCGCCGCGCCCATAGGCGCCGTATGGCTCACTGTCAACGGACGGCATCGCCGCCTTCGCGCGCGATGGAATCCGCCGCCGCCGAACCCCGTGCCTGAGCGCCCCATCTGGGTCCACGCATGCAGCGTCGGCGAAGTGGGCGTCGCACGCCCACTCCTGGCGGCTATGCGCGAGCGCTGGCCCCACATCCCGCTACTACTGACGGTCTCGACCACCGCAGGTTATGACTTCGCGCGCGACACGTGTCCCGATACTCCATTGACGTGGTTTCCCTTCGATACCATCCAGGCCGTCCGCAAGTTTCTTGCGTGGGCCCGGCCTCGAACACTCGCAATCATCGAAACGGAACTATGGCCGAACGTATTGCGCGAAACGCGCCGCACAGGTGCGCCGATTGTCCTGCTCAACGGCCGACTGAGCGACAAACACTATTGGCGCTACACACAGTTCGCGCGATGGATTCGGCCTGTCGTGCGCCAATTGTCCGCAGCAGGCATGCAGAACGCAGAATATGCAAGCCGTCTCATAGCACTGGGCGCCGACCCGTCGCGAGTTCGCGTCACAGGGAACACGAAGTTCGACGGATTGCGCATGGGCGCCGACCCCGCCGTCGCAGCCAAACTTCGTATCGAACACGGCTTGTCGAACAATGCGCCCATACTCGTGTTCGGAAGCACGCGTCCCGGCGACGAAACCCTCGCCGCACGCTGCTGGAAACGACTACGCGAAACCGTTCCCGCGCTTCGACTCATCGTCGCCCCCCGGCACATCGACCGGCTCGGTGAAGCCCTGGCCCCCTTCGACGAACCAATTCAGCGCCGGTCGGCCATCAAGGCTGGCGAAGCGCCTTCCGACGCCCGTGTAATCGTACTCGATGGAGTCGGCGAACTCGCGCATTTCTACGCACTCGCGACCGTCGCAGTGATAGGCGGCAGTTTTTATCAGGGCGTCAACGGGCACAATCCACTCGAACCGATAGCGGCCGGCGCCCCGGTCGTGTTCGGATCCTACATGCGCAATTTCATGGACCCGGCCCGCGAACTCGTCAACCACGGCGGCGCGATACAGGTGCCAACGCCCGACGAACTCCTGCCGGTACTCGAACGCCTGTTCGGCGATCCCGAAGAACGCCGTCGCTTGGTCGAACGCGGACGCGCCGGCATTGAAGCAAATCGAGGCGCCATCCAGCGCAGTCTCGACCTGATCGAAGATTATGCTCCGGATGTGCGCGCCACCGTGGAGCGACGCGACGAATGAGCGCACTGGAATCCATTTCGCGTATCTTCGACAACGCCCTCGAACGCCTCGACGACGCCTTTGACCGCGTGAGACATCGCGTGCATGGCGACGGGCTCCTGGCGACGTTCCTGGCAGGCCCGGCCCTGGTAATTCTGGCCGTGTTCGGCGCATTCCCCCTGTTCTACGCCGTCCATATGAGCCTCTTCGGCGGCAAGTACGGCATAGGACCTTACGTGGGGTTCGGCAATTACGCCGAGGCGCTGCACTCGGACGCTTTCTGGCGCAGTTTTTCAGTAACGGCGTACTATGCTACTGGTACTATTCCAACTACCATGATCCTGAGTTTCACAGTCGCCTACGGACTCAATCGGATCGTTCGCGGGCGCGGATTCTTCCGTACGGTTTACTTCCTTCCCTACGTCACCTCCGCCGTAGCAGCGGCCATGATCTGGCGTGCCTTGTTGAACCCGCAATATGGGCTGGCGAACATGCTATTGCAGAGCGCCCGAATCGCACCACAGGACTGGTTGCTCGAACCGCGCGGCGTGTTAAACTTGCTGACGTATGGGCGAATACCTGCGAACACCGGGCCGAGCCTCGCACTATGCTGCGTAATCCTCTTCGAGATTTGGCACGCGAGCGGATTTATGATTGTTATCTTCCTGGCCGGACTGACCTCGATCCCGCGCGAATTGGAGGAAGCGGCGCGCATCGACGGGGCCAACGCCTTTCAGATCGTGCGCAAGATCATCCTCCCGCTCCTGTCCCCGACGATCTTCTTCCTCGCGATCATCAGCGTGATCAAGGCATTTCAGGCATTCAACAATCTCTATGCGCTGACCGGAAACGGACGCGGCCCGGTCGACACCACGCAAAACGTGACGGTCTACATCTACGCGAATTTCTACGAATACCAACGCTGGGGCTACGGCGCCGCAGTAGCCACGCTCCTGTGCCTCACGATTGTAACGCTAACTCTCATCCAATGGCGGTGGGTCGGACGCCGGGTACACTACGAATGATCAAACGCCTCTTCCTATACGCATTGCTCGCCACCGGCGCGGCCGCGACGACCTTTCCGTTCCTGTGGATGGTCACGACCGCGTTCAAGACGTTGCCCGAGGCGCTAACTCCCACGTTGAAACTGCTGCCCGCGCAGTGGCAATGGCACAACTTCATCGAAACCTTCCAAGCCGCGCCGTTTGGGCGTTATTTCTTCAACTCGTTTCTTGTGGGGTTCGTGGTGACAGGCGCCGCAGTCGTTTCATCGCTTATGGCGGGCTACGCCTTCGCTCGGCTTGAATTTCGCGGGCGCGCGCTGCTTTTCGGTTTGGTCCTCGCGACCATGATGGTACCGTTCGAAGCGACGCTGATTCCCAACTTCGCGATGATCCGGCGGTTGGGATGGTACAATACTTATCCAGCACTGATCGTCCCCTGGTGCGCGAACGCGTTCTCGATCTTCCTCATGCGCCAGGCATTCATGGGTCTTCCCTCGGACTACTTCGACGCGGCCAAAGTGGACGGTTGCGGCCACCTGCGTTTCCTGCTGCGCGTGGCGACGCCGCTGGTCAAGCCCGCACTGGTCACGGTCGGTCTGTTCGCATTTCTCGCCAGTTACAACTCGCTGATCTGGCCGTTAGTCGTAACGAGCGAAGACACAATGCGCGTCGTGCAGGTTGGGCTGGCCGTCTTCTCCGGCGCCGAAGGCGTTCGGCTTCATCTGCTCATGTGCGCATCCACCATTGTGATCCTGCCGACCGTGGCGCTATACTTCACAGCGCAGAAGAGCTTCCTCGAAAGCTCGCTCGGATCGGGCATCAAAGGATAAAAAAACATGTTGAAACGGCTGCTTAGTACAGCGCAGCGCAAATACAGACACAAATACGAAGCGCGACCGATTTTGGATTTTAGATTTTGGATTTTGGATTGGGGGCTTAGGCGGGCGCGCATAACACCGCACGGATTCATACGTTATGGCGTGTTGCCGCGTCACACAGACATGCAGGCTTTGGGTGATAAATCCAAAATCCAAAATCCAAAATCCAAAATGAATTTGCATGCTCATTTGTGTTGT
>CAIYET010000709.1 GCA_903925285.1 Candidatus Hydrogenedentota bacterium | reverse complement strand
GGCTGCGACGCCGCTTTGGATGGATGATACGCCGATGCGAAAACGGAGCCAAAGCGGCGTCGCAGCCGCCGCACTCCAAATCGGGCCGATCTCGAAGCGTGCCGCTTGCATCGGTAATAGGAGAGCTGCACCCTAAAGAAATGCAACACCGCCGTAAAGGAATTCCGCCCCCTGAATTTTGACCCTAAAAAAGGCAGTCAGAATTCGGGAGTCAGAATTCCTACGGCCTTTTTTAGGTTCACGGAACCTTACATCAGCCTCTTCGATATTGGGAAGGCGCGGTATACTACCACCCAGCGGGATAGGTCTTACTTCGATCGCCGACGGCGAATGCGCGAGACGATTTCGTGCGCCACGAGCAGCACTGGGGGACCGTACAGAATCGATTTTCCCCACCATGTTTTCGAGAACCCGGTGAAATCGCGCCAGCGGCCGATGGGCCACCATGTGCAGACTGCGGGTCCGAGAATGTTGTCGTTGGGTAGCCATCCGAAGTAGCGTCCGTCGGCGCTGTCGCCGCTGTTGTCGCCGAGGACCAGGTAGCAGTTGGGCGGAACGAGCGAGAACTCGTCCTCTGTTTGCACGCCATAACGGAGGGGACATTGCGCCGCCTGTTCGAGACCGAAGAGTTCGCCGGCAATGTACATGCTCAACGAACTCAGCCCTTTGAACAGCCGGTCGATTTCTGCTTGGTCCAGTGTGCCCGCATTGCGTCCGTTCAACTCGCCGCGGATGGCGTTCAACTCTTTCATCAAGTCCCGCACGCCCGGATTGGTTGGATTGAGCATTGCAGGGAAGGCGTCGCGCTGAATCATCTGCAGGATGAACGTCTGTATATCTTCCTTGCTGCGTTTCAACTGCGTCGTATAGTTCAGTGTGGATTGCAGTTCCGGCGGCGGCTCGACCGGCACACCATTCACGTGGATTTTGCCGTCGGCGATATGGATGCGTTCGCCGGGCAAGCCGGCGATGCGTTTGACGAGCGTCGGATGGACAGCATGCGGATCGGGAGAGTTGAATACGACGATGTCCCACCGCTTCGGTTCCGAAAAATGAAACAGGCGCTTGTTCATGAACGGGACGCGCGGTCCGTAAGCGAGTTTGTTCACCGCGATGCGGTCGCCGCGCAGGAAGCGCGGATCGCCGTGCAATGTCGGCTCCATCGAACCGGTGGGTATCGAGTACGGTTCCATCAAAAGCCAGCGAACGGTCAGCACGAAGGCAATAAGTCCGATCCACATCAGCGCATTGCGAAACGTCCACGGCCCGGTGATCGAGGTGGCCACGTGTCCCAAGCGCTGCAACACGCCCGGTGTGGGATTCGGGGCAGGGACGTCCGTCACGCCGGGGCTGAGCTCCTATTCGGATTCTTCGTTGACGCGCAACAGTGCCATGAACGCTTCTTGCGGCACTTCGACCGAGCCGACCTGTTTCATGCGGCGCTTGCCTTCTTTCTGTTTCTCGAGCAGTTTCCGTTTGCGCGTGATATCGCCGCCGTAGCACTTGGCGGTTACATTCTTACGCATGGCGCTGATGGTCTCTCGTACGATGACGCGATTGCCGATGGCGGCCTGAATCGCGACTTCGAACTGCTGACGCGGGATCAGCTTGCGCAATTTCGACGCGAGCTGGCGTCCAAGAGGTACCGCGCGGTCCCGATGCACGATCGACGACAGCGCGTCCACCGCTTCGCCGTTGAGCAGGATATCGAGCTTGACCAGTTCACCGGGCCGGTAGTCGATCAGGCGGTATTCGAGCGAACCATATCCGCGCGAAAGCGTCTTGAGCTTGTCGTAGAAATCTAGCACGATCTCGCCGAGGGGCATTTGATACACCGCCATACAGCGCCGCGCATCGATGTAATCGACCCGCACGTGTATCCCGCGTTTCTTCTTGCACAAGTCGATGACAGCGCTCAGGTATTCCGTCGGGCACAGGATGTCCGCCTCGATGTACGGCTCCTCGATGATTTCGATTTCGTTCGAGGGCGGCATCTTCGACGCGTTCTCGATGTGCAGTTCCTGGCCGCCGGTCTTCTTGATGTGGTAGGCGACGTTCGGCATGGTCATGACGAGCGTCAGGTTGAACTCGCGCTCGAGCCGTTCCTGGATGATCTCCATATGCAGCAGACCCAGGAAACCAAGACGGAAACCCAGGCCAAGCGCATCGGAACTGTCCGCCTGGAAAAGAAACGAGCAGTCGTTGAGTTGCAAGCGTTCGAGCGCGTCGCGCAGTTCTTGGTAATCGGTCTCGACGGCGGGATACATGCCGCAGAAGACAACCGGCTGCACGTCTTTGTAACCGGGGAGTGGCTCGGCGGCAGGATTCTGTATCGCCGTGACCGTATCGCCCACCTTTGTGTTAAGAAGCGTCTTGATGTTGCAGATGAGATAGCCCACCTCGCCCGCCTCGAGGCTTTTCGCAGGCTGCATGCCCGGCGTCATCACGCCCAGTTCAATCACCTCGTAACGCGCCCCATTGGACATCATTAAAACGCGCATACCCGTTTCGAGCACGCCCTCCATGACGCGCACGTAGACGATGACGCCGCGATACGAGTTGTAGACCGCATCGAAAATGAGCGCGCGCAACGGAGCCGAGCGGTCGCCCTTCGGGGCAGGGATGCGCGCGACGATGCCTTCAAGAATGTCGTGCGCGCCCGTGCCGACCTTCGCGCTCGTCAGTATTGCGCTGTCGCCATCAAGACCGATCACATCCTGGATCTGCCGCCGCGCCGACTCGATATCCGCGCTGGGCAGATCGATCTTGTTGATGACGGGGATGATTTCGAGATTCTGGTCGATCGCTTTGTAGGCATTCGCCAGCGTCTGCGCTTCAACGCCTTGCGCGGCGTCCACGAGCAACAACGCGCCTTCGCACGCCGCGAGACTGCGCGACACTTCGTATGAAAAATCCACGTGACCCGGCGTATCGATGAGATTCAGGACATAGTCCAGGCCATCGCTCGCACGATAATTCATGCGCACCGCGACCGATTTGATCGTGATGCCGCGCTCGCGCTCGATATCCATCGTATCGAGCGTCTGCTCCTTGAGATTGCGCGCGTCGATGGTCCCCGTCAATTCGAGGAGGCGATCCGCCAACGTCGACTTGCCATGGTCGATGTGCGCAATGATGCAAAAATTACGTATCTGTTCCAGTGGCGTTGCCATATTCTCAGCCAAACATTTCAACGATAACCCGCATACTACGAAACTCCGTTTCCAACTGATGCGCCGCATAGGCGCTCAACAATCCACACAAACCCGGGACAGCCTCGATGGGCACACACGCCTCGCGCGCGCGCATCAGCCTCCGTAGCGCGTCGTATTGCGCCGCACTCAGACGCCTATCCGACGCACACGCACCGCAAGTCGCGCCGCCCGACATCGAGAAACCTGGGCTGTAGGAACTGCCTGGTTTGGATTTCCTACAGTCTACAGTCTCACCTATCGGCGCGCCGCACAGCGCACACGCATCGAGCGAAGGCTCGAATCCCGCCGCCGCCAGCAGCCTCAAAGCCTGCCACGCCGCATGCACCGAAACCGCGCCCGTCCACGCGTCCAACCCACGCAATCCGCGAATAATCGCCGCGAACAACTCCTGCGACGGCTCGTCTTCATGCGCGACCTTCCCGGCCAGTTCCAGCGGAAACGCCGCGAACGCTATCTTCGCCAAGTCCTTCTTGATGCCCACGAATCCATCCAGCATCGACGCTTCCGCCAACGTCTGGATCGCGCGTCCATCTTTCCAATAATACACAAGCTCGACCAGATTAAACGTATCCAGCACAGCCGCCATCGGACTCTTCTTACGCCGCACGCCCTTAGCCATGCAGACCAACCGGCCGCGGTCCGGACTCAGAAACGTGACCACACGGCTCGTCTCGCTGAAATCCACGCCGCGCAAAACCACCGCTTCTGTACGTTCCTGCGACACTCGCTAGTCTCCCGGCGGTACTCGCGTGCCACACCAAACGTGACGTAAGGAGAATCCGCAACGCAATCAGGCCGGGCCATGCACCACGCAATGATATCACCCCGCGCGGGGAACTGTCTACTTTCAAAAGGCCGCCGCGTCAGCAGCACGCGTAAGGCTTCCGCGCGGGCTGCTCCAGAACGACGCCAGTCCTTGTTGCTGGAAGGAGTGAAAATACCGAGCATGATGGAATTGTCGCATATACGGGAAGCCGTTCCGGCGGTGGGTTATACAGACAGGAAAACAAGACGGGGCCTTATGACTGCCTTTTTTGATTACTGTGGGCCTGAGCACGTGGGCGCAAACTGCGGCTTACTCGCCTGCGCTCGTGTACAACGAGAGAAACGCGCCTTGCCATTTCACCGCATGCCCAACTTTCGAGACGAGGGTGATCTGAACGGGCCGATCCGGATTGAGGACCTGGCTGACCTTCTCCGTGCAGTCGAGGATAAGGTTCACCGGCTAGCCATTGTAGTTGCTCTTGAGCACGCCGAGACACTGCGGAATATCC
>CAIYET010000708.1 GCA_903925285.1 Candidatus Hydrogenedentota bacterium | reverse complement strand
TTCTTCGTCGACCTCGATCTCGAAGTGACGCCGATTGACATTGACTTCAAGACCGGTCGGTTCCAGAAATTCCTCGTAGTCCGATATGCTGTGCGTGTCCCAGAACTCGGCGGCCGCTTCTTCCGATCCAAAGTCATCGGGTAACGGATCTATTTGTCTATCGGTTTCTGGCATAGTACTTCCTTTCCGCGAGGTCCATGTCGCGTGCGGAAATCGGCAGGGCGATGCCGCGCTTCTTGTGGATGAAGAATACAACCAAGTATCTTCCATTGCCGATCTGCGCCAAGGCGGCGTACACATCCTCGCCGCGCACGCGCCCCTTGGCCATCTTCCTGACGACCGGCCTGGAAACGAGCGCCTCCTCCGCCTCTGCAACGCTGACACCGTGTTTGCTGAGGAATTTGTCGACAATGTCTTCTTTCCAGACGATGTCCGTAATGCGCAAAGGCCAGTCTCCAGCATCTCATTATCATGATATATTGATGTGGCGGCAATGACAAGCTTTGCCCTGAATTCTGGGTTTACCTAAAGAGGATGTTTGACCTGCCGCCCGATTCGGAGGTACTGTCATCCTCGACCTTGGCGCCAACCGTCGCTCGTGACGTTCACGAAAGGGAGGTTTTCATGAAGATCGGTTTCAATATGTTGCTGTGGACACCGTTTGTGGCCGAGGAGCATTTTCCGCTCTTCGATGATTTGAAGAAGACGGGGTATGACGGCGTCGAGATCCCGTTGTTCAACGGAGAGCCGACTCATTACGCGAACGTGGGACGCGCGCTGAGAGACACCGGTCTCGAATGCACGGCGGTAACGGTGATTCCGGACAAGGCGCACAGTCCGATCAGTCCCGATTCGCGCGATCGCGAGGGCGCAGTGGAGTATCTCAAGTGGGCGATCGACTGTTGCGCGGCGATGGAGGCGGAGGTCTTGTGCGGTCCGTTCTACCAGCCGCTGGGCGTCTTTAGCGGACAAGGCCCAACGGAAGATGAGAAGGCTTGGGCCGCCGAGGTACACCGAACCGTCGCGGCATACGCGCGGGACGCGAAGGTCCTGCTGACGGTCGAAGCGCTGAACCGGTTCGAGTGCTATTTCCTAAATACGCTCGAAGATGCGTCCGATTATGTCCGAAGGGTCGGCCATCCCAATTTCAAGGCCATGTACGACACGTTCCACGGCAACATCGAGGAAAAAGATCCCGTCGGTTGCATCCGCGCCCACGTTGGCGCGCTCGACCATTTCCACATTTCCGCGAGCGATCGTGGAACGCCGGGACGCGACCACGTGCCATGGGCCGAAACCTTCCGCGCGTTGCGGCAGGGCGGATACGACGGCTGGTTGACCATCGAAGCGTTCGGACGCGCCATGCCCGATCTTGCCGCCACGACCTGCGTCTGGCGCGACCTATCGCGCAGCCCGGAAGAGGTCTATATCGAAGGCTTCGAACTCATCTCGCAAGGCTGGCAAAACGCCGAGTAAGTATCGCTTCAGCCCATTTTCGCTACGCGGCGGCAATGACGTTCGCCGCCGCTGAATGGGGTCGAGAAAAAGACGTCGATGAGCGCGATACACTCGTCGAGGGCCAGGATGCGGCGTCCGAGACACAGCACGTTGGCGTCGTTGTGTTCGCGCGCGAGACGGGCCATGATTTCGTTGGCGCAGGCGGCGGCGCGAATGCCGCGATTCCGGTTCGCGGCGATGCTCATGCCGATCCCCGTGCCGCATACCAGCACACCCATCTCCGCCTGGCCGCCCAACATCGTATCGCACACGCGTTGCGCGAAATCGGGGTAATCCACCGACGCCGACCCGTTGGTCCCGCAATCCACCACCGTATGCCCAAGGCTTTCGATATGCGCCATGATCGCGGGTTTGTAGGGCGAGTCGCCCTCGTACGCCGCATGATCGCTGCCAATCGCTACTCTCATGTCAACCGCTCCCTTTTTCTTACGTGCCGACGCCGCACACCTGCGCTCATCGTCGTGCCGTTGCCGAAGAAGACTATCTTCATGAATTCCCTGCCGTGCCTTTCACGGGATGCCACCGAATCGAGTAAGGCGTCCCTATGATACGACAAACTGGTACCGCCATAATTATCACTCGGGATAGACGAATGCTTGCGCAGGAATTCGCCACGGATCCCCGCCCGTCTTGGCAAGCCGCCAGTCGTCCCAGATCACTGTGGCCGGAAATACGGGACCGTTACAGGATGCCACCAGCATGACTAGCCCATCCGCATATGGCCCCGTTGTGAAGTAGCCGCCGTATTCCGTAAATGTTGGGCATGGTTTTATCCGGACCACCCCGTGGTTCAGTTGGCCCCTGATTTGTGCGCGTCCATTTGCGTTCGGTGTCAGTTGCCATACCGCAATCACGACATGGTCTTTCGATGGATTGCTGGCTTTCACGTAGAATTCATACGTGGTGGAGGGTTCGAGGTTCTCAACGGTTTTGCCGAAGAGCTTGAAGATCGAAGCCGCTCCGTCCGCCTTGTTCCACACCTGCCTAACGGCCGCGTGCCCCTCCGCAACAGACATCGTCTCCTTTTGGATCGACTCGACTTCAGCAGGTAATATTGCGTTGAAGTTCTCGGGCGCCTTTCCATCATCGGTCCACTTTTCCATCCCGCCATTTACGAGAAGGTTGCGGGAGCTTGCTCGGCTGGCCCGTACATAAAGCGGCACAACATCCCGCTGCAGCGACTTCCACCGCTTCAGCGATTCCCATTGGGGCGGGAGAACAAGATCCAACAACAGTGGAAATTGGTCCTGGTCCTTTACACGGTACAATCCCTTGAGTTGGTCGGCCTGCTCATTAGAGAACACAAGGCCCTGCAGTTCGCGTGGGCCTCCGCAACCTCGCGCGTCAAGCTCATAGACGGGAAAGAAATACTTTGTCCGTTGCCCTGCCACGTGGGGACTACTGGCTGGCAGCGTGACCGGAATATCCTCTCTTCCGGTATAGCTTACGAACATCGAAACAGGGCTGGAGGCGTCGACTTCGGCAACATAGTAATCGGGATAGACGTCCCAGCAGTCGGAACCGCGCTGCTTATCGGGATCGGGGCGCTGCTGTACTTTGAACAACACCTTGTTCTCACCGCTCTGCACGCGTTCGACCGCAAGCGGCTCGATGCTCGCCGAAGCGTATCGCTTATACAAATCGCCTACGACGCCGGACTGATAGGCGCGGGTTACGTAGAGCAGAGATAGCAATCCCACAGGCAACAGGACGGCCATCATCAGTGCCCTTTGCATTTGGACATTCCACAACATCTTGGGATTAACGAGCACTTGGCGCACGTGTGCTCGGCATTCGGCGGAAAGAGACCACGCGCATCCGCGCATTGCGCATTGCAAAGAGAACAGTAGTATCAGCCAGAAGGCGATTTCCGTGTGAAAATGATGCCTCAGGTCAAACTGCAGACACGTAATTCCTGTGAAGTAGAAAAATAGGAGTGCTGCGCCAAAGCCTTGGCGAATGCTTAAGCCGCAAAGTAACAGAAATGCGCCAACAGCCAGATACTTGACCATCCAACACCAACTTTTACAGAGATTCCACCTCAGGTTGAACATGTTCTCGATGAGGGCAATTCGGTAACGACCATACCTCGATTCTTCCGAAGAGATGAAAGGACCGTACTCGATCACTCGCAATGCGGCGGCATATCCACGCAGCAACAGGTCCGCCGGGAATGTCTTCGCATACTCGAGGAAGTAGTGCAAGCACATCTTGTCGTACGTCGTCGTCGTCTCATACGATTTTATCCCTCCGTTTTCGTCCCAGGGCCCTTCGTGGCGCTGGGCGTAGGCTTCGACAGGCATATAAGTGTCTCTGTCCGAGGAAGTGCGCGCGATCTGGTACGGCGCGCCGCCCATACCGAGAAAATCGTCAAACGGGGGTAACAGCCCGTATATGATGACGTGATAGCTGTTTCCTCCTTTCTCGCTCATGCCCAGAAGCATGGGATGGCCTGTCGCCAGAAAGGCAAGTATGAACGCCATCGCAGCACCGCATTTTACGCGCAAGTGCGCCCAAGGCTTACCGGGAATAAGCAGGGCGATGACGAACAGCGAGATGGGAATGCAAACAATCACGTCTTTTCGAAACCCGAAGGCAATGCCTAACATGGCCCCCAGCCCAGCGCATATGGCAAACAACCGCACCGGCACGAGTTTTCTCTTGATGAGATAGCCGAGGATCGCCACCGTAAGAAGAATAGGCGTCGCTTTCGAGTAGTCCCGGAAATGGGGAACGAAATACAAGTTTATTGGCGAGAACATTATGATGAGAGCGCCGACGATGGCGAGGGTCCGGTTTACTATCAATCGAAACATGGCAAATGCGGCCAAAGCGGTCAACCCATAAAAAAAACCGCAAAGCGGCGCCAGTACAATCCAGGAAATTCCGAAAAGCTTCCAAAGCAAACCCACGGTAACAAACGAATAGCGTTCGCGGAGATGTAGCGGATTCAGGGGCCTGCAATGAATGACCTCGGGGAGTTCTTCGGAAGAAATCCGAAGTGTCCGGGTTTTGGTCTCGAGAAAGTCTCGCAATCCGGGAATTTCAGTCCATTCCGGATTCACGTAGCCCCTGCCCAGGGCAAGCATCACGGACGGGCCATAATTCCCTTGCTCGAAACGGGCATAGTCGCCATTTACAGCACAATAGGTAGCTCCTACTAGCGCCGCCACGAAGAAGATTGCTACTGCAACAGCCGAGTCTATCGACATGCGTGGCACACCCCTCGCGGTGGGGACAGTACTCGGTCTTTCGTTTCCGGTCGTACTCATAAGTGCGTTTCTCGCGCGGGGATGGCGAAACCATGCCTAAATCTAGAAATAGTGTAACTTGAGTTTACGGCTTATCCCTGGCGATGGCAAGTTTCCAAATCGACTCACGACAGGAGTATTTTGAACGGGATTCGTTGCGTCACAGAGTTGGGTTGCTTGGTAATTTGCGTGGTACTCGCTGAAAAAGGTAATGTAGAATCATGACTACGACTTGGAATTCATGGAAAGCTATGTCTTGCTTTTGACATGGGAGCCTCTTGCAAAACCTATAGGCTTTAGGCTTTAGGCT
>CAIYET010000707.1 GCA_903925285.1 Candidatus Hydrogenedentota bacterium | reverse complement strand
GTGTCAGCCTTCGCCTTGAACTCTGGAGCGCTCATCGCGCAACCGGACAAAGCGATTGTGGAAGCCGCGACGAGCAGGACGAACAACGTCACGATGGTGACCCTTCTCCGCATGACCCTCCCCCGTTACCCGCCCCTATCTTTGTATCTTCACTGAGCGGCTCTCGCGCCGACATAAGCTCACCGTCCGTCCATTATGTGACTCATAGTCCGTAGACTCAAGGGCCGCAGCCGCATATGGTGCGCCCATGCCAAGCGACTGCGACATTTGTCTCCTCTTTGGCCGCGAAGTGCGCAGGCTCAGACGAGAGCAGGGATTGTCACAAGAGGATTTCGCGGCAAAGGCAGGCTTGGACCGGACCTACATCAGTGGTGTGGAGCGCGGAGTCCGGAACGTCTCGCTCAAGAACATTGGCGTCATCGCCAGAGCCTTCGACATGTCCGTTGGCGAACTGATGGGGTACATCGAGTAGCCGGTACCCTCGTCTTTGTGTCCATTACCACTCGCTCTAGGAAATGTGGGCTATAGGCTCCCCTGTTGCCGGAAGCGAGTTTCCTCCGACACGCGCTGCTGCGACTGCGGACTGGTAGGCGGCGTTAACGTAGGCGTTGGCCTGGTCGATGTACTTATTCGTCTCGGCAATCGCGGAGGTCACTGCGGCCTGCGCAGATGCGATTGCTTGATTCACCTCGCTGGCAGAGACACTGGAATGCTGGTAAGAGGGTAGAGCCGTTTCCGCTTGTGTCAGACCTGCGAAATCTGCCTGTAGTCCGCTGATACGGTCCCGAATGCCTGGACCCAAAATACCGGGGGGAGAGATGTCATCCTCCACGCTTGAAACGTCAGACGCAACGTTGGTCAGGTCGGCCACCACGTCCTGTGCGTCCGCAGTCACTGTCGTTGCATCTGCGAACACCTGGCCGTTGTTCCCGTCCGGGTACTGTTTGGCCTCGGCAAGCACCACTTTCTCGTCAGAAGCGGTCTGGTCCACATCGGATTTCATGGCCTGCACAGTCTTAGCCACGGCTTGGACATCTGCTTGCATCCCCTTGACCTGGTCGTTCAAGCCAGAGATGTCGTTTCTTACCTTTTGCACGGCCTGGTCGATGGCAATCTGCTGCGCCTGAACACTGGCCGTCTGTTCGGCTGCTTGGTTCGCGGCATCTGCCGTCCCCCGAAGGCCGCTCAGGGCTTGATTGAAGTCAGTAGCCGTTCCCGAGGTGAAGGTGACGGGTGCCAGCGAGCCATCCTTTTGTGGCATGTTCAGCACCAAGGTTCCGTTCGAGAGCGTACCGACGAAGTTGCCCATGAGCGAGAGCGTTAGGCTGATACTGTCGCCGTTTCGCTGCCCAGACACCGAGTAGGTCTGACTAGACACTTGTTCCTTGGGGGCGATCCCCGACAGCGTCGCGACCTGGGCGCTACCGACAATCGATCCGTCTGCTTCGTTCCACTGAAAGAAGGCCACCCCGCCGGAATCGGAAGCAAGGAAGCCAGTGCCCCCAGATGCTGCCGCGCTCGCTGTTGTGTCCGTGTTGAGAGTGGACGGAACCGCGAGGCTGGGACCGGCTCCGCCCGTAGCACAAGCATCAAGGGCGACTGCCGAGAAGAACAGAGCAGCCGCGAGCAGAGAGAGGGAAACAACTCTCTGCAATCTGACGCTCCCTTCGCGGACCAGGAGAATGGCTAACACGACGAACACCCCTGAGAATCCCTAATTGACGCTAGCGCCCTGCCCATCATATCTCTGCGGCAAGCAAGAGTCGGCATCACGGGTTGACCCCCTCGTCGAAACTCTCCAATGGACCCTCGTCACCGCTTTCAAGCTCTTGTATCCGCTGGCGCAGCCAGTTGATTTCAGCCAACTCCGCGTGGCGCTTGCCTCGCAGCCACACCACCTCGCGTTTCCACATGTCCCGCGCCTGCATCGCCTCAAGAAGTTGGCGGTAGAGTTCCTGCCACCCTGGGCAGGACACGCTGGTAGTCGCCGACAGGTCTTTGCGCTCGTCATCGCCCATCGGGTGTGCCTTCCTCGTGCGAGCGCTCTTGCAGCCAGTCATCCACGAACACGGTTCCAGGGGGGGTGCCGTCTCGGAGGAGGGCGTCATACACCAGTTGCTCATCAGGCGTCAGTTCGGGGTCTGGTCCCCG
>CAIYET010000706.1 GCA_903925285.1 Candidatus Hydrogenedentota bacterium | reverse complement strand
TTCAAAGCTGAGCTTCTCGAATTCCGCAATGGCGTTCATGTCCCGGCCATAATCGTGGATGTAATCCATCACGGCCTCGACAACTTCATCACGGCTCATCGAATCGACGCCTGCGGCGCGCAATACATCACCACCAATCCCTCGCCACGTTGATTGAGCCGCGCGGCTGATACGTTTCTGAAAATCTTCCATAGTGCGCGTCCTTTCAGATGTGACAATCCACGACAACGGCCAGATGGTCGTGATACTTGGACAGGACGGCTTTGACGGTCTGGTGCCATTGCTCATCGCTCACGGCATTGGCAACGATGGCCCAAAAGCCCATTTCGCCCTGCTCAATCCAGTCCGATTCAGGCGTCACGATGGCGAACGGAACGTAATACGGGTCTTCGATGGGGATTCTGGAAACGGGACGGCAGTTGTTTGCCGAAGTGTGATGTTCGCTGCCGAAGTTAAAGCCGCCCTTTCCGTCACGGGATGCCTTCTCACGTTCAGGTCCGAAAATCCAACCATCCCAACGACCGCCAATGACCCACGTATCCCACTTGGACGCCGGGTTGTATTGCGTCATTCGCTTCCCGGTACCCGTACACGATTTGCATTCGGGACTGGGCTTGTCTTTCAATGGATGGGCGTCAAGCAACCGTGCCCGCATTTCTTTGTACGGAGCAACAAGCTCGGCCCATTTCGTCTCCGTACGTTCCTCTTCCGGCAGATTGTGGAACCCTTCGCGCATTTGGTTGATATCGAAGGACTCACCAACCTTGGCCTCGACTTCCTTCCGTGCCTGAATGCCAACACAGCAGCATCCCGTTTGATATGGCGCAACACGGATGTCCTCGTTGTAGGGTTCAAGCAACAGGGCCGCTTTCGACTCGACCTGTTCCATTGTTGTCCCTTTCGGGAGAATGACAAGCGTGATGAAATGACTCATGCTTCATCTCCCTGGCAGGACTCGGCTTCGTCGGTCGCTTGGAACCCCTGAAAGATGCCGTGGCTGTACTCCGTCTTATTGCTGGCGACCCATGCGGACGCTTCGTCCAGCCCCATTTCATCCAGAATCTCAATAACACGGGGCCGGTCAAGCATGTTCGTTAACCCGGAATCTCTCACGGCAAGGATTCCGTCATATACGGCTTTCGGTACTGCGATGGCCATGGAAACACTTCTCCTTTCATTTGTTGTTTGGTTTGGAGCAGACACACTTCTCCCGTCAGGCGATTGGCTTAACGGGTATTTCAGGGGGGATTGCTTGAGGCGGGAAGTTTCATAACGTTACGAAACTCAAAACGACCTAATATTCGTCTGGCAACAAGAACGTGCTGGCTTGACGGTGATGCTGGTCGTCGATTTCCGCGTCAGTTATCAGCCAAAGCTTCGTACCGTCGGCGAGCTGGTAAGCCGAAAGCAGTCTGGCGCCGGTTTGAAGGGCGGCGTCGTTAGCCTGCTTGTCCTCATCGCAAAGCTCACCCCAATCGCCACGAGCATGACGCGACAACAGGTCGAAACCGTTCGTGTTGTTACGTCGGAACGCCTCAATCGCGCCGGGTGTCGCGACAATCGGACCCAAATGGAATGATACGTTCTTCACGGGCTCCT
>CAIYET010000705.1 GCA_903925285.1 Candidatus Hydrogenedentota bacterium | reverse complement strand
GGCTGCGGCACCTTCAAGTTCGACTTTAATGCCTTTTTTCTGGAACACGAGATTGCCAACGTAGCAGGCAACTCCGTTTTCCGGGACATCGAGTATTCCGCGCACTTCGGTCCAGCCAGACGCCGAAATAAGAAATAGCGTGGTGGCATTTGCCTCCATGGTCGACATAACTCGACGTGTTATGAGATGTCTTCCCGCTGGAAGTTCACACCTTGCCCAGCCATCATCATCGATGTCCGCCAAAAACAGTCTGTGGTTGTCGAGATTCTCGAATTCAATCTTCCCGCGAGCAATGCTCGATTTGAGAAAAACGGTCGCGTTTCTGTTTGGGTCCATGCCCCAATCAATGGACTCGCAGCCTTGCACCAGTAGTAGAAGCAAGGCAAACAATCCGCCGAATAATCTGCGGTTGACGATGCCTCGTTTCATTGCGCACGTCACGTGAGTCGGCATTTTGGTTTTTCTTTCTTTGTTTGGGTTGGGTTACGCGAACTCTTTCATGTGTAAACCGTCGCCTATGGTCCCGAGTCTCCCCATTAGCCAACGGCGATGATCAGATCGAGGTTGTAGTAGTCCAGTTTGCGTTGAACCTGCCGGGCACCTTCCTGGCGAACCGACAAGTATTCCTTGTGAGTTGCTTCGGGAGAGAGTTCCCCCTCCTCGTAGATGTTGCGGACGTGGAGACTGATGTTTTGTTGAGTCGTCTGAAACAACTCGGCCATCAGGTTCTGGGTCAGCCACACCGTCTCGTGGTCGAGGCGCACCTCGACACGGTTCCGGCCGTCCTCGGTCTGGTACAGGATGATCGCCGGGCCAGACGCCGGCTGCTCTTGGGGTTGATCGGCCATGATCTATATCTCCTCCGTATCTTCGTTCTTGGTTCTTGGTTCCTCGGCGGAGGAGTTTTCACCGCGAAGGGCGCGAGGGGACGCGACGGTTGGCGCTTCGGCGGGAATGGGGAGGCCGAAGCGACGCTGCAGGCCGCGGACGTAGACCGGCGCGCGGTTCAGGCGGGCGCAGAGGTTGGCGAATGTGTGGGTGGCGGGCATGGTGTGTGTGTCAATGTTCAGTCGTTGTTTTCAATGTCCTGTGTCGAGATACGGTCCCTTTTCCCTTGTTCCTTGAGTTCCTTTCGCCGCTTGCCATCCACTGGCCCGGCGCTGGTTACGGCTTCGATCAGAAGCAGCCAGTTTTTGGCGGTATGGTAGACAATGACATCGGGAATCTTGGCGGCGGAGCCCAGCGTTACGCCCAGCGCCGTTAACTCGGCGGTTTCCAGGTGAACGAATTTATTTTCGGCGTCGCCAATGTAAATTACGGCGCCACCCGGGACGAAGATCGGGCAGAATTCTTCGATGATCGCCTTGATCAATGGGTTCTGTCCGCCGGGCGAGAGTGCAACTTGTTCGCCGTTCGGCAACGTAACGGGCACACGCGCCAACACTCGTTTCCTGGTTATCTCACGTTTAATGGTTTCGCGACTGGCAAGGTACTGCGGCAAGGCGTGTTCCCAAGATGCGGTCCCAACCGTTCGCAGCAAACGCAGGGCTACCGGTTCGATCTGATACACGGTTTTGCCGCTGTTCGTTGGACGGCTGGGATCGTCCGGGTTACGGAGCAGCAGCCCCTCCTCGACAAAGTATTTTACAGCCTCATCCCGAATGGTCTCGCGCGTGTTTGGCGCATATCGAACGCCGTAGAAGGCAGCGATGAACTCGATCACCGGCGTGATGCCACGCAGCGGCGCATCCGCCTCTGCCCATGCGGTGTCCGCCTTGAGATCC
>CAIYET010000704.1 GCA_903925285.1 Candidatus Hydrogenedentota bacterium | reverse complement strand
TGTAGGCTGTAGGCTGTAGGCAGTGCCTACAGCCTACAGCCTAAAGCCTAAAGCCTAATAAAGTCTAAAGCCTCCGCATGCGGCGGCGGCGGATTCCGACCACGCCCACGCCCATACTGAACAACGCCGCCACAACCAAACCAATTGTGCCTGCAACCGGCAAGGTTCCGAAGGCAAACACGCGAACCAGTACCGGCGTTGTTTCGACCGTCGTCACCGCCTTGCTCGTATCAGTCGCTTGGCAGGAATAATAGGAGCCTATCTCATCAAGCACCGCGGGATTGATCGTATAGGTGGAAAGCGTCGCACCATCGATGACCGCGCTATCCTTCTTCCACTGATAGGTTACAGTGCCCACCGCGTTCCGAACGGAGACGCTCAAATCGATCTTGGCGCCCTCCTCGAACCAACCGCCTGTGGGCGTCTGCGCGAAACCAAACACGGCGGCGCTTACAACGGAGTAGCCGATATCCTTCATCGCCCCAATCTCAAACGGCGGGTACGCACGGACCACTTCGCCATTGCCGATACTCGGCTCCATCACCGGGTTTCCCGTCGTGCCCGAGTTCCAATGGGCGATACTGCTGCCGCCTTGCCACGGACTGGGCGCATAAATGGGCGGTTTCGAGCCATAGACGGACATCGCGTTTGCACCTTTGAAACGCACGCCGTTGTCGCCGCCAGTCAAGTCGCTCGCAAAGCCCAAGAAGGCTGGGGGATTCCCACCGAACAGATCCTTGCCATTTCCCGTTTCCAGCAGGTCATCCCATTTGGCGTAGGCGCCGGAGAAAATGGCGGAGGTACCGTTGGCGTTCGTTAGACTGCAGATACCCAATCCATGCGTCACTTCATGCAACAACACGGACTTGAGATCAATCTGACTCGAGGACGGCGTCCCCGTACCCTGATACCACGGCCAGCCAAAATGAACCACCACATGGATGTCCGGCATCGAACCATAGGGATCGACGCCGGTCGTGATATGGTCGAATGCGAAGCCATTGACGAAACCGGCCGTTTGCATGTAGTAGGTTCCGCCCGTGGCCAGAACCCCGCTGCCGCCGCCCCCTGCGTTATCGGAGACCGTAAACTTCACGTCGCAGACACCCGTGTGATTCAGCACCGAGTTGAGGTACGTGAAGATCTCGCCGACGCGCGCCCGACGCGCCGCGCCGTTGGTCGCATCGTCAAAGCCAATGCCGTTATGGAGCGTCACGTCCTCATACGAGACATTGAACGCAATTCCACCCGCCTTCCCGTACATTTCCAACGGCCCCGCCGGCATCGCGTGTTCCCCAGGGTTCTGGGTGTCAACCAACTCCGTTTTGCCCGTAGAATCGCGGAACACAACAGTCTCCGCAGAGGCCCAGACTGTCACGAGCAAATACATCAGTACCATGGATGTGTGGAAAAAGAAACGCCTCGATATCATGCCAAATCCTCCCTTGTGCCTAAAGCGATAAGATCCTGTTGCGCCAAGTAACGTCAAAACTCTGCCGCCAACAATGTACACCACTCGCGCGCAAAAGGAAAGATAAAAAACGCCGACGCCCTTCTACTGGAGCGTCGGCATGTGGTCATACACCGCTATTCGACCCTTACGGGACGAGGTTAACAAAACGAACCAAAGGCCTTCGATGTCTATTTCTTGGAGTCCAAATCCGCCACGCACTGTTGAGTGAGGCGCTGTACCATCGAATCCAACGTTACTCCACTTTCTTTTTCGCTCGAGATGCCCATAAAGGAACCGCCTTTGGATCCGATCTCCATTTTTTGTTCGAAGTAGTTCGTGGCCACCTGCTCGCTGGTATTGGCGTCGATGACTTTGTAGCGCATGCCGATGATCCAGATGCCTGCGGCGGAACCTGCCTCAGCGGAACCGACGACTGCTCCGGCGATGTTGGCTCCCTGTCCGCCAATGGCGCCCAGGACATTTCCCAGCGCCCTCCCACTACCACCTTTCTTGACCTTGGCCACCGGTTCCGCCTTCAGAATGTCGAACCGCACAAGCCATTGAGTCGTCTGGAACTTGCCTTTCTTGAACTTAGCCAAGCCTTCTTTGTCCCCCATGTTGGCGGCAAGCTTTAGCTCATCGAGCATTGGGCCCAAGTCGCCGCGTTCCAACACGCCAAAGTTCGCCTTGCCGAGTTCGAGTTCGCCGAAGTCGGCGATGTTGTTATCGGTGACCTTCTCGGTGAAACTTGCGTTGTTGCTCTTGATCTCGCCGGGGATTACGACCAATTTCGGACCTGGTTTGTTCTGGTTGGCGTACACGACGGGCTGGTACATCGCGTCGTCGGCCATTTCGTTGGCCTCTTTCGATGCCTTGGTTTGCTTATCCTTCGCCATCGCCATGGGCGCGAAAACCCACAACGCCACCACTAGTGCCAATGCCGCCATCAATGTCGTCTTCATCTCGCATTCCTCCTATTCGGGTTGAACTTCCGTATGATTTGTCTTGTTCAAAAATTTTTCACGGCGTTCATGGCGTTACCGGCAAGCGCGCTGCCGGATTCCGCCAGTTTCTTTACGGCATCGGGGTTCACTTCCGCGACCTTTTTCATTATGGACTCGTCTTTCACCAATTCCTTCAGGCGTTCGGGCGACGCCTGCGCCAGAGAGGCCGGCGGCAACGAATCCATGCGGCTTAAGGTGGCCTTGACGTCTTTGTCGCATGCGAATTGCACGCTGACAACTTCGCCTTGGGCCGAGGCCAACTTGAAGAAGTTGCCGCCGAACTTGCCATTGAGCGGCTTAACGACGGTGTCGTTGACAAGGTCGGTGAAATTGCCCCGCGTGCCTGCGAACTCGACTTCGTATTCCGAAATCCCGTCAGCGCTGAAGTTGCGGAAATCGACGTTCAGGACGGGTCGTAGACCAATCATTTCCTTCTTGAACATCGTGCCGGTGTCGTAATCCGGCAATCCGAGGACTTTCAACTGGTATATTTTCGAGGGTTGCATCAGATGCTCTTCGAAAAATTCTTTTGTAAATTCCTGGCCGACCAACTTGCCAATTTCCTCGACGGCCACATCTTCATCGGCCCAACTTCTGTTCTTCGGCACTTCGTTTTTCGACAGGATAATCTGTCCGGTATGGTTGCTAACACACTTGATGGACATCGAGGTCAAGACGTACTTGGTAACTTCAATATTGGCGGGGGGGAGTTTGGCTGTAATTTTTTTGAACTTGGCTTCGCCCACGATCGAGAAATCGGCCGCCTTCAAGCGGGCCACCGACACGACGGTCTCGACCTGATTGTCGATTTGCGCCTTTGCCGATATCTCGGTCTTGAGGGTTTCCGTCTGTTCCTCGGATTGGACACGGTAGCCGAACTTGGTCAATTGCTCGATGAGCACGTTCTCGGCGATCTGGGACCTTTCCGGGCCGGTTCCCGAAGCGCGGTCGGCATCTCGCGCCGAGATCGCCACGGATATCTTGGGGTTGCCATAATCCTTGATCAAGCTCACGCGTTCGGTCTTGGACATATCTTTTAAGGAGTCGCCTATTTTCGTCAGATACACCTCGACCTTGATAAGGAGATGCATGAAACCATCCTGGCCCTGCCACGGCTCGCTTTCCTTGATTACTTGCTTTATAAGCCCCTGCGTCTTTGTCAGGACGCGATCCTTGATGAGGACATAGTTCTCGACAAGCGTCGAGCTGTCCACGTACGTGCCCACGGCCTTTTCGATGGCTTGCCGCTTGGCATCTTCGCGAAGCGCATCGAGCATAATTCCTTTGTCGCGCTTATACTCGTCCGCATTGGGGTCGGCAAGACCTTCCGCCGACACGACAATTGTCTTGGATTCCGCGTTTGCCGCAGGCGAAGCTTGCTGTTTGGTCTCTTGTGCGAAAAGGGCGGACGTCCCCAACAACATCAGTCCGGTCAGAACACCCAGTTGCGCGATCATTCGTAGTCTCACGACCATTCCTTTCCTCTTGCTCGTATCGATCCCCTCATCGCTTTATATTCCGGCAATAATCGCTATAGAGTCGCGCCACAACCCAGTCCGCCTTCTCACGAACCAAATCCAGCGCGGTGGATAACGTATCCGAACCCGACCACGCTTCATTTTCGGCCGAGATGTTCGATAGGTTCTTCCCAGACGAATCGACCAAGGTAAACGATATCGTCACATGGACCTCGTTGACTTGGGCCACGGAATTCACTTGTGAGCGGGACTCGATCAGACCCTTCAGGATAAAGTTCGCGCCAAGACGGGAAGCCGCGCCAATCGCCGCATCGGGATTGTTCGATAATATGGCTTCCGTCTGGGCCTGAACAATCCGGGCGTTGATTTCCTCCTGCGTGTAGGTTTTGATTCCCAGCCGATTCAGCCGCGTGTTGATTTCCGCGAACATCAGGCCATAGTTGGAATGGTGCGTCACAAACCCGCCATCGGCATGACGTTCGGCAATGACCACCGCCGTCTTCTTGTTCGTCAGAGATGCCGCACAAGGGGTCGCCAGCAATGCAGCGATCTCATCGGCTTCCGCCGCCTTCTTATTGGCCTCCTCGTCGGCTGCCCGCTGCTCGCTTTTGCTGAACGAAAATTCCTTGGCGCCGACGCCGGTTGCGAAAAGACTCACGAACACCGCCAAAAGAAATATCACAAATACCGCAAGATCATGTGTTTTCATGTCCATCCTCTCAGGGTTGCCTCGAAGGGGCAGCCGCGCCGCCCGTGGACTTGTCCGTCGAGGCGTTCGGCACGGGAACCGCAATGGTTCCCTCCTTAATCTCGCCTTGCTTGGCCCCCCCACCCGCCGCCGAGAAATCGTCTTGTTGCGCACCGACGCCTTCCACCACGATTTCCGGCTGTTCGCACGTAAAGCGCTGCCCAAGCACGTCTCGCACATAATCAGCCTTTAACGAAAGGCGAACGTGGGCATTTCCATCGCTGTCCCAACTGAAATCGACCATTTTCGCGCCATAAATGGCAGCGAGAAGCTTCGACTTGACCTGGTCGGACTTCAATATAAAATTCTCGACCGAAGTCGTGCTGTCGATCTTATAGCCAACCAGCGTTTTGGCCATCTTCTCATACGCATCGATTTCCGCCGCGCGCAGCGCCATGAGGGGACCAGCCATGCTGGGTGTTGAAGTTGCAAAGGCTATGCGCTCGACGGTTATGTCGCCATAATTGATATTGTTATCGAGGATGTTCTTTACTCGCCCCACTTTGATTTGCGCCGTAACCTTTGCGATATCCTTGTCGGAATCATAGGTTATATCGGTGTACTCGATGCCCGTGATGGCCGCTGCGGTCTTGGCGTCGACCTTGTGTCCTTGCGCAACGAGATCTTCAACTTTGGTTTCGCTCTTTACCTTAAGCCCCACGATACTCTCGACAATGGCGCGGTCGGCGAGTTTCTTGGCCGCCTCGACCGTCATCAGTTTCTTGTTTCCCGCATGAACCGGAAACGACAAGGCCAAAACGGCTAACGCCAAGCCCAATACCCGGATTTTTGCATTCGTTCCCATCCGACACCTCCTCTGTTTCTCGCTCTACTCGAATGGCAAGAGACAACAACAGTCCCGCGCCTCTTCAAATTGCAAATTGCGCCATGGGTGCGCTCATTCGTCCCAAAAAGCGGCAAACACCTTCTTCGGCTTCCCCCCGGATTCGAGGTTCATCGCTTTGGCCTCGGCACCGCTCAACTCGACGAAGTGCAGGCTCGGATGGGCCACCGACAACTCATCCACCTTGGCTATTACGTCCTCGTTCGTCAGCGCGTTTGATTTTGTCGCAACAGATGCACCCCCGCCTGTCTCAATCCTACCACTCGTGACAGGCGGCTGAATGTGCCGCTTCCGAACCTTTGTATTGGCTGGCGTTATCTTGGCATTGGGTTCAGGGATGATGGAGAGGCGCTGGACATGCACCTCCGTTTTTCCGTCTCGCCGAACAATGTCGGCTTCGAGTTTAATCCGGCTATTATCTTGAATGCCAGGGAGTTCCTTAATCGCCTGCTCGTTGACGCTAACGAGTTCCTTGGCCTTCTCCTGCATCAAGACGGCATTGCCCGCCCAAGCACTCGAACTGAACAACGCGCCGAGCATGGCAGAAATGACCATTCCGCGAAATGCTTGATCTAAGCACATCGCGCTACCACTGTCCTTCTTTGAGAGCCACTGCGCCACCGGTAGCCGCTTTGCGCTTCGGTTTGGGCGCCGCCTGAACAGGGGCCGGAGGCGTCGGTTCCGGCGCGGGAGCCGCTGCCACAAAGGGCGCAGCATCCGTCGTAGGAGTGGGTGTACTTACGTTAGCGTCATCGTATGGCTGTTGCGCCCCGTGTTCGATACGATTTCCATTGGCGCATGCAGCACAAAGAACCGTCAACAGCAAAATCAATGGCAACCGAGTAAACATCTTCCTCTCCTTGCACCTCTGTTTGGAGCACACGCACATTCCTGAGTGTACGGAAGAAACGACGCGACTGTCAACAACATCGAGCCAAGTCACGAACCTTCCAACGGCAATTTCACGGGTTGCCGCGTTACATAGGATTGTTGCGCTGCGAACACGACTTCGTGGGTCTTGACGGCGTCTTCGAGATTGCAGTGCGACTCGATGCCGCCCTGGATACAATCGACGAAGTGGTCCATCTGCCCTTGGAACGGGTGATGCGACACGTCGGCACTTTCGGGGAGAATGGTCGGGATCGTGATCCAGTCGCGTTGGCCGGGGAACTTGTGCGACCAGACGCGGTTGTCCTTGATCGTGCCGCGCGTTCCGAAGATCTCGATCGGAAATGCGTAGGGCATGACGCAGCCGTAGTTCACGGATACTTTCGCCAGGACGCCGTTATCGAAGCGGATCAGGACGATTTCGAGGTCGTCGTATTCGAGCGGCGGCGCTTTCTGCCACGAACTTGTAAAGTAGTTGTATTCCGTTTCGAGGCCCTTGCGGTACCCGCCCGCGTACGCGAAAACCTCGATGGGCGTGGCCGCGCCATAGCGGCCTTTCGCAGCGAACCACCGCGCCGCGTCAATCGCATGGCAGCCGCCGGTCAGGAGCGCGCTGACGCCTTTTTCTTTCGTGCGCGCCTCTTCATAGCCAGTCCACCAACTGGCGATATCGTGCTGGTAATCCGTCTCGACGCAGTACACATCGCCCACGGTGTCGTCGGCGACCATGGCTTTGATCGTATCGAACAGCGGATTCCAGCGCAGGACGAAGCTCACGACCGTCCGCACGCCGGCTTTGCGTACCGCCTCGAGCATCGCGCGCATCTCGACCGGACTGTTGGCAACTGGTTTTTCGATCACGATGTGTTTGCCCGCCTCCGCTGCGGCAATCGTGTTCGCGGCGTGAAGGTGTTGCGGCGTGCATACGGACACGATATCCACGCCCTCGTGCGCCAACGCCTTTTCGTAGTCCGTGTAGAAGGCAATGCCATCGAGACCGGCCTCGTCGGCGCGTTTGCGGCAACTCTCGATTTTGCGGCTCGAAATCGCCACGATTCGGGTATGCGGATTGGCGGTGAACGCCTTGATATGCTCACCGGCCACCCAGCCCGCGCCATGAACCAATACGCCCAATTTCTTGTCCGGCATCGCTCCCTCCTTGCGGTTCACCCGCCTGATGAACACGTTCCAACCGAGACTTCATACGGTATGTGCCAGTGTGAAGGTTTGTTCTGTAAGAATGCAAGATGCTGTAATGCAAGATGCGGGACGTGGACATTTACCGGCGTGAAACGGAAAAACGATCACGATGACCACGTCATCTTCAGATCACGGTGCGTTGCGCGGCAATCCTGAAGATACAGGTTAATCAGCGTTTGATAGGGAATTCCGTTTTCCTCGGACTTCTGCTTGAAATATTCGATGACATCCGGATCCAAACGGAGGGTTATCTGCTTCTTGAGCCTCCGGGCGTAGGGATTCCTGCGAGACTTCATTTTCGTGAGATCGTATTCGGCTTTCATATCAGTACCTCCGATAAAGCGCGGATTCGGACGCCGTCGCTTTTCGCGCGGAAACGATCCGGATGACTCCTGCCGCCTCGCGATAGCAATGACAGACCAGAAGCAGACGCAATCGGGAACTCAGACCCAAGAGCAGAAAGCGGTCTTCCCACTCCGAATGCCCGTCGTCGTAAAACTCGACGGCGTGTTCGTCATAGAACACCGCCCGCGCCTCTTCGAACGAGACGCCATGCTTATCCATGTTGGCACGCGCCTTTTTCGAGTCCCAGGCGAAACGCAGTTCATTCATAACTACATTGTAGCTACGCAACGCGGTTCTGTCAACTTGCGGGAACGCCGTTCCATATGACCAACGACCTAGGCATGGAGATCGCGCTGAGAATGCGGGCGCTGCACCACATCATCACCGGGAAAGACTTGCGGTATCACGACATTGCGGTCTTCGGGCATGCCGGCGGTGTAATCGCGGTTGGGGATGAGAGAGCGTCCTGCGAAGGAAGTGTCGCTCAGGGAGCAGGTGTGGATTTCAATGTGGTTGTCGTAGACGCGCACGTCGCGGTATTCGCAGGGAAATTCGGGCATCGAGCCTGTGATAACGTGTGTGATGCCGTCGAGCGGTTCGATGATGTGCATGTGGACGTGGCCGCTGAACACCGCTTTGACCTGTGGGTGGCACCGGCACATTTCGACAAGGATATCGCCATTGTCGAGGTGGCCGGCATCGCGCAGGCCCGCGCGCCGCAACCGGCGTGGGATCGCAATCGCGGGATAGTGCGTGGCGACGATGGCTGGTACGCCGGAATGCGCGGCCAGATCGTCTTCGAGCCATGCGAATTCATGCGGCGGAAGCGCCCACCGCGCCCCGTGCATCGAGATCGCCGCAGGGTCGTGAAACGACTGCTCGGCCACGGGACACAGCGAATCGTCGCGCCATTTCCACCACGCATCGAGTACGCAAAAATGCAGGTTCTTGTGCGTGAACGAATACACGGTGTCGCCACCGGGCAGGTGCGAGTGAAACGCCTCGATGAACCATTCGCGCATCCGTTCGCTCGGGAAGTCGTGATTGCCACCCATCGGATAATAAGGAAATCCAAGGGAATCGAGCAGGTCGCGCGCTGCGAACACGGCATCGCGCGACTGATGGCTCGCAATGTCGCCCGTGACAAGAATAAAGTCGGGCCGCAACTTCGCGAGGTCGCGCCGAAGACACCGCATCACTTCGGGCATCATCGTGCACAAGAAGCGGTTGTTCCACTCCCCGTCCACCATGCTGCCAAGATGCGTATCCGTCAAATGTATGAAACGCCACATCGTACTCATCCGATCAACTTAATCGTACCACAGCAACCGCATGGCCGCAACGTGGAAAGCGGCGCGTGAAAACAGCCTGCCGCCAAATTCCGCGTTATGAGCGCGATCACGAACGACTTTACCCGTTTGCCCCGCCATAAATGCGTTCCCGCGACCTCGAACTTCCGATACCCGCTCCTCACCCGCCCATGCGAAATTTCGGCACCTTGCCGGCGGATCGGGAACAGGCCCTACAGGCGGGACGTTGACAATTACTTTCGCAACGTTGACTTGCCCCGCCGGATCTCCGTATTCTTGGCCGTCGCTTGAATGCGGGTTGGGGTACGAATGCCGACTATGAAAAGACTCTTCGCGAGAAAGACGTTAGACCTCCTCATGGAGGAGATGGCAGGTGAAAACCGGTTGCGGCGGGTACTGGGACCGTATTCGCTGACGGCCCTCGGAATTGGCACGATCATCGGCGCGGGAATCTTCGTGGTCGTCGGAACCGTCGCGCACGACAAGACAGGCCCCGCGATTATCGGCTCGTTTCTCGTGTCGGGCGTGGCGTGCGTCTTTGCGGCACTGTGCTACGCGGAATTCGCGTCGATGGCGCCGGTGGCGGGTTCGGCCTATACCTACGCGTACACGACGCTGGGCGAAGTCTTCGCATGGATCATCGGCTGGGATCTCGTGCTCGAATACACGATGTCGGCATCGTCCGTCGCGCACGGGTGGTCGCATTACTTCCAGAACTTTATCGGCCTATTCGGACTGTCGATCCCCGAGGCGCTTAGCCGCGCGCCGTTCGATACCAACATCGCCACGGGACACCTCATGGCGACGGGCACGGTTATCGACCTACCCGCCTTGGTCATCTCGACGATTCTGACGATTATCCTCGTCATCGGTATCCGCGAGAGCGCGCGGTTCAATGCCGCGATGGTTATCATCAAACTCCTCGTGGTCCTCTTCGTCATCGTGGTCGGCGCGTTCTACGTCAACCCGGCCAACTGGCATCCCTTCGCACCGTACGGCTGGAAGGGTCTGAGTTTCTTCGGCGAGATGTTCGTCTGGGGCGCCGGACCCGGCGGACAGCCGATCGGCATGCTGGCGGGCGCGGGGATCATCTTCTTCGCGTACATCGGTTTCGACGCGGTATCGACGCATGCCGAGGAAGCGCACAATCCGCATCGCGACGTCCCCTTCGGCATCATCGCATCGCTGTTGATCTGCACGGTGCTCTACATCGCCGTCGCGGTGGTACTCACGGGAATGGTTTCATACAAGGATATCGATATCGACGCGCCGGTATCGGCCGCGTTCAAAACCGTGGGACTGCCGTGGGCGCAGTTCATCGTATCCATCGGCGCGCTGGCGGGCCTCACCTCCGTGCAGATGGTCCTCATGCTGAGCCAGCCGCGCGTACTGCTGGCCATGGCGCGCGACGGGCTGTTGCCGGCCTCCTTCTTTGGCGCCGTGCATCCAAAGTTCCGCACGCCGTGGAAATCGACGATCTTGACCGGTGTCGCCGTGGGACTGTTCTCGGCGCTGATCCCGTTGCGCGTCCTGCTCGAACTGGTTAATATCGGCACGTTGCTGGCCTTCGTAATCGTCTGCGTGGCGGTGCTCATCATGCGGCGGATCGCGCCCGACGCCAAGCGCCCGTTCCGGTGCCCGTGGTCGCCCCTCATTCCGCTGCTGGGCGCGGGCTTCTGCACGATCCTGATGTTCTCGCTGCCTTCAAGCAACTGGTGGCGACTGCTGTTGTGGCTCATCGCGGGACTAATTATCTACATGTTCTATGGGCGTCATCACAGCGTCCTGGCGAAAATGCGCGCGGTGAGCAAGCCGTGAACGCGAAGCAACGCGTGCAAGCGGCCGTCGCGCACCGGCAGCCCGACCGCGTCGCCATCGACTTCTCGGCGCGCGACGAGGTTGTCGAGAAGCTGCGCCAACGGCTCGGCCTGCAACCAACGGACTCCGTGCCGGAACGGCTCGGCATGGACCTGCGCGGCGCGCAGCCGGAATTCGCAAGACCGTGCAAATCGCTCGCGTATGCGGACCCGACGATTGCGATCATCGACGGCGACATACATTGCGACATTTGGGGCGTTGGATTTCGTCCGAATCAAACGTCGTGCGGATTCTACATGGACCTCGCGCACAACCCGCTACGCAACGCCGAAACCATCGAGGCCATCGAGGAGCATGCGTGGCCGTCTCCGGATTGGTGGGACTATTCGCATATCGCCGAAACCGCGCGTGTGAACGCGGCGTATTGGGTTTGCGGACACAGCCGCGGCATCTTCGAGATTAGCTGGTTCCTGCGCGGGTTCGAGGGGTTCCTCACGGACCTCGCATGGGAGCCGGCACGCGCCGAAGTGATTATGGACCACGTCCAGGCATACTTGATGAAGCGCACGCGCCGCGTCCTCGAAGCGGGAGGCGGCCTCATCGACATGATGGAGTACAACGACGACGTCGGCAGCCAAGACGGCCTGTTAATGGCGCCCGACATGTGGCGGCATTATCTCAAGCCCCGCATGGCCGCCTTCATCGCGATGTGCAAACAATTCGGCGTGAAGGTCAAATATCATTCCTGCGGAAGCGTCCGCGCGATCATCCCGGACCTGATCGAGATCGGCGTCGATGTCCTCAATCCAATTCAAGCCCGTGCCGCAGGTATGGACGCCGAAGAACTGAAGCGCGAGTACGGCGCGCACATTGCATTCAACGGCGGCATCGATACGCAGGACTTGCTGCCTTTTGCATCCGCCGCCGAAGTCCGCGAAGCTACCAAACGCCTGATCGATATCGTCGGTAAAGACGGCGGCCTCATTCTCGCGCCCTCGCACGTCTTCCAAGACGACGTCCCCGTCGAAAATATCATTGCCGTTTACGAAACCGCACTTGGATCGAGTCTAGGAGGACTTACCACCCCATGAAACTGCTAAGCGTGGACATCGAAATCTCCGACATCTTCGAACTGGCACGCCACGAAGACCTCGAGAAGTATGCGCCGTTTCACATCTCCGTGGCGGCAACGGTTGTGCATGCGGGAACGGAGACCCTTTGGTTTTCGCCAAAGGAAACCGGAAGCGTTACGCCCGCGCTCAACATCACCCGCGAGAAGGCCGAAGAATTGCTCCAATATCTCGCGGACATGCAGAACAGTGGGTTCAGGATATGCGCGTGGAACGGCCTCGGCTTCGACTTCAAATGGATTGGCCATGTCGCGCAAAACATGAAACTCGCCGCCCAAATCGCTCTCAAAAGCTACGACCCCATGTTTCAATTCTTCAACCAGACGGGATATCCCGTCGGCCTGGCCGCCGTGGCAAAAGCCATGGGCATCGAACAAGTAAAATTGATGGCCGGCGCCGATGCGCCGAAACAATGGCAGGCAGGCAACTACCAGGCCGTCATGGATTACGTCGTGGGCGACTGCCAGCTCACGAATCTGATCTTCTTGGCGATCGAGCAGTTCCGACAAGTCAAGTGGGTGGCAACCAAGGGCCACACGCGCGCGGTACCCATGCCAAAACTCAAGACGGTCGAAGAGGTCCTCAAGGATCCCGAACCCGACCAATCCTGGATGACCACACCCCTGCCCCGCGCGAAGTTCTGCGACTGGGCGCTCAAGACTTGAATCGTAAATGAATATCAAGCGGAAGCGGACACATGCCAATTACCGGACGAATGCCCTAATCAAATCATCTGCCCAAGCATTTACAATTTCGACCGAAATTCCGCCCCGAAAACGGCTCTCAACGGACTACCCCAGAATGATTTGCGATGCGATCCAATTTCTTCACCATACGGACATGGTGGGAAATGTAAAGGCCCCATCGAATGGCTTGACTGGTAACGATGGGGCTCCACGCATTCAATCAAGATCCAATTGGAGTATTCTTCCGCCGCTTACGAGACGCCAGCAGCACACACCCCGCTGAGGCAATCAGCAGTGCATTGCCTTGGGCGACACTTCCGGGCGCGCTGGCGGCTAACGCCTTCTCCGACAAGACGTAAGTGCCCGTGATTGTGGCAAGTTGGCTAGAGGTTACATCGACACTCTGGCTAGCGGGTGTAATCCAGGGCTTCTCTAAAGAGCGGAAGCAACCTAAAGACGCTTCGGGCGAGATGCCTTTGAACTCGACAACGTGCAAGCCGACAGCAAGGTCCGGCAGCGTCACGCCGCTATTCTGCCAAGCACCGCCGTCAACGCGCCATTGAGCGCCGTCAATGATCGCTCCTGGTGGTTCGATCGCAACGCTCAGCGATCCGGTTTGTTCACCTTCACCTTCACCTTCACCTTCTCCTTCTCCTTCTCCTTCTCCTTCTCCTTCTCCTTCTCCTTCTCCGGCTTCTCTAACGAGGATCTCGGCGTTGATCTTTTGCACGGCGGTATACCATGAGAAACTGTCACCGTACTGGCCCTTCAGCGCGCATTTTTCGATCCGCAAACCCGCCTTGCCGTTATCCGGCATTGCACCGATGTGGAAACGCAGGACCGCAAGCGTCCCAGGCCCGGCTTTCAGCGCCGCTACGCCCTCGGGCTGCCCCATACTGACATTCACATATCCTGCCTCCGTGCGGAAATCGATGTACCCTTCGGGCAGCACACTCCCTTCAAACACGCCTACCAACGTCAACTCGGGCGGGCACGCCAGCCACACGTCGAAGCCGCTCAAACCCTGCGAATTGTCGATCGAGATGGGAATATCCACGTCCGTGCCTACTTGCCCCGCCGCACCATCCAGTGAAACGATGACAAAGTCTTGCCGCCCGAGAACGACACTCAGCAGCATTTCGTCCGGCTGCCCCGATTTCGCAGCACTCACGGGATTGAGGGGCAATCCGGCGGCCAGCCGCTGCAGCATGACAACGTCCGCACTGTCGATGACCCCGTCGCCGTTCAGATCGCCCGACTCCAACGAGCAGGCATCCATTTCGCGATTGTTGTCCGCGATCTGAAGCGCGATCAGTGCGTCACCGATCTCGACATGTCCATCCCCGTTAAGATCGCCCAGAGTGCACCCATCGCCGACGCAAAGCTCTGCCGAGTCCGAATAGACGACGGGCAAGGGATTTGTGTCTTGATCGTACAGGTAAACCGCGTCGAACGCGAGCGCGCCGCACCGGTTGGCCACGGCATCCGCGCGCACACGTCCCACCACGTCGAACAAGTGCCCCAGCCCGCGGATCTCGCCGGTTTCTCCAAGCAAGTTCACGGACACTTTGCCAGGCGTACTTGTATTGGCGGCAAAACTCATGGAACCTGTCAATGCGGTCGACTGCACCTCCACGGACTCTGGATCCAGGATCGAATCGTCGTAACTGAAATCGATCTGGACGCCTCGCAGGACGACACCGTCGGGCGCGGACATATTGAGGGGAATCGAGATCATGGTTCCAGCCACTGCCGAGCGATCCGATATCCACATGGAGATGCCCTCGCCGGTGCTCGACACGGCGATATAGTTGTCTTTACTCTGTACTCCGCTTCCGCCGTCGGTGACGACCGTCAATGACACGGCATACGTCCCTTCATCCGTATAGGTGTGGACTGGGTTTTGTGCCGTATCCAAGCTCCCGTCACCGAAATCCCATAGCCACGATATTGGCGTCTGCCCGTTCATCTGCGTCGCATCCGTGAACTGCACATGCAGCGGCGCCACGCCCCATTGCGGCACGGCCCTGAAATCCACTAACGGCGATTGTTCGGTGCCGAAGACGGTTATGTAGCCCGTTCGTGACATGATATCGCTTCCGGCATCCGTCGTAACGAACAGCGATACCGAATACACGCCCGCGGTCAGATAGCTGTGGCTCGGGTTTTGCTCGTTGCTTCTGCCGCCATCGCCAAAGATCCACATCCACGCTCGTGGCGTCAGGCCGCGATACTGCGATGTATCCGTAAACCGTACCGCCACCGGAGCACTGCCCAGCCGTGGCGACGCCCCGAAATCCGCGACAGGCTGCTGCGGGGGCGCGTTGACCGTCAGCGTGGCCACGTTCGAGGTCGCGCTGCCGACCCCATTGCTTACTTCACAGAAGTAGAAACCGCCGTCCGATTGCCGTGCACTCGACACCGAATAGCTCGGCGACGTGGCGCTGGGAATGCTGTAACCGTTTCTCCTCCATTCATACGAAAACGGTGCTGTACCACCCGCGGCTATCGCAAACGTCGCGCTTTCCCCGGTAGCAACAGTCAAGGAACTCGGCTGCGACGTAATCGAAGGAGGTATGTTCACCACCAGGACGGCGGCATCCGAAACCACAATTCCGGCGACATTGGCCACCGCGCACACATACGAACCGGCATCGGACGGCTGCGCGGCCGGGATTGAGTAGACGGCGTTCGTCGCACCCGCAATCGGGTTCTCATCCTTCCGCCACTGATAGCTCAACGGCGCCGTGCCCGTCGCGGTTACGCTGAACGACACAAAGGTTTCCGCGATCACCGTTTGAGATTGCGGTTGAGCGGTCAGAGACACGGGAACGTTCACAACCAACGCCGCTGCATTGGACCGCGCGCCGCCCGCCGCATTTGTCACCACACACACATAGGAACCAGCGTCGACAATCCGCGCCGATGCGATCTCATACGTCGCGTTCGTTGCCCCGGCGATCGCGTTGTCGTCTTTGCGCCACTGGTAGCTCAGCGGCGTCGTGCCCTCAGCGCTCACGCTGAACGCTACGGACATTCCTGCGATCACCGTTTGGGACTGTGGCTGTGACGTAAAAGAAACCGGAACATTCACGACGAGAACCGCCGCATTGGACAATGCGCTGCCCGCCACGTTCGTTACCGTACACGCATACGAGCCCGCATCGGTCGTTTGCACCCCTGGAATACTGTAGCTGGCATTCGTCGCGTTTGCAATCGCGTTTCCGTCCTTCTGCCACTGGTAACTCAGCGGCGCGGTGCCACTCGCACTCACACCAAAAGTTACGGGCATACCGAGATTCGCCGTTTGTGACTGCGGTTGAGACGTAAAAGACACCGGAACGTTCACGACGAGTGCTGCCGGGTGGGAAGACACGCTGCCCGCCATGTTGCTTACCTCGCAGAGGTAGTACCCCCCGTCCGATTGACTCGTGTTCGACACGAAATAGCTGGACAATGTCGCGCCGGGAATACTGTAACCGTTGCGCTTCCACTCGTAGGAAAACGGCGTCGTTCCACTTGCGGCGACCGCGAATGCTGCACTTTCGCCGGCCACCACCGTCACGGAACTGGGTTGTGAGGTAATCCTGGGCGGCACATTCACAGCCAAGGTCGCCGGATCCGATAGGACGCTGCCGACGACATTCGTTACCGAACATCTGTACACGCCCGCGTCGGACTGCTGCACCAAAGCGAGGGTATAGGTCGCGTTCGTTGCTCCCGAGATCGCGGTTCCGTCCTTTTGCCATTGGAAAATCAGCGGGGCCGTGCCCACCGCATCTACGATGAACGACACCGGCGTTCCCACATTCGTCGTTTGGGACTCCGCTTGGGAGGTGAAGGATACGGGGGTGTTCACAGCAAGCGTTGCCGATACGGATAACTCGCTGCCTACGACGTTCGTAACCGTACATGCGTATACGCCGGCGTCTGGTAATTGCGCGGCTGAAAGGACATACACGGCGCCAGTCGCGTCAAGAATCGGGTTGCCGTCCTTGCTCCACTGGTAATTCAGGGGCGCCGTACCCGTCGCGATTACACCGAACGATACCGGCGAGCCGGGATTCACCGTTTGCGATTGCGGCGGCGTGGTCAGCGACACCGGAACATTCACGCTCAAGGTTGCGGAATCGGAAGTCGCGTTGCCGCACATGTTCCACGTATAGCATGAATAAGCGCCTTCGTAAGAGCTGAGCGCGTTCGCAATAGCGTATTCATGCCCTGTCGCCGAGGCGATGTTCACGCCATCCTTCCGCCATTGGAAGTTCAACGGTTCCGTGCCCGTTACCGTCACTTCAAATGCAGCGGCGGCATGCGGATTGACGATTTGCGACTGCGGCTGCGCTTCAATCACCGGCGGTGCATTCACCGACAGTATGGCAGCGTCCGACATGGCGCTGTCCACCGGATCCGTTGCCACGCACGTGTACGCGCCCGCGTCAGTTGAGTGGGCCGATGCGATGCGGTACGTTGCATTGGTCGCATCCGCGATGGCGTTACCATCCTTCTGCCATTGGTAGCTCATCTGGAGCGAACCAGCCGCCGTCACGCTCAACACCACCAACGAGCCAGGGTTGACCGTCTGCGATCGCGGTTGTGCCACGAACGAGACGGGAGCATTCACCGTCAACAGAGCGGAATTCGACGTTACGGGACCCACCACGTTCGACACGCGGCAGACATACGTGCCCGCGTGAGATTGCTGAACCGTCGCAACGGTATATGTAGAACCGGTTGCGCCATGAATCTCCGCACCATCCTTGCGCCATTGGTAGCTCAACGGCGCCGTCCCCGTTGCAGCGACGGTAAATGAGACCGAGGTTCCGGCATTGGCAGTTTGAGACTGCGGGTGTGCCGTAATCGTGACCGGGGTATTGACCGTCAGGGTCGCCGCAGCGGACAAGATACTGCCGGCTACGTTGCTCAGCAGGCATGTGTACGATCCCGCGTCGTCCACACGGACCGACAAGTTGACGTACCCGTCGCGGGTCGCGCCTGCGATGGGAGCGCCGTTCTTTTGCCACTGGTAGGAGAACGGGGGCGTTCCCGACGCCACAACCCCAAAGGAAACCGTACTGTTCGGGTTTACCGTCCGCGATTGCGGCTGCGTAGCGATCGTCACGGGGATATTCAGAGAAAGCGCAGCCGGCTCGGATGTCACCGGGCCCACGACATTCGACACCACGCAGGTGTAGGTCCACAGATCCGCGGCTTGCACCTGTGCGATGGCGTAGACGGCGTCTGTCGCACCGGGGATAGCCTCACCGTGTTTGCACCATTGGTACGACAATGGCGGCGTGCCCACGGCCGCAACGCCGAAACTCGCGCTTGCTCCCATGTTTGCGGAAACGGCCTGCGGTTGCACCGTGATTGAAACGGGCGTGTTCACCAACAAGATCGCCGCATCGGAGGTCACTGGGCCGACGATATTCCTCACCACGCATGTATACGAGCCTGCCGACGCAGCTCGTGCAGATGCGATGCTGTACACCGCGCTGGTCGCGCCTGCGATAGCCGTCCCATTCAACCGCCATTGGTAGCTCAGAGGCGAAGTCCCCGTCGCCGAAACCGTAAACGAGACCGGCGTATTGGGATTGACGGTTTGGGACACCGGCTGAGTCGTGAAGGAAACCGGATCGTTGACGGTGAGCGTCGCTGTGTTCGAAGTCACACCGCCGACGATATCCGACACCATGCACGTATAGGCGCCTTCGTCGGATTGCTGCGCCGACGCGATCCGATAGGTGAAATTCGTTGCAGCGACGATTTCAGTACTCCCTTTGTGCCACTGATAGCTAAAGGGAGAAATCCCAGCGGCTGAAACGCTAAAACCGACACTCGCTCCCGGGTTCACCGTCTGCGATTGAGGTTGCGTCACAATCGCGGGCCCCGGTACGGCCCCGAAGACGCCATCGCCACCGGCAAAGGGAACGCTGATAGCATAGATCTGTTTTTCATTGTCCTTACGTATCGGAACGGGTACGGCCGCGCCCAAGGAGACGATCGTCTTCGCCTCTTTCGTTGCCGGATAGTCCGCGGGATACGTCATGCGTACGGCCTGAAAATCCGTGTAGGACACGCCGTAAGCCGCAACATCGTCTTCGCTGAATTCAATCCGCAGCGTTGCGCCCGCACCGTCGAAACGAACGGCAGGCGCCAGAGCAAAGGCGCCGTTCACCCGGATTCCGCCCACTTGGATCTCATCCGCACGGGCCAGCGTCACCGTTACGGGCAGGCCGGCATCGCACGAGACGGTCGCGCCGGACGCGATTTGCAGCGTGGGCCTGTAAAGGCCAAACGGATCGTCGCCGATACTCATGGCGCTCGGACTGGCGGAAACGACGGCTTCGCTCTGGTTCACCCTCGGTTGCCAAACGGCAAAAAGCCCCGAAAACCGGTCACCTGCCATTGCGAACCATCCGCCGACAAACAACGTGTTCCGTTCTACCGCCAACGAGTAAACGATGTAGTCGGTGCCGCTTCCTAGGGCCGACCACGACGAGCCGTCCCATTTCGCCAGGTAGTTCGCCAGCTTTCCGCCAGCGGAGGAGAAGAATCCTCCGGCATAGAGGTTGCCAGCATCGTCCGTTGCCAACGCCTCGACACGATCATTCGTGCCGGTTCCCAGGGCCGACCACGACGTGCCGTTCCACTTGGCCACATTGTTGGCCGCCACGGTTCCCACGGAGGAGAACTTCCCCCCTAAGTACACGTTGCCGGCTTTGTCTGCCGCCAGCGCGGAGACATAATAGCCAGTGATCGCACCGCCCAGCGCCTGCCAGGTTGAACCGGTCCACTTTGCAATGCCTCCGCCTACCGCGGCATACAGGTTGCCCGAATTGTCGCATCCCAGAAGCGAACGCGTTTCTTCGGCTGTTCCCACGATCGACCACGACGAGCCGCTCCTTTGCACGATATGGCTCGGCGCGCCGCCCCAGTTCGAAAGAGAGCCAGAGCCGAAAAGAGTTCCGGCCGGATTTACTGCGAGCCGCTCGACAATGTTCCGGCTCCCCATGTCCACCGGAATCCACGACGCGCCATCCCACTTCGCCACGTCGCCAATAACGTTGTAGGCGGTCGTAGCAAACGAATCACTGGCGTATGCGTTCCCATCTCTATCGACAGCCAGTCCCGAGATAGTCGTGGCGGGAGTGCCTAACCCGCCGCCCAACATCGACCACGAGACCCCATCCCACGACGCAAGGTGACCCGCGGAAACGCCGCCAATCGCGGTGAAGTCTCCGCCAACATACACGTTGCCCGTGTTTGATGGGGCTAGAAAACGAACGATGTCGTTTACAAAACCAGAACCCAACGCCGACCACGAGGTGCCGTTCCACTCGGCGACCGTCCGAGTGAAGGTTGCGGCGGGCGCATTGTAGTCCCCGCCGGCGTATTCGAATACACCTGCGGCGTAAATGTGGCCCTGCTTATCTTTCGTGAGGGCATGGATGCAGCTATCCGTACCCTTGCCCACATCCGACCACGAAGTCCCGGACCACTTGGCAAGATTGTTCACATGAATGCCGCCGGCCGTTGAGAAGAACCCGCCGACGTACAGATTGCCCGAATCGTCTACGAGGAGGTCGTCAATCCCAAGATCCGGACCCTGTACACCGGTTCCCAACGCCGACCACGACGCGCCATCCCATTTGGCTAAATCCGTGGCCGGATTCTCACCCGCGACGGTGAACTGCCCTCCCACATAGACGTTGTCCGATCCATCCACGGCAAGAGAGTTAACGCACGAGAAAGCCCCTCCGCTTACCCCGGCGCCCATGGCCGACCAAGACGAACCATTCCACTTCGCCACGCAATTGGCCGCGGTTCCGCCGGCATGCGTAAAGCACCCGCCCACGTACAAATCTCCCGCGCTGTCCAGCGCCAGCGCATTGACGTAGTCGTCCACGGATGTCCCCAAGGCGGACCACGACGCACCATTCCACATCGCCACGCAAGATGTGTAGATATCGCCTATCTGCCAAAAGGAACCTCCCGCGTAGACATTGCCAGAACTGTCCGCCACGAGAGCATAGATAGAGCCTTTAGTGCCGGAGCCCAAAGCAGACCACGACGAGCCATCCCATTGGGCTATGCCGTCCACCTCTATGCCGCCCGCCTCCTGAAAGTAGCCTCCGGCATAGAGGGCGCCCGAAGCGTCGACCGCCAACGCTTGGACCCAGCCATCCGTCCCACTTCCCAAAGCGGACCACGACGTGCCGTCCCATTTGGCCACATTTCTTGCCTTCACTCGGCCTGCAACGGTGAAGTTCCCCCCGACGTAGACATTGCCAGCCTGATCGCTCGTTGAGGTGAAGACCGCCCCATCCGTTCCAGGCTCGGGAAACTGGTCATCCCAATAAACATTGTTTGAGTCCGTTTCAGGCCCCACAGAAGCCTGCGCCCCGAAGCACCAGGCTGCGCACATCGTCAGCAAGATCGCCCAACCCCGTTTGTATACTCTTGTCATGCCTGCTACCTCCCCGCGCAAAACCAGAAGCCGATACCCAAAGCTACACTGCATGCCGCATTACACACACCAAGCCGAAGGGAACCCTACGCGCGTCACGGTTCCCGCCGTCACCCGTGCTGTCCAATAAATACTACTCCCTCGATAATGCGAGTGCAATACCCCAGTTCCATCAGATTCGTCCTGTCCAACTCGGAGTCAAACTACTCCAAACGGCAAGACTACCTTAGAATCGTAACCGAGTCCCATGATTCTGCGGGGGCGATAGGCGGCTGTGCCTCGCAAATAATCGATCGTGAAGAATTCATGCGCGTCTGATTTCCGTCAAGGGATAAATTGGGTCGTGGCGGCCTGCCGATCAATCCTCATCTCCCCGCTGTTCCGTACACAGGTCGCAGGTCGTCCATCCAAATCTGTTGCGCCGTCCATTCGACCATGGGGTTCGCCATCACATTGAAGTGGACAACGCGACGCCGGGCGTAACTCGGAATGCCCTCCGTGAACCAAGGATGAGTTTTCTTAACCATACCTTCTTCCAGAAATGCGAAAAAATGACCTCCTTTTTCAGGCGATATCTCTCTTTTCTCTTGATTTTCGTGCTGATTTTTTGTAGAATTTGCGAAATGTTGTAAGGTGAGGGACTTGCCAACAAGCTTGGGTAAGTGTCTATTGATTGTGAGGTAGTGAGAACATAAACGGGAGGGCTAGGGAAATGTCTTGCCATCAACTGTTCAATTCTAAACGCAACCCGATGAGAATTACTGTAGGGAGCCAAACAGCGTATCGGGGGCGGCATCCGTTCTTTGCCGTTTGTCTGTGTTTGGCCATGTTCGTGTCGGTGCTGCTTTCGTTTGGCGCGGCGTCGGCGTCGCTGGGCGGATATTCGACCATAGCGCTGCTGGCGTCGGCAAGCTCGACGTACACGTTGACGACGTCCGTCGTCGGCGGTATTGGCGGCACATTGGCCCCGGCCACAGGTCCGCAGCCCGCCGGAAGCATCGTGCCACTCACCGCCACCCCAAGTCCGGGTTACTCGGTAAAGGCATGGAACGGCGCCAATGTCGTGCCATCCACATCCACGACTAATACGGTAACCATGACGGGTAACAAGACTGTATCGGTCGAATTCGCGGCACTCGTCTACACGCTGACGCTTTCGCCGGGGATTGCCACCACGGAGCCTGGTCCGTATCACTACGGCGACGTTGTACACCTTACCGCGACGATACCTTCTTGCCAGAAGATAGTCGGGTGGACAGGCACGGACAATGATGCGTCGATTTCGAGTACCAATACCGTGACCGTGACCGGCAACCAGAGCGTGTCCGTGGCCTTTGCGCCAATCACGTATACGTTGACGTTGGGTGCTGGGATCGCCGCGACGGAATCGGCGCCGTATACCTGTGGCGAAACAGTCCATCT
>CAIYET010000703.1 GCA_903925285.1 Candidatus Hydrogenedentota bacterium | reverse complement strand
TCGTAGAAGAGTACTCGGTTGTTGCGCAACTTCAGCAGGATGAACTTCAGGACCCCGCCTTGATGAACGCGCAGAAGGGTCATCGACTGGTCGAGCCGAATTACCTTCTGCCAAAGCTCGTCCAAAGAGATTCGGTCAAGGTCCATGGGGTGCTCGAACGCCCTCTGTAGATCACGCAGGATATCTTCAACGTGATCGCCATTGGGGGCGAGCCGGGGCACATGCCCGTTAGGGTCGGTTATTACTTGAACCGACATGTTCGTGCCGTCTTGGATGGCGGCATAGAGGTCTTCGGCCTCGTAAGGCCTCACAACCGGGAATTCAGTAATCACTTTTCACATCCTTTCCTTTTTCTGGCGCGGGACGGCCAACCCGAGGCTGACCGCCCCGTTGCGCCTCATACCCGTCCAGGCCGCCTATGGCAACCCGATTACATACGACTTCAGTTCGACATCGCGCCCGTATTTCGCGCCGCCAACCCATTCTTCCTCTTCGGCGACACATGTCAAAATGTTCTCTTCAGAGACGTTGGGTTTCGTGAAGGTGTTGATGGCGTTACCATCAAACCGACGTACCCACAGCATGTCTTGATCGTCCGGGCACATGACCAGCGATGATTTGCGCGTCACCTTGCTGTATAGTTCGGTGGCCGTGCCGCGCTCGCTGCCCGTGGCATCCTCAAGATGACGTGCGGCTGTAAGAAGGCTTGCCATGGCGGCCGCCTTCTCACGGCGCGACATACTATGCTTCTTATTCTTCTTGCTCATGACTGTCTCCAGGTTGGGGCTGGCACGATCCGACAGAAATCATGCCAGCCCCTGGTTCGGGTTACGCCGTAGCCGGCGTCTCCGACGCGCTCACCGACACCGGCGCCGTAACGTTCAGCGCATGCAGGAAGGCGTCGATTTTCGACTCCTCCTCGTGCAGACGCTGGCGCTCGACGGCTATGGCCGCCTTGCGCCCAAATTGTTGATTGATGATCGCTACCATGTCGTCAATCTGGGCGACATCTTCGCGCGCTTTTTCGCGCCATTGTTCGTACGTTTTCAGGGAAACATCTTTCCCTGTCGCCGTACGCACTTCTTGCAGGGTTTTCCCCTGCGCTACCAACTTACGACCAACTTCAACTACAACGAGCGAATACCCCATTAGGGCATCCTCCTTTACCTCGCCCCGCTTTTGCGGAGCGGTTATCCTTTAAGGCCTCAGCTACGGCTACAGTGCCGCTTCCTTGCCTCACCTTCTTAGGGCCTGCAAGTGATGTGGGATTGCCCCACAATCCGCGTGTGCCGAACATTTTTTGGCAGGGAATAGAAAAGATCGACGGAAGTGCTATTATTGGCCCATGAAATGACTCTGAACGGAACACCAAAAGAGATGAAGGGAAGTCAGTCAGAATGGATTTGCAGGCGATTATAGAAGAGATGGAGCAAAAGAAGACTCCCACGCTTCGGTTTTGGTCCGGTTTGTCCAGAGCGCATATGAAAATGCCTTTGGCTGACTGGCGGAGCTATTTCGAGGGCGTATATGACATCATCAGTCCATTCTTGCGCGATACGGGCGAGACGTTGACATGGACGTTAGGGCAGTTACTAGATGGCGGGCAGGGCGTACCGGAACAAACGCTTGATACTGACAGCCTCTTTGAATCCAAGTTTCTTGCGCTAATTACGAAGCGAGAACAAGCTATTCAAGCCACGGAGGCCTACGAGAAGCTCCCTGACTCGACACAGAAGTACTATAACCTCCTTCGCGAGCTCGACCCGGAATCCGAGATTGAACTGCAACGACAAGTCCATGACCACATCCTTGAGTTCAAGCTGCTCGCGTTCTTATCGGAAATCGTGAACAAACTTGAGCTTAAGCCTGAAAAGGGACTTAGCCCGGAAAGACTCGACGAAAGACTCTGGTCGCTCGCGGCACATATCGATTGCGGCCCATTACGGGTTCGTGCCTTCGTGGATTTCTCAATCGGGTGCACTGACGGTCACCGGCGGCTCAGGGATTTGGTCTGCGACATGAAAACTCCGGTCTTGCTACTGCGCGCATATCCATTCAAGCATAAACCAAGAATCCCTGAAGAGGGAATAAGTTGGTTGGAAGAATCTGAGGAAGAAGTCGTTCAACGGCTATTTGTTTCTGGTAGTGAGCCAATCGAAGAGATTCGGGACCAGTATCGCCACGTTGTCAAAGAAATCAAGGAAATGAGGCAATGGGAGACGCGACAACAACGGGAGATACGTCAGCTTTTCCAGACAGGACAATGCACGGGAAAGGTCAGTGTCCTTGAACTTTCCGATGTGCTACATGTAGATATGATACATACGAGTTTGGTATGCACGTCACCTTTAAGACCCTTGGTCGCGGCACAACACGGGATTACTTTGGCGTCGGGCATGGGGATGGAAGAGAATGTGTTCCGGCTTGCTCCCGGTGGCGCGGTGTGGCGGGTCAGATTCCAAGGAGGTACCCCACTAACTCTTCCCAAGACCAAATCTCATGGAATGGCTTTGGTCGCTTGCCTGCTTAGAACACCGGGGGTGAAATGGAAGGCGGAGGACCTGTGGTATGAGGTGGCTGGTGGAGACATTGATTCAGGAGAACCTAAAGACCCGGCGGCTGCCAAGAAGTACGGCATAAGCGGAGATCCGAGAGAAGAGATGATGACACAGTCTGGGATTTCAAAGACATTCAAAGCCCGTAACATACTTCAAGAACAACTAGATTTGCATAAGTCCGGGGAAAAAATGCTCAGTCTAGATGAGGTAATAGACAAAGAGGACCATGTGGCTAGACTCAATGAATTGTTGGACAAAGTGGCTCGGAAGGGTGGAAAACCTGCGACAGTCAAGGATGACCACGACAAGACAGTAAAGTATATTAGTATGAATATTGACAGGGTGCGCAAGTATATCGCTCGTGCCGAACTGGAGGAGGCTCCATCCAATAATCGCACGCGAACCATCGCCACGATAGACATTAACCCTGAAAAAACCCCGTTGGCCTACCATCTGACAAAGTGCATCCCGCTTTTCGAGAAAAACAAGGCGTTTTGCTATCTGCCCGATATCGACGACATAGCTTGGAACGCCTGAGCCTTTCAAACTGTTCGTCCGCTCTCTCTCCGCTTAATGTTCGTTTCGTACCAGTACGAGACATTTTCTGCTGTTTCTCTTCTCTTGCCGAAAATCATTAAGCCTTCTTAAAACCAGCACCGTCAGTATGTTGCGTTCTTCCCACAAACCATGTGGGGACTTCCCACACCGAATGCCCTCCCCTTCCTTTTCAGAAGAGGCCGAAGCTGGTACCCCGAATGGTTCGGGTGAAGCTTCAAGGCCAGACGACGTAGAGGAGATAGGTCATGAGAATGGACACAGAAGTGAAGGTTGCCCCGTTTAGCGGCGGCGTGGTTGCGGAGCAGAACACGGCGATGACTCTCGATGAGCAGCTTGCCGAAGCACACCGGGAGATGGCCGAAAAGGGTGCGGCGCTACGGTGGGCGACCACAGAAGCGATTCAAGGTCGCGGTTCTGCGGAAGTGGCTTATTGGGCATGGAAGCAGGCCAAGGCGAAAACGACCGCCATTTACGCGGAACTGAAGGCCCACCGCGAAAGACTTGCCGTCCAGAATACTGCGTGAGGCAACGTGAAAACGGGGCCGTCGGTACGGTGCTGGCGGCCCCATCCTCAACCCCCAGCCGCAACCGGAACACCGGAGAAATCACAAATGGAGAATTATGAAGTCACCATCAAAGCGCCGTCGCCCCGCCCCATTTTCGAGGAAGAGGTAAACCTTCTGCTCGAAATCCTGCCGCCGGACCTTATCCACGCAATTGCCATGCTCGGCTGCGATGAGGCGGAAGCACCGGCGTTGCCTGATCAGCGGTAGAGCGACGGCAAAATGAGTCTAGCGGTCAAACG
>CAIYET010000702.1 GCA_903925285.1 Candidatus Hydrogenedentota bacterium | reverse complement strand
GCGTCGTGTCTCGCGAAGAAGCCGCGACGGCGGAATGGAACGCCACGCCCTTGACGGCGCACATCGCAGCACACCTTGATAACATGCGAGGTCTGCAACGTTCTAAGCGTACCGTTGAGCATCGTGAATGGCTTGTCAACGCCGTGGTGAATGCGTGCGGCTGGAAACGACTAACCGATCTGAGTCGGCCAATACTCGAGCGCTGGCTCTCCGTGCGTGTGTCCGAAGGTATGGGCGCACGGACGCGCAATGCACACGCGGGGGCGGCGGGAGCGTTCGGGAATTGGCTTGTGCGGGCCGGCCGGCTGGCCGTGAATCCGTTCGAGGGCTTACCGATGGTAAACGAGAAGGCCGACCGGAGGCGCGAACGGCGTGTGATGACGCTGGAAGAATTCAGCAAGCTACTCGATGCCGCTGAGCGGAGACCGCTGGAGGAAGCATCCGAGAATCGGGGAAGTGCGACAAAGCTAAAACCCGAAACTATGGATAAGCTGGAATGGATAGGCCGGACACGGGCAATGATTTACCGGACGCTTATGTTTACGGGGCTTCGATACGGAGAACTGCGATCTGTGAAGCTTGGGCAAGTGCGCCTTGATGCGAGTGTGCCGCACATCGAGTTGCGGGCGGCGGATGAAAAGGCACGCCGTGGTGCTCAGGTCCCATTGCCGTCAGCGCTGGCGGCTGAGTTGTGCCAATACCTTATCGAGCGAAGAAAACGTCTCCTGGGGTATTCTGGCGAGTCCGTGGCGATCTTTCCGGGATCGCTGGATACGTCCCCGCTGTTCGATATGTCCGAGAAGATGATTCGTGTGTTCGATGCAGATCTCAAGGCGGCTGAAATCGCCAAGAAAGACACCCAGGGCCGGACGCTCGATATTCATGCGTTGCGACACAGCTACTGCACGATGGTGGCACAGAGTGGTGTGAACATGCAGACCGCCATGAAACTTATGAGGCACACCACGGCGGCCATGACGGCGCGATATACGCACTTGAATCTCCGAGACTTGGGCGGGGCAATTGCCACGTTGCCGACGATGCCGGAACTTCAACACAAAGTTGTGGAGGTAATGGAAAGCGCGTCCAATGTGCGCCCACCCATGCGCCCACCTTTTGGACGCATTTCGGTTCATAATGGTGCAACGTCGCGCACTATTGGCGAACAAAATAGTAGTGTTGGCCGTGTGGGCATGGGTGGCAACAACACCAATGTTTACGGGGGTTTTCAAGGGGTTGAAACTGGTGGGCGGTGCAAGACTCGAACTTGCGACACCCTGCGTGTAAGGCAGGTGCTCTAACCAACTGAGCTAACCGCCCGGCATTGGTATTGGCCGTTCAGCGTCTGGAATGTATCATAGAGACGGGAAATGATGCAAATGGGGGATTTGGCGCTTGCCTGGTTATCGCATGGATCGGGACTGGTTGAAGGATCGCGGGACTCTCGCGCGGTAGGAATGGCCTTTGCGGCCCAGACGCGCGCAAGGTTTTCGCAGACTGGGAATTGGGAGATCTTGACGGTTTCGGATATTGCGTGTACACTATGGATGAATGGATGCAGTGTTTATGCTTTTTGAGGAACGAAGATAAGGTGGCTTTTTTTGCCTATGGGCAGGTTCTTGCATTCTATGGTCGCAATCGCTAGCCAAGTTTTACGGGTAACGTCAGAG
>CAIYET010000701.1 GCA_903925285.1 Candidatus Hydrogenedentota bacterium | reverse complement strand
CCATCCGGATTATCAGCGCAAGAAAGGCGACCAAGAATGAGCAAACATTCTATCAAGAAGCAGGATGATTACGAACTGCGCGAGGAGTACGACCTCTCGAAAATGACCATTTTGCCAAGAGGACGCTTTGACCCCAAGCACAGGATCGGAAAGAATGTCGTTGTTCTCGAACCCGATATTGCAGAAGCGTTCCCCGGCGACGAAGCAGTCAATGAGGCCCTGCGCCTGCTCCTGAGAGCAAGTAAACTTTTGCAAAATACATGACGCCCTTTGCCGAAGAGTCGGAAATGGGAAGAACCGCAGAGCCGCCGACTTCTTTCATTGGAGGACAGGCGATGGCATTTGTGGCTGCAACATCTTCGTGCCGTTTCGACACGCCGCTGTCGGCCTAAGACATGCGCATGCGTACGACTCTTGCACGCGCGCGCGAAGTGCTCCGTGGCGAACTCCGCCAAGTCGAAGCCCATTGGCGGCCCACGCTGATCGTTGCATGTGCCGCCGTCGCGCTCCTGTTGCCGAAATACCCCGGCACACTCGAATGGTTCCCTGCGCTTCTCAAAGCCATCGGCGGCGTCGCCTTCGCTCGAACCTGTGCCGACGTCCACTTCGACCAGACCTTCCTACTACAAGGCATTTTCCCGTTGTTAATCGTCTTCGCGATGCGCGAGAAACTTTCCGATTACGGCCTCGGCCTCGGCAACGTGCGGCTCGGACTCAAGATGTGTGCGCTATTCTACGTGCTCTACATTCCCTGCTTCGTCGTCCTGTTCCTAAACCCCGGATTCCAGCAATACTACGCGAGCGTCGCAAATTCTTACGCGACATGGGGCGCGTTTTTCGCCAGCCAAATTCTGACGCTCATTTTCCTATGCTTTCGCACCGAATTTCTCTTCAGGGGATTCATCCTCTTCGGTATCAAGAAAAACTACGGCCCCTACGCCGCCATGCTCATGCAACTCATTCCCTACGTAATGGTCCACGTCGGCAAGGCCCAACTCGAAGCACTCGGCTCGCTGCCCGTCGGCCTCGCGCTGGCGTATCTAGCCGTGCGCACCGGCTCGATCTGGTATGGCGCGCTACTTCACGGCAGCATCGCCCTGCTGTTCAATGCACTCATACTCCTGCGGCATTTTCTGACATGATTGACCTGATGAATTCGGACTCCTGAGTTCCGACTGCTTTTTTTAGGTTCAGATGTAGCAATGGGTCAGGATCTGTCAGGTTGTTCTTTGAAACGTGTGGCGAGGACTGCTGCCACGACTAGGCCGACGACGGCGGGGACTAGCCAGAAGAGACCGTAGTGGATGTGGCCGTTGGTTGAGCCGGTGAAGAGTTGACCGGTGAAGCCGGATGCCAGGGAGCCGCCGAGCACGCCTAGGCCGGAGATCATGATCGTGAAGATCTGTTGCGCGCCGGCGCGGGTTTCGGGCGTGCTGTGCTGGTCGATGTAGAGGTAGCCCGCCGTGAAGAAGAAGGCGTAGCAGATCCCGTGCATGGCGATGGCGGCGATGAGGAGTCCAGTGGGTTCGCCGATTGCGAAGGCGATGTAGCGGAGTCCTTGCGCGAGCGCGCCGATGAACATGGCGCGTTTGATGCCGAGTCGCGACAGGCATGCGCCGAGCATTCCGAGTACGACGACTTCCGAGACTTGACCGATACTCATGGCGGGCATGATGTAGCTGCTGCGATAACCGAGCTGGTTTAGGAATGGGGCCATCCCAAAGTAGTAGAACTGGTGTACCATGCTGTTGACACACGTCAGCACGCACAACAGGATCAGGCCGGGCTGCTTGAATACCCTGAGCGCGTTCCAGTACATGAGCGTCGAGCGGTCCTTTGCCTGGACGTGCGAACGTGGCAAGGTCAGCGTGTATGCCGCCAGCCCGCAGGACATGAACGCGGACACATACAGCGCGTGCGGCAACCGGTCGTCGCCGATCCCGCCACGCAGCCAGAAGTAGCCGAATACCCATGCGACGACGACCCAGCCGACGGTGCCCCACATGCGGATTCCGCCGAAGTCGCGCTTGGCGTCGGGCACGTGGTGCAGCGCGATTGCGTTCGTGAGTCCGAAGGTGGGTGTGAAGAGCAGGCCGTGGATGCAGTACATCGCGAGGAATGGCACGAAGCGCGTCTGTTGCGCGAGCGTGACCATCGCGATCGCCGCGAACAGGTGGCATAGGCCGAGCAGGCGTTCGGAACTGACGTAGCGGTCGGCGATGTGCGACATCAGAAATGGCGCGAGGAATCCCGCCAGCGCGGGCATGGCGAGAATCACGCCGATCTGGTATACCGGAAAATGCAGATGGGCTTTCAAATACAGGCTCAGTACCGGCACGGTCGCGCCGGGCACGAAGTATTCGAGAAACATCATGAGGCAAAGTCTGAACTTCAACGAACGCGACACAAGGTATCCATTGCGGGGTTTGGGGTTTGGGGTTTGGGGGATGGGGTTTGGACGATACGGGAAATGGACGAGCGCGTTCGGCGTGGGATAGGACTTATAGGACGAATAGGACGAATAGGACAGCTTGCTCGAAATCGGGAACGGCGATGAAGTGAAAGAGGTCTTCTCCAAACCCCAGACCCTAAACCCCAAATCCCGAATCTACGGCAACGAATGCTCCGGTTCATTTCGCGGCGTTGTCCAAGAGCGCGCGCTCGTATGCTTCCGACACGATGAGCTTATCGCCCAGCGCGTCGGCCAGCGGGTCGGCGTTTTCGGCGCAGAAACCGAGGTGGAGGTGGCGACGCCAGCCTTCGGCGTAGTCGAAGCGGCCCGAGAGGCGTCCCACTTCGCGCGCCATGTCTTCCATGGTTGTGAGATAACTGTCGAGGCCTTGGCTTGCGTCGAGCCATTCTTTCTGACTCTTGTGACAGGCGAGGGCGGCGCGTTTACGCACGAGTGTTTGGGTAATATCAGCGTACTGGCCTGCTGTGACTGTGTTCCGAAGGCTGTCGCGCAGTCCCCACGGCAGCGCGTGGTACAGCGTAACCGCGCCTATGTACACGGGACGCGGCGGGTCGGCGGGATAGTTGCGCATGCCCCGGCAAAATGCGCCCGTCACCGCGACGCGGCACGCGTTCGTGTGGTCCTCCATGTAGTCCTGCGGCGACGAGAGGAGCATGATCGACGGCTGTACGTCGCGCACGACCGATACCATCCGGTCGACGGTCCGCCGTTCGTAGAAGAGATCGAGGTCGTCGACGAGCGGTTCGTGGAACACCGCGCCGAGCGTGTGCGCTGCGTCGCGCGCTTCGTTCGTGCGCCGCGCGATGATTGCGTCGTGGTCTTCGAGCGCCGTTCCGCAACTGCCGTTGCAGATATTCATCGTGTGCAACTCGTACCCCGCCTCGCCCAACAACAGCAGCGTCCCTGCCATCATGAATTCGATGTCGTCCGGATGCGCCGCCACGGCAAACGCTACACGCTTGGCCATTTTGTTCTCCTCGTAGGTTGTTCGTTTCGGATAGTGTAGCAAATTGAGGGAGCGCGTGGGGAACAGCACGGACGAACAGGGACGGACACGGATGAACACGGACGAACACGGACGAACACGGACGAACACGGACGAACACGGACGGACACGGACGGACATGGACGGACATGGACGGACGTGGATGGACATGGATTGAGCGGAAGGGTTAGGTGCTTGCTGAGGCGATGCGATTAAGGCCGGCCAGGTCGCGGTTGAAGGCGATGTCGTGATAACCGGCTTCTTGAAGAAGGCATTCGACGCTGTTGCGTTGGGCGTCGTCCATCTCGAACGTGAGCATGCCGCCGGGCCGGAGGTAGGGCGGTGCTTCGCGTATGATGCGCGCGATTGTGTCGAGACCTTCAGAGCCTGCGAGCAGGGCGCCGGGGTCCTCATGTAGACGGATAGCGGGGGAGAGGCCGTCCCACGCGCTGGCTTCGACGTACGGCGGATTCGAGCAGATTATGTCGAACGGGCCGTCGTCCGGTTCGAGCGCTGCGAAGAGATCGCCGCGACGCAATGTCATCCGATTGGCGACGGCGTGTCGGCGCGCATTTTCGGCGGCCGTTTCGATGGCTTCTACACTTATATCTGTTGCTACTACAGATGCCTGTGGTGCGTTGACCGCGATGGATACCGCGACGCAACCGGTGCCGGTGCCGATTTCGAGGATGTGCGCGGGCCGTTCGCCGATATGCTCGATTACGGACTCGACCAGGTGCTCGGTTTCGGGGCGCGGTACGAGCAGCGGCTTTCGCACGATAAACGATAGCGAGAAAAACTCCCACGTGCCCAGGATGTATGCGATAGGCTCGGCCTGTGCGCGGCGTTCGACAAGTGCGTCGAATCCCGGCGCGTCCTCACGCTCGCGCAAGCGCGCCAGCAGGGCCGAGCGCGCGATTCCCAACGCATGCGCCAAGAGGATTTCAGCATCGAGGCGGGGCGTTTCGGTGACGGGCGCCAACAGCGTAGCCGCGGCAGTCAAACGCTCTGCGAATGTGGAGTGGGGGGGAGATGCCGAGCCGTCGCTCATCACGCTTCGGCGAGACGCCGCGCGCGGTCGGCGGCGATCAGCGCGTCGACGATATCCTGTATATCGCCTTCCGCGATGGCTTCGAGGCGGTACAGCGTCAGATTGATGCGATGGTCCGTCAATCGGTTCTGCGGGAAGTTGTACGTGCGGATGCGTTCGCTGCGGTCACCGCTGCCCACCTGGTTGCGCCGGTCGGCGGAACGCGCCGAGGCCTCCTCCTCGATCTTGTGCGCCAACAGTCGCGAACGGAGGATCATAAGGGCCTTAGCTTTGTTCTTGTGCTGCGATTTTTCGTCCTGGCACGTTACGACGAGTCCCGACGGTTTGTGCGTGACGCGCACGGCCGAATCGGTCGTATTGACGCTCTGTCCACCCGGCCCGGACGAGCGGTACACGTCGATTTGGAGGTCATTCGCGTCGAGGGCGACTTCGACGGCATCGGCTTCCGGCAGAACGGCCACCGTGACCGCCGACGTATGGATGCGCCCTTGCGCCTCGGTCGTGGGCACGCGCTGGACGCGATGGACGCCGCCTTCGAACTTGAGCTGGCTGTAGACGCTTTCGCCGGTGATCTTGAACGTGATTTCCTTGAACCCGCCGAGGCCCGTCGCGTTCGTGTTCATGACTTCGAGCCGCCAGTCCTTGCGCTCGGCGTACCGGCTGTACATGCGGAAAAGGTCCGCTGCGAACAATGCCGCTTCCTCGCCGCCGGTTCCGGCGCGGATTTCGACGATTGTGTTCTTCGCGTCGAGCGGATCCTTCGGGAGCAGGAGGAGTCTGAGTTGCGTTTCGAGTTCATCGAGCGATGATGTGAGGTCGCGTTTTTCCTCGTCGGCCATCTCGCGGATTTCGAGGTCGGTTTCGTCGCGCAGGATTTGATCGGCCTCGTCGAGGCGCGTCACGTTTAACTGGTAATGGCGGAAACACGCCACCAGTTCCTGGAGGTCCGATTGCGCCTTGGCGTGTCGTCGATACACGTCGGGATTCGAGGCCACTTCCTGCGTGCCCATCTCCCGCGAAAGTCGATCAAACTCCTCGACAATCGCGAGGAGTTTGTCGTGCATCACTTGCTCCATGCAAGCTCAGCTTTTCTTCCCGTATTTCTTCTGAAACCGTTCGACGCGGCCTTCGCTGTCCACGAACTTCTGCTTGCCCGTGAAGAACGGATGGCAGGCCGAGCAGATTTCAACATTGATGGCCTTTTTCGTCGAACACGTATCGAAGGTGTTTCCGCACGCGCACGAAACTCGCGCCAGACCGTAGTCCGGATGAACGCCCTTTTTCACAACTTTCTCCTTTCAACCGCCTATCGCGAATCGCGCCCGCACATATCAGGCGGCGTCCTCGTCAAGCAAACATCGTCTCAATGGACGATAATCCTAGCATACATACGCCATTGCGCGCAAATCACGGTCGCGCGATGGCTTCGCGGTAGAGCTTGACGTATGTTTTGGATGAACGCTCCCACGAGAAGTCTTGCTTCATGCCCGTGCGGCGGACGGCGTTGAGAACATCGGGCTGCTTGTACAGTTCGAGTGCCTGGCCGAAGGCGTCCATGAGCGCTTCGGGCGTTCGCGGTGTGAACATGATACCGGTGGCCTTGCCGTTCTTGAGGTTCGCGGTTGTGATGGGGACGACGCTATCGGCGAGGCCGCCGGTTTCGCGCACGATGGGGACCGTGCCGTACCGGAGGCTGTAGAGTTGGCTCAGGCCGCATGGTTCGTAATGCGACGGCATGAGAAAGAAATCGGCGCCGGCGTAGATTCGATGGGCGAGGGCCTCGTCGAACTCGAGTAGGAGCGCCATGCGGCCGGGATGCGCGTTCGCGATTTTGCGAAGCGGTTCGGTGTAATACGGGTCGCCGGTCCCGAGGATCGCGACTTGGACGTCGTGTTCGAGCATGCGCTCGAGTGCGGCCACGACAAGGTCGAAGCCTTTTTGCCAGACGAGGCGCGAGACCATGGCGAAAATTGGTACGGGGCGTTGCGTCAGGCCGAATTTCACTTGCAGTGCGCGCTTGCACATGGCTTTGCCGGAGAGGTCGTCGACCGAATATGACGCCGCGATGAAGCTGTCGGCGGAAGGATTCCACAGCGTGTAATCGACGCCGTTGAGGATTCCGTGCAGGCTGTTCTTGCGGGTGCGCAGGAAGCCGTCAAGCCCGTCGCCGAATTCGGGCGTCAGGATTTCTTGCGCGTAGCGCGGACTCACCGTACTAATCTTCGTGGCGAAGGCGATGCCGGCCTTCATCAAATTGATGTCGCCGTAGAATTCGAGGCAATCCGGCGTGAAGAGGTCCAAGCCGAACCCCGTCGAATCGAGAAAATGTGCCTTGTAGCGGCCCTGGTACGCGAGGTTGTGAATGGTGAACAGCGACGGCATGCCGCGCCATGCGTCGGTATGCGCGAGGCGCGTCTTGATGTAGGCGGGGATCGGCGCGGTATGCCAGTCGTGGCAATGCACGATGTCCGGCCGCCACCCCGTCTGCGGGATGCCGTGCAACAACGCCAGGCAGAAAAAGCAATACCGCTCGACGTTGTCGTCATACTCGTATGCGCCGTACCCGTAGGGATTCTCGCGTCCGAAATAGCCATCGTGTTCGATGAGGTACAGTGGGATATTCGTGTCCGGCGTCGTGCCGATGCGCAACGCGCCCCATTGCGTCTTCGATCCCAGATCCGCTACGCACAGGCAATGTTGTTGGCCGCGAAATTCCGGCGCAATGGAACGGTAACATGGTATGGCGATGCGCACGTCATGCCCCTGCGCGCGCAACGCGCGCGGCAGCGCGGCAGCCACGTCGCCCAGCCCGCCCGACGTTACCATCGGCGCCAGTTCGGAACAGGCAAACAATATCTTCAACGGTTTCAAGGAAACTCCCACCTGGAGGTAGTTAGGCTTTAGGCTGTAGGCACTGCCTACAGCCTAAAGCCTAAAGCCTAAAGCCTCCAGTTCGGTTGGCAGGAAGGATTATAGCAGGCCGAGACACGATGAAACGAAACCGATCCTCACGTCCTGCCGCGTCCAACCATGAGAAGGTTCTTTTTCGTCGCGGTGGATTTTCCGGCGACGGCGAAATACAATCGAAGTCTATCCGAATGTCTGAAACAGTTCCGGTTCGTCCCATGTGGCGACTTTAAGCGTCTTGAAGCGTTTCTTGAGGTATCGGGCGAGGATGGGGAGGATGAGCCGTTCGGTGGCAACGTGTCCGGCGTCGATGACGGCGAGGCCGTTTTCTTGTGCTTTGAGGGCGTTGTGGTAGCTGACGTCGCCGGTGACGAGTGCGTCGATGCCGTGGGGGATTTCGCCGATACGGTTGCTGCCGGAACCGCCGATGACGGCGACGTTGCGGATGGGGCGCGCGGGGTCGCCCACCACGCGGACATGGCTGACGTCGAGCGCGGTGCAGAGGCGCTGCGCGAACTCGCCCAGCGTCACGGTGTCGGGCAATTCGCCTCGAACGCCGAGGCCGATGTTCCTGTCCCGGTTTTCGAGCCGGGTGACGTCGTAGGCGACTTCTTCATAGGGATGTGCGCGCTGGAGCGCTTTTACCACGCTGCGGATTCGCGAGCGCGGGACAATCGTCTCCAATCGGCACTCTTTCTCTTCGTGTAGTGCGAGGCGTTCGCCGGAAAAGGGATTTGCGTGCTCGCTTGGGAGAAAAGTTCCCGTGCCCGGCGTGTTGAAGGTGCAATGCGAGTAATCGCCGATGAGGCCCGCGCCGGCTTCGCACAGGGCCTCGCGTACGGCGGCGAGATGTGCGGCGGGTACGAAGGTGACGAGTTTGACTTGCGCGCCTTGTTCGACGAACAGGCGCGTGCGCCGGACGAGGCTGAGCGCGTCGGCTAGGACATCGTTCACGCCGCCCGGCGCGACATCGAGATTTGTGTGCGCGGCGTAACACGCGATGCGCGCCTGCGCCAAATCGAGGCACATCCGCGCGTGCGGTTCATCGAATCGCAACGCCGTCAACGGTTCCCAAATCGGCGGATGATGCGATACGATCATCTGCACGCGTTGCTTTCTTGCGGCAGCGGCGGCTTCCGGCGTCACCGTCAACGCGACCAGGATACGGTTCACGTCCCATTCGGGATCGCCGATGGCCAAGCCGCACCGGTCCCATTCATACGCAAGCGCCGACGGCGCCAGTTCATCGAGGGCCTCGCAAATATCTCGAACGTTCACGTCTCGATCTCCATGGAAATCGCCGCGTAGCCTACCACGCGCGAGTAATCGCCCGATATCTCGGCGCTGGTCCGGTAGTCGAGCACGGACCATTCGCGGGCGTCTCGCTTGAGCGCGTAGGCCATCGCGGCCACGACGGCTGCGCCGCCGCACATCGAACAAGTGTCCTGGGTCAACGCCGCAGAGAAGCGTGCGCAGTCTTGGCTCAATAGCACATCGAGCGTGTGTTTGTCGACCTGATGCGCCTCTTCTTCGCGGAGAAAGTGCGACAGGTCCGTCGAAGCGACAACGAGGTCCGAAGGATCGGTCATCTCCGCGAGCCGTTCGCCGAAGCGGACATGCCATTCGCGCGGCGGTCCACCGAACAGCACCGGGACGATTGGGATGTCGCCGAGCGCGAGTTGGATGAAGGGCAATTGGACTTCGATGGCGTGGTCATAATGGTGCGGCTCGTCCGAAATCGAGCCTACTTCGCAGGCTAGTGCGTCGGCGAACGCGCGGTCGACCGCGAGCATGCCGAGGGGCGTTTCAAACGCATCGTCCGTTGCGACCGATGCATGGTCGATAGCGTAGCGATGGCTGCAACCCAACAGGACGATCCGCTTGGGCTGTTTGCCGCGAACGCGTGCGAACGCGAAACCCGCCGTCGATCCCGAGTAGACATAACCCGCATGCGGCGCAACAATGGCCACGACGGATTCGGGCGCGGACACCTGTCCCGAAATCGTCAGGTACTGCTCGACCGCCCGGCGCAGTTCATCTGAACTACCGGGATAGAATTGGCCGGCCACAAACGGTTTTCTCGTTCCCATGGGCGTCCTCCAAAAACGGCGTTTAACGCCGCCATGCACAGTAGCATATACCGCGCGGCGTCAACAAATGGTCGAACACGGACGAACACGGACGAACACGGACGAACACGGACGAACATAGGAGTCTTGCCGAAGAATCGAATGTCCTTATTTGTATTCCGGCAGATAGTCTCCATGCGCTTCGATGAGTTCGTCGCACATCGCAACGGTCTCGTCGATGGTCAGTTCGGACGCGGTGTGCGGATCGAGCAATGCCGCATGATAGATGTGTTCGCGCTTGCGCGTGAGCGCGGCTTCGATGGCGAGTTCCTGCACGTTGACGTTAGTGCGCGTGAGCGCGGCGCATTGCGGCGGCAGGTCGCCGACATGCGTTGGCGTGACGCCGTTGCGGTCGACCACGCACATGACTTCGACGCACGCGTCGAACGGCAGGTTCGTAATCAGGTTCTTGTTCAGCACGTTGCCGCCGAGGGTGAACGGCGCGCCCGTTTCCATCGCCTCGAAGATGTACGACGCGTATTCGCCGCCGCGTTCATGTTCGAGCGGCTGATCGGAAAGCAGGTAGTCGCGCATGCCGTTCCATCCCTTGATCTGGTCGATGCAGCGCCTCGGATACTCATCGAGCGGGATATGGAATCGTTCGACGAGTTCGGGCGCACGCGACTTGATGAACCACGGCACGTATTCGGAGCTATGCTCGCTCGATTCGGTGACGTAGTAGCCGAACCGTTTCATGAGTTCGAAGCGGACCGTGTCCTTGTGGACGTATTCGTCGAGTTGCGCGCGGCGTTTGATTTCGGGATACAGGTTTTCGCCGTTGCGCGAGATCTCGAGGAGCCAGCCCTGATGGTTGATCCCCGCGATCTTCCATTTCAGGTTGTCGTTGGGCAGGCCGAGTTCCCAGCAGAGGTGGCCTGCGCAGCCTTGGACGCTGTGGCACAGGCCGACGGTCTTGACGCCGGTCGCTTTGAGGATCGCGCCCGTGAGCATTCCCATCGGGTTTGTATAGTTAAGCAGCCAAGCGTCTTGCGCAACATCCTCGATGATCCGGCAGTAATCGAGCATAACGGGGATCGTCCGCAACGCGCGGAAGATGCCGCCGATCCCAAGCGTGTCGGCGATCGTTTGGCGAAGTCCGTACTTCTTCGGGATCTCGAAGTCGATCACGGTGCTCGGCTCGTATCCGCCGACCTGGATCGCGTTGACGATGTAGTTTGCGCCGGCGAGGGCCTCGCGCGCGTCCGTCGCTGGATACGCGTCGACGGTCGCATGCGCGCCCAGCGTGCGGTTGATGTTTTTCAGCATGACCTCGGACACGTGCAGACGGTCGGGATCGATATCGACCAGCGCGATATGCGCGTCTTTCAAACAATCGACGTGCAGACAATCGCCCAATACGGCCTTCGCAAATACGGTACTGCCCGCGCCCAAGAAACAAATCTTTGCCATGACTAGATACCCCGTCGCTATTTTTCCGCGCCCTTACCACTTAAGGTCACAAATTGTGATCTCGAGTTTACACACGCACGTCGGATGCGGCGCCTAGCCGGTCACGATGACGCTCCAGGATGGGCTGGACGTAGTCCGACACGAACTCGTCGACCTGTTGCGGCGCGCGCCCGACAAACTCGCGTACGTCGAGGATCGCGTCGATTTCCGCGCGCGTCATGCCGATCGCCGGGTCTGCGGCCAGGCGGTCGAGGAGGTCGTTTTCGCGCCCTTCTTGCTTGACCTGCGCTGCGGCGGCCTGCGAATGTTTCCGGATCACCTCATGCAGTTCCTGTCGGTCGCCGCCGCGTTTCACGCAGGCCATGAGTATGTTTTCGGTGGCCATGAAGGGTAGTTCGGCCCAGAGGTGCCGCTCGATGACCTTCGGATAGACGGCCGGATTCTCCATGACGTTCAGGTACAGGTTCAGCACGCCGTCCGCCGCGAGAAACGATTCAGGGATGCTGATCCGGCGTATGGCGGAATCGTCGAGCGTGCGTTCGAACCATTGAACCGCGCTCGTGAACGAACTGTGCAGCGGCGCGGTCATGAGAAAGCGCGACAGCGCGCACGCGCGTTCGCAACGCATCGGGTTGCGCTTGTACGCCATGGCCGAACTGCCGACCTGGTTCTTCTCGAACGGTTCCTCGATCTCCTTGAGGTTCTGCAAGAGGCGCATGTCCGTCGCCCACTTGTGGACCGATTCGCCGATGGCCGCGAGCACGCGCAGGACATGCGTGTCGACCTTGCGCGTGTACGTCTGGCTCGTGATCGGATACGACTCGGCGAATCCGAGTTTCCGCGCGACGCGCCGGTCGAGTTCGCGCACCTTGTCGGAATCGTTGTCGAACAGCGCCATGAACGACGCCTGCGTACCCGTCGTGCCTTTGGCGCCGCGACACCGCAATCGCGCCTTCGCGGATTCGAGGTCCTCGATGTCCATCGACAAATCCTGCGCCCAGAGGCACGCGCGTTTGCCCACCGTGACGACCTGCGCGGGCTGATAATGCGTGAAACCGAGCGTCGGGAAATCCTTCCACTGTTGCGCGAACGCGGCGAGTTTCGCGAGGATGTTGACGGCCTTCGTCAGCAGGAGGTCCAGCCCCTCGCGCATGAGGATCAGGTCCGTATTGTCCGTAACGTAACAACTCGTCGCGCCGAGATGGATGATCGGCTTGGCCGCCGGGGCGACCACGCCAAACGCGTGGATGTGCGCCATGACGTCGTGGCGCAGTTCGCGCTCGAAACGCGCCGCCGCCTCGAAATCAATATCATCGAGATGCGCGCGCATCTCGTCGAGTTGCACGGCGGTAATGGGCAAACCGAGTTCATGCTCGGCCTCGGCCAGCGCCAGCCAGCAGCGACGCCACGTCGAAAATTTGCGCTGCGGTCCCCACAACTCGCACATTTCGCGCGTAGCGACGCGCTCGACTAACGGACTCGTATACTGGGAAGTCATGACAAAGTCTCCGACATGCTACTTCTTGTTTGACACGATACCAGGATGGGCGGGATGACAACCCTTCAAGTAGCACGGAAATGCAATCCGCCCGTCGCGTAGCCATTGGGATGGAACAACCAAGAGGAATACTTCACTTCGCGGCAACTCGTACCTTGCGGCTCCGTTTCAGTGTTGCCATCGTTTCCGCGTGCCGCTCCCGCCAATACGCCAGTTCTTCCTGAATCGTCATCCCTTTGGTTTCCTCGTATATGCGCATTGCGCCGCGATGCATCATCTCGACACAATCGAACGTCTTCTCCTTAGTCTTCATAATGCAGAATCTCCTGCGGCGTATGGATGGCCAGCGGCCCGAATCCGCGCGTCACACTTACGGCATTATACAGAGGAATCTTCTCGAAGTGCACAATATGCCGGAAATTCCAACTCACGATCGCCCGGCAGCCACTGGCAACGGCCACAGCAACGTGCAAAGCGTCTGCTCGTGACTTGTTTCCCACAATTCCCGCCTCAAGATACGCACGAACCAGTCTCAATGCCGCTTCAGATACCTCCAGCAGTTCCAAGTGCCGTTCACATTGCCGGTACAGCAGCCGTACCTGCGGTGGCGCATCATGCAACTCTTGAACGACAACGTCGGAAACGACAATCTGAAAACGCCCCGAACGTGCCTCCTCAAAGAACGCTTGGCTGGCAGCCGAAAAGCCTGCATCGAAGGCCCCGCCGAACACGGAAGTATCCACATACACGCGAATTGGCTTCGCTATCGGTTCCGCCATCACATGGGAATCCTTTTCGCGCTAGATGGACGCATCTTTCGCCGCCAACTCGAAACCGCCGTCCGACGCAATCGCCGCGACCGCCGTCACCGGTTTCTCGCGTTGCGCGAATACGCCCTTGCCCAGGATGAAATCGCACGCCGAATCCGCGCTCGATGCGTCATAGTCGCCGCCGAACCGATCCGACACCGTGTTTTCTTCATACGTGGCCACGTAGAAAAACTTGCCCAACGCGAGCGGCATCTTGCGGACTTCGAGCCCGTCGTGTCGGACGATGGCGAGCCACCCGCTGCCGTCGCGCACATCCGCGACGGCGCTGACGCGCGGCGTGTTGAAATCGTCCTTCTCGAAATCTAGGATCAGCGACGACAGCGCGAGCGCATCGCGCGGCGCCATACCCATCGCGATCTTCTCCGCGATCGAATCCGTCTGGCTGCCGTTCGTCACGACCGCGACCTTGCCGCCGCACACGATCCGCGCGCAGTTATACGCGATATACGGGTTCTTCTGGACGTCCGTCTCGAACCCCGGTTTCGGGATGATACTCACTTTGTCCGGTTTCACGACCGCCGTCCGATTAGGAAACGACCGGCTCGATACCCGGTACGAAGCGCACAAGCGCCCATCCGCCGTCAATGCCACACTCACAATCCGTCCAATATACATTGTCAATCCCTCGCGTTGGTTATCCCACACGCGGGATTATAGCGGGAAGGAGGCGCGGGATGCATTCTGCGAAGAATGAAGGATGAAGGCGTTTAGGCTTTAGGCTGTAGGCTTTCTTCCTACAGCCTACAGCCTACAGCCTACAGCCTCCTTGCTTAATGTTTTGTCTTCGATGAACGTCGAGGACTCTTAGGCGGGGATTCCATACCCAATTCGGTTTGGACATGGTTGGCAATATTTTGGCGTTTCGCTTTCTTGAAGGTGAGGTTGATGTGCCCCGAAGAGGGCGGCATGTCTACCTTCTTCCCGGCAAGAAGCTCTGAAATTGTGAGTAACTGTATTTTGGGATGCTTTCCCCAAGGAGATTGATAGAAACCCGAACCGGCGGCCTCGCTACGCATGGGTTGCGTGGGTTCTTGAAAAGAGATCAGCACTCCGATTTCCGCTTTCTCACGTTCAATCACACCACGTAAGTCGCGGACATGGGGAACGGAAATCTTTCCGGCTTTTACAGAGAAGATGATTTGTTTCGTCTTTCCCCCATCTTCATCGTGAAAGAACAACTTACCGTCAATCCCGTGGTCTGCACCCTTCTTCGTTTCTGTTGGACGTGCGCCGACAAGCCCCAACGCCCACCATTGGAATTGAT
>CAIYET010000700.1 GCA_903925285.1 Candidatus Hydrogenedentota bacterium | reverse complement strand
GCTGAAAGGACTGTCCGAACGAGCGGATGGATAGATCGAGGCTGTAAACACATACGCCAAATGGTCGATCTGATGCATGCCAGGCCTCAGTCGGAAACCATGGCGGTTAGAAAGGGTAAAATAGATGAACGACAGGGAACTGTTCGTAGGCTGCTATTGCAGGAAACTTCAGAAGGACCGCCGGTTATGGATACCCGCGGAATTCAGGAGCATCTTCAGTCACGCGCTCCAGAACCCGAAACACCGGCTCGTTCTCCAACAAGGAGACCACGGCGTGCAACTGTGCCTCGGGACCGCAGTCATGGCAAGGGGCGAACGATGCCATTGCTTGATGTGCCTCGTGCCCGAGATGACGGCAATGGTCAACCCCGGCTATGGCGTGTGGCCGGTCTCCTTTGACAGGCAAGGAGGGCTGCGGATTCCTGCCGCTTCGCTCGAATTCATACGCGCAAAGCCCGGCGAAAACGTCATCCTTCTGGGACTCGTCGATAACGTGGAGATAATCTCCGAGCGAGTCTGGAGGGAAAAGTATGCGGCGCCTGACCCGACTCAAGTCGCGTAGGTGCAGACGGCCGTAGGGACAATCCATGAGTGCATGTGGGACGGGGGGATCGTCTGGGCAGACGAGGGCGGCAAAGGAGGCAGGCAACTCATCTTTGCACGCTTTTGGGCGGGAATGGCTATGAATCCTGCGAATGGTATCCCGCAGATTGTGTGTCCCTATTGCCCTTCTGGAATTCGCACAGGCCAGTTCGCCATTCAGGCGTCCGCGACATTCAGCCCGGCCTTCTTTGCCAGGGCCTTCTGTCGATCGTCCGTGGAAACGAAGCGCTCGGTCCCGATCGCCTGAGCCAAAGCCACATGGAGCACGTCCAGTGAGCGCGTGCCCACATGGCGTGAGTGTTTTGTCGCGAGGTTCACCGCCGCCCGAAACGTCTCCGCCCAGTCAACGGTTGGCCGCACCAATGAGCCGCCTTTCAGATCCGTTTCAATCGCCGCCAAGGTCTCGCGTACGGCCTCCGGACTTGCCTCTTCTCTGAACGCTTTCAACATCAGTGCGTTCTTGGTTTCGAGTTCGTGAAGCGACGAGAACGGCAAGGGAGAACCGTCCACGAGAGCGGCGATGCGCTCGGAGCGGGATTCAGGGTAGTACAGCGAGACGAGCGCACTCGTATCGAGATAGAGTTTCAAGCCCGCTCCCCCCGGTCCGCGCACACCGTTTCACTCAGCGGCAGGCCTTTGGGCCGGTTGCCCCAGATGGCTCGCGCCCGCGTCACGAAATCGGGGTGTTGGATGCTCTTCCGTGCCGCTTGGCACGGCACGATTTTGGCGATTACGGTCTGCCGGCGGGTCAGCTGCACCTCTTCGCCCGCCTGTACCCACCGGAGGACTTGAGCCAGATTGTGCTGCACCATTCTGACGTTTGTCGTTCTCATGTCTAACACTATGACGCACATGACGCAGACTGTCAATGCACAGACAGACGAGGGCGGCAAAGGAGGTTTTCGGATAGGCGCTAAACCGCCAGCAAAAGTTTCCCCGTGGTTAGAGCGATCACTTGAACCCACGGCGATGCCTGTGCTAGGTTTCTGCATCACCACTCAGGAGGTCACCATGAGC
>CAIYET010000699.1 GCA_903925285.1 Candidatus Hydrogenedentota bacterium | reverse complement strand
TTCTTCGTTCGGAAATGTGCTGTGATCTGCGCGATGGCTTCTTCTGCTTGCTAAAGGTTCCAACCTGGGAGCCTGCCGTGCCGTCATCCATGGTAATTGCAGCGGTTTCGTCCATGGCTGAACTGGAATCATTCGGCAAACAAGTATTCGAGACTCGTTGATCGGAGATAGGAGTCGTCTTGTTGCCAGGTACTGCGTGTGTGTCTTTCGAGGATTCCTGGTACGCACGCATTGCCTCACGCGAATCACTACCCAGCCTGGCCCTCTTCAGTGTGTACCACACGAATGGATGAAGCCCCTTGCGTAGCCAGGTTGGCTCTGGAAACATGTCAACGATGGCGGGTAGTGAGGCCCCGGTGCTGCGGCGTACCATGACCACAATCCCAAACCCCCCATTCCCATAAAGCGATCCTAGTTGTCGCCACCACCTCTGTAGGGCTACCGCAGCGGCTTTGGTGCCAAGACCTTCGTGCCCCGCAATGATCCAAATCGGCATCGAGTGCCCTCGGGCAAAGTGCTTCTGCAGGAGTCCGATGTCTTCGTCAGCTCGGGCGCACAGGGTCTTCTTGGGCTGGTCGCGTTCGGATGTGCGAATGATGCCCCAGGCTCCATTTCCATTGGGGACTAGACTCGGTTGAAACGATGTCTCTCCCGACTTGATCGCTTCCTTTGCCTTATCTGTGAAGCCGATGCAGAATAGCGGCCCATCCCATTCCTGGAGTGTCTCGTGAGCAAACTTCAGTTGAATTCCCTCCATTCGTCGAATTGTGCCCAAGGTGTTCATGATTATCGAGTAGGCTTCAGCATCAAGCATTGCTATCACGCCAGGCGTGGTTCGAATCACTTCATCTTTCTTGACGCCCCCTCTTCGCGACAAGTATTGCCCCGTTCGGCCAAGATCATTCATCTGACGTACGATCATCATGCAAGGCGTATCGGCGCCAGCAATCTTGGCAAATACGGCTCTCGACATAACTCGCAGATACACAAGATCGAGAATTCTGGGAACAGCATAGAACACGAAAGCTACAATAAAACTGGCAGCGATCCCTTGCGCCATTGAGTATGAGAAACAGAAAGAAAGAAGCCTCTGGCTGGTCCCCTCCACCGCTGGTGTTACCTGGAGCGTCTGGGCCATAAGGAAGTTCACGATCTCAGAACAGCATGTCATTTGTTCCATCATGCCTTTCTTTCGGTGTCTTGGGCTTTTCGTTAGTGCTCTGACAGTAGGTATGCACTGCCTCTTCGGAGCCGAGGAGGGCCACGGCGTCGTTGTGGCAGTCGGCCCAGGTGTAGCCGTGGCGGGGATCGTCTTCGGGGAAGAGTTCGGGTTGCCAGCGGTGGCAGCCGTCGCGGTTGTAGATTAGGGGGCGGTCGTGGCCCTTTTTCTTGGCTGCGGATTCGCTGGTGAGTTCGGCAATGCCGAGAAGTCCGAAAAATTGGTCGTTGGTGAGTTCGCCGACAGTCTCGGCGGACCATTTGCCTTCTTTGAGGGCGTGGAAGGCACGGGCGGCGAGGCCGGTCAGTCGCTGTTCGTAGGGCAGTTGCTTGTCCACGCGCCAGAAACCTTTCGGGTCGGTCGGGTCGTTGCGGACAATCCAATCGAAATCGTCGGGGTCCAGACCGTAGAGATCCGCGCACAGTGCGTCAATTTCTACGCGCAACCGCAACCGGTCCGCCTCCGTCACCGCCCACCATTGTTTCCATTCTCTGGCGCGTAATGCTGGGTACAGGCGACACAGATGCAACCACTCGGGCGCAAAGCGACGATGGATAAAGTTCAAACGGGCAACGTCTGTCACAATCCGGTAAACTAAGCGAGACTCCACATCTTGCACGTTGGGAATTGGAGATTCCTCGACCAAGTACCAATTCAGATGAGTCCCGGCACCTCTTTGACGAGCGGCTACATCGAACGAAAGCGTACTCAATAGTCCGCCCAGCAGGAGATACCGCTCAATGTTGCGATGGCTCAGTTTCAGCACTGGTAACGTATTGCCGCAAGGGTAGCCCGAAATCACGGCCGCTATCATTGTCCGTACGTCAGTGTTTCTTGCGATATCCCGAAACGCGATGCGCATCACCGCATGATCGGACGGCGAAATGGTTGTCTCGGCCATAAGATACTTCGGAGCGAAAGCCTTGCTGTCCGTTGGTGAAAATGACCATTGGTTTGACCTGCCTCCGCCCGAGATCCACCCGCTAAAGCAGGGGTCTAACTGGTGGACCATTGATCCCTGATACAGCGGCAGCGCCACATCGCCCTCGGGGCCGGTCCAGCGGCCAAAGGGATCGGGGCGGTAGCCTTTGGCTTCCCACCATTCGCGCGGCTTGAACAGCTTCGAATCGTTGGTCATGTGGAAGTCGGTGGCATACTCGATTTCCCAACCTGGCGCGCGGTCACCGATGCGGATGGAGTACTCGTAAATCTTGCGGCAGATCTCGAGGTCGCGGCCCGTGCGCACTTCCGGGATGGCCTTGCTGCGCGGCGAGAACAACGGGATGAGGCTGCGGTCCAACGTGAACACGGGCGGGTCGGGCCGATCCCACGCGTCGAGATCGAGTACCATGAATGCTGCCTTCAACGGCGCATCCGTTCTCTGACGGTCTACGATGATGGGCGCGAATTTGAAGCGGCTATCAATATCGAAAATCTTCTTGCGGTTCTCGAAACTGAATAGCCAGTCCCAGGTGGCGTGTTCGAGGAACAACTCGCGCAAGTCGCCGGAACCGGAATCGGTGTAGAGACCGGATGGCACGATCAGTCCCATGCGGCCTTTCGCCATGAGGAGGCTGAAACCTAGTTCGAGGAAGAGCTTGTACGAGTTCAGATCCGCGCTGCCTTGATAGACGAACGGATGCTCGAATTGCGGGGCCTTTCGCTTCTTGCGATGTTCCGTCCAGAGTTCGGCCAGGCCTTGGCCCGTCTTGCCTTTGGCGAGAGAAACGCCGAACGGTTCCGCCACGTTCT
>CAIYET010000698.1 GCA_903925285.1 Candidatus Hydrogenedentota bacterium | reverse complement strand
CGGCTTTCGAGCCGGCGTTCCATCGGGCCGTTACGAGGCGCCGGGGCGAAGCCCGGCGGCAGCCAAGAATGGCTGGCCCCACGTTTGGTTGCGGCTATGCTGCTCTGTGGCGCAGGCGATCGGTTTTTGTCGTTTGCTATGCCTGGCGACTCGCGAACGGCAGACCACAAACGACGATGGTCTGCCCCACGCCTCCGACAATACTGCGCACTATTTCCGACGCCGACCACATGTGTAGTGCGTCAAGCTGAAATTCGATTTGCTTAGCCGTTCAGGATGCTCGGCCTTCTGCATGCCGCACTACTGTAGAATGTACTCTGCCCAGAATGAGAAAGGGTACTACGATGCGCAACTCATGGTTTATTGTCGCTTTGCTGGTCTGTGTTTCCCCCCTCTCCAGTCAGACCTTCAGCATCCGAACCGCGGTAGGCGGCGGGCTGCCTGAGGGCATCTCAGGCGTGACGGCAAACGTCGGCTCGGTTTCGCCGGTGGCGAGCGATGCAGCCGGCAACGTCTACTTCGCGGCCACGGAGTACCAGATTGTCTTGCGTCTGGACGGCGCGGGGATGCTGACGCGAGTAGCGGGCAGCGGCATTCAGGGCTATAGCGGCGACGGCGGTCCGGCCACGGGCGCGTCGTTGGATTACCCTGCCGGCCTGGCCGTGGATGCTTCGGGAAATCTGTACATCGCGGACGCCAACAACAACCGCATCCGCAAGGTGAGCGGCGGGGTCATCACCACCGTGGCGGGAACCGGGGCATACGCGTTCGGCGGCGACAGCGGACAGGCAACGAACGCGCAGTTGGCCGGCGCCAGGGGCGTTGCCGTCGATGGCTCGGGGAATCTGTATATCGCGGACACCTGGAACCATCGTGTTCGCAAGGTTACGGGCGGGGTGATCACCACCGTCGCCGGGAACGGGACACAAGGCTATAGCGGCGACGACGGTCTGGCCACCAGCGCTCAACTCAACACGCCCTATGCGGTTGCGGTTGACACTTTGGGGAACCTGTACATCTCGGATTCCGCGAACCGTCGCGTGCGGGTGGTCTCCGGCGGGAACATTACAACCTTCGCGGGCGACGGACTTGCGGGCACCAACGGCGATGACCGTCTGGCCAATACCGCGCACCTCACGCCATACGGCGTCGCGGTCGACTCTTTGAACAACGTCTACATTTGCGATACGGCGAGCAGCCGTGTTCGCAAGGTGTCGGGCGGGACCATCCGGGCCTTTGCGGGGACGGGGATCAGCGGCTTCAGCGGTGACGGCGGGCCGGCCGCGAGCGCGACTCTATCCGCGCCTCAGGGAGTCTCCGCCGATGCTCAGGGCAGAGTCTACATCGCCGACACGACGAACAGCCGCATTCGAAAGGTGGTAAGCGGAACCATCGACAGCATCGCGGGCGGGGGTTACTCCGTGGGGGACGGCGGAGGTCCCGGCAGCGCGCTGTTGAATTCCCCTTGGGGCATGGCGGTCGATACGGCCGGCAACCTCTATATTGCCGACTCGCACCACAACACCATCCGCAAAGTGTCGAACCGGGTGGTTAGCACCGTCGCCGGGAATGGGACAGCGGGATACTCCGGCGACAACGGCTCCGCCACCAGCGCACAACTCAACCACCCGACGGGCGTGGCCGTCGACGCACTGGGGGATCTGTACATCGCGGATTACGGCAACCATAGGATTCGCCGTGTCTCAGGCGGTGTCATTACTACCATCGCAGGTACGGGCGTGTGTGGTTACTCGGGGGAAGACGGCCCGGCGGCCCTCGCTCAGTTGTGCAACCCGGCGACCGTGGCCGTGGACACGCTGGGGCCGAACTTGTACATCGGGGACGCCGCCAACGCCCGCGTCCGGAAGATCTCCGGCGGCACGATCACCAGAATCGCCGGCACCGGAACCGCGGGCTACAGTGGAGACGGCGGACTGGCCACGAGCGCCCAGATCACGGGCGTGTGGGAGATCGCAGTCGACCTTGCCGGCAATTTGTATCTTGCCGACGCAAGTAACAACAGAATCCGCAAGGTTTCGGGCGGGATCATCAGCACCTTCGCGGGGAACGGCTTCGTGGGCTACAGCGGCGACAGCGGGGCGGCGACGAGCGCACAACTGAATACTCCCCGCGGGGTGACGATTGACGCCGCTGGAAACGTCTACATTGCCGACACCCTCAACCAGCGCATCCGGATGGTTTCGGGCGGCACGATCACGACGATCGCCGGCACCGGCGAAGCAGGCTTTGCAGGGGATCGCGGTCCAGCCACCGCCGCTCAATTCAACCGGCCCTATGCCGTAAGCGCCGACGCTTCAGGGAATATCTACGTCGCGGACCAGAACAACAATCGCGTGCGCGTTTTGAGCTCCGGCACTGCTCTCTGTAGCTACTCCATCAGTACGAACGATCTGGGCATCGCCGGTGGTGGAGGCTCGATGCG
>CAIYET010000697.1 GCA_903925285.1 Candidatus Hydrogenedentota bacterium | reverse complement strand
GTTCGGCAGTTGATCTTGTGGTGTCCAAAGGCCCTGCTCCCGGCGAAGGAGAGGGCGAAGGCGAAGGCGAACAAGTCGGTTCACTCAGCGTTACCATTGAGCCGGAAAGTGCTCGGAACGACGGTGCTCAATGGCGGGTTGATGGTGGTGCTTGGCAAAATAGCAGCGTGACGCTATCGGGCCTTGCTGTCGGCTCACACACGGTGGAGTTCAAAGAGATCCCACCCGAAGAGTCTTCAGGTTGTTTCGCTTCTCAGAAGAAGCCCTGGACGACACCCGCTAACCAGACTGTCAATGTAACCGCTGGCCAGACCACCGCCATCAGCGGCACTTACGTTCTGTCTCAGAAGGCGTTAGCCGCCAGCGTCCCCGGAAGCAGTTCCAGAGGCGATGTATTGCTGATTGCCTCCGTGGGGGGCGTACTACTGGTGTCTCGTAAGCGGAGGAGAAATAGACCTGTTGGATCTTGATTGAAGTTTGTGTCGGCCCCATCGATACCATTCCTGCTACTCGATGGGGCCTTCACATTTCTTGTCGCGGGAAAGGAACGGCACCCTTGCCGTTCTTCTTCTCTGATCACCATATCGTAAGCGTCCAGGCACGCTTCCTGCGATTCACCAATGACCCTCATGAGTTTTCGCTCCAATGCCGATAACGCAGGTTTATCTTTCCATCTACGGCAGTGCCAGTTCGACGGACGCGGTTTGTCCTGGAATGACTTTTACGAAAGCTATGGCATAGCGCCCCTTCTGGAGTGCATCGGCGACGTCGGCGACCTCGACATCCTTATCAGCGGGAACGCCAACAACGCCAAGCGTGTATTGCCCTTGCGGCACGTTCTCGAAACTGAAGGGGCCGTTATCGGTAACATCTGTGGATGTTGCGATTTGTTCGTCCATGGCTACAAGCGCCTCCGGTGAAGGAACGATGGAATCAAGGGTGCCGTTTATGACGGCGATATAGGCGCGTTCTCCATCGCGCAGACCTGCAAGAACGCCTTCGATAACACCGCCGCCGAAGTCGAAATCCACACGTGCGGTCTGTCCGGCCTCAATGTGGACTGCCGTGCTTTGCCTTAGACCTTGATACACCGCCACAACTTCGTAATTCCCTTCCTGCAGGGGGACGTTGTAGGACCCGTCGAGAGTCGTACTGGTATGAATGAGACTGCCGCCACTGGATGCATCCAGGGGGTTGAAAGTAACGTATGCAATGCCCTCAGGCCTGCCGTTGACGGTTACGATTCCTTCCGCTGCGGCATTGCCGGTAGTGATATCAAAATCGAGTACGCTGTTCCTGCCCGACTCAAGCGTAATTTCCTGTTCCCTTCGGGCGGGTGCGGACATCGAGTTAGTAAGCAACACCTGAACACACACTTTAGTTTGACCGGGAATCAGGTGAGGAATGTAGTAATGACCCTCTGCATCCGTGCAAGATTGGACGCCGGCTCGAAAGTCATACACAAGAATGCCCGCCCCTGGCTTTCCCTCCACGGTCACGGTACCCTCCAACGTCGCTAGCGCCGAGGTATCAACCACCAGCCGCGTGCGCAGCACGCGCCCTTCCTGAACAGACACCGAAGTCGACGCAAGTGCAGGTTCTTTCTCGCCTCCTCTCAAATAGACGCGCAATGGGTATGTCCGCGAAAGAAGCGG
>CAIYET010000696.1 GCA_903925285.1 Candidatus Hydrogenedentota bacterium | reverse complement strand
TCGCGCGTGGGCTATGCCTTTGCCGGTTGGTTTACGGCTATCACCGGCGGCACGCAGGTGTTGAACGCCACGCCCGTGGCAATTACGGCCGACCAGACGCTGTACGCGCAGTGGACGGCGAACACATACAACGTGAGCTTCGACGCACAGGGCGGCGCGGTGGCCGTTCCCCTGTCCAAGAACGTGACCTACGACTCGACCTACGGCGTCCTCGCCACGACGTCGCGCACGGGCTATATTCTTGCCGGGTGGTTTACGGCTATCACCGGCGGCACGCAGGTGTTGAACGCCACGCCCGTGGCAATCACGGCCGACCAGACACTGTACGCGCAATGGATGGAGATACCGGTCGCGAGTTCCACCGACCCGACGGATGTTGCAGGCCTGCCTGCGATAGGCGTGCCTATCAATAAGAAGATCTCCGCCGCCTTCAGTGTGCCTATGGACCCTCTGACGATCGAGGACCCTGCAACAACATTTACCTTGGTTGACATGTCAACGTTACTGCCGGTTGCAGGGTCGGTGGCCTATAATGTCGCCTCGCGGACCGCGACCTTTACACCGACCGCCGTTCTCGCTATCAATACCGCGTATAGGGCCACGATTACGACCGGGGCGGCGGACCTGGCTAACGGCATACCACTGGCAAGTGACAAGGTGTGGACCTTCACCACAGGAGCTTCGGCGGATCAAGGGCCGGTAGACTTGGGAGTGGCCAACACGTTCGCGATTCTGTCAGGCGTCGCGGTCACCAACACGGGCTTTAGTACCATTACCGGAGATTTAGGCCTTTATGCGAATCCGCGCTCTTCCGTGACGGGATTTGCTGAACCCGGTGGCCCCGGAATAGTAGTGCCCCCGTACGGCATATACGCGAACGATGGCCCCAATGTTGCTTTTGTAAATGCCGCCCATGACGCTTTGGTCGCCGCCTATAACGCAGCCGTTGCCCGCTCACTAGGTTCTTTCACTCTGCTGCCGGGGGTAGATCTAAGCGGGATGCACCTATACCCGGGACTCTACACAAGCGGGTCTACGATGGACCTAGGCACGCTAAATCTTCCGCTCATTCTCGACGCCCAGGGCGACGCCAATGCGTGCTTTGTCTTCAAAGTAGGATCCTCGCTCACCACGATAGACGGCGCGGCGGGTAACTGCATCGAGGTTAAACTGATCAACGGCGCCCAGGCTAAAAACGTCTATTGGCAGGTTTTCGCTCAGGCGACTCTAGGAACGAATTGTCTCTTCAAGGGAAACCTACTGGTAGGAAGCTCAATCACGTTGAATAACGGCGCAGAGCTGATAGGCAGAGCATTGGCACGGGGTGGCACGGTTGCATTAGACACCAATGTCATCACAGCGCCGGATCTCCCGTAAGGCATGGCGAATTCAGTTGAGAAGTAGTAGTACGGGAAGGTCCACTTCGAGTGGACCTTCCCGCTGTAGGAGTGGTTGTTCCGGGCACTGCCGCATTGGTTTCTGTTTCGGGCCAGTGCGGCAGTTGCCAAAACGAGGACCACTTGCGTTGTTGAAGGAGAGGAACCTTGTCGAACGAAAGCCAGAAATGCGGGGACATGATGAAGCAAGCAGAACATGCGAAAGCGTTTGAAGAGATTCTAATATCGTATGCGGAGATGTGCTATTCGGTGGCGTTCGCGCTGACCCGCAATCCGGACCGTGCGCAGGATCTGGCGAGGCACGTCCTGACGTGGGCTTGGCATCTGCGTGACAGCGCGGACGGCGAGAAAGACATCAAGAGGAAGTTGCTGAAAGTGTTGCGAAAGCGGTTCCTGCAATACTACTGCCAGGTTCCGTGCAGTCTCATAGACGAAGCGGCACTTGCGGAGAGGATGTAATTATGTATTGCCCAATATGCAGAGCGGAATATCGAGAAGGTTTCACGCAGTGTTCGGAATGCGATGTAAAGCTCGTCAACGATCTCCCTTTGGAGCAGACGCCGGAATATGAGAACTTGGTAACGGTGTTCGAGGGCGACTCGAACAGCGCGGCGGTGGCTCGCACCATGGTGGAAGGCGTCGGCATCGAATCGTGGGCCAAAGATGAAGGACTTCATAGCATCTTCCCGAACCTGGGACCGACCGGGATCGAGGTGCGCGTGGAAGACGAAGAGTTGGCATTAGAAGTGCTGGAGACACCGGAACATCGCGCACATGTGCCGCATGGTAAGGCTCTGAGCACCGGCACGCAAGGAAAACAGAATAAGACATCTGAACAAGGTCGCCATATCAAAGATCGCCATCGCCAAGGCAAACGTGTGTGACGACATTGCAAAAGGGTAACCGGTCCCGCATGGGCGCATAGACAGGAGTCCGTGGTGAAGACAAGGCAATTGCTTCTCATACTCACGCTAACCGTCTTGACGGCTGGATGCACAACACTCCCGGTTCAGAATAAGCAGTTGAATGCACAGTCGGAGGTTGCGGGTTATCGATTCGGCAACATCGCCCCCGGCCCAATGAATTCGGACAGCCTGTTGGTGATCTTGACGTTCTCGGGCGGCGGCACACGCGCCGCGTCATTCGCGTATGGCGTCCTGGAAAAACTGCGGGACACGGAGATTGTATGGGACGGCCAGCATCGGCGCCTGCTGGATGAGGTGGACGTGATTTCGTCTGTTTCCGGCGGAAGTCTTACGGCCGCCTATTACGGCATGTTTGGCGACAGGATATTCGATGATTTCCCAGAAAAGGTCCTGTACCAGAACCTTCAGGGCACGCTGCTGAAACGCATATTCGCCCTCGGGAATATTCCGAAGCTCTTGTCGCCAACCTATGGGCGAACCGACCTGATGGCGGACACATTCAACCGGGACATCTTCGAGAAGAAAACCTTTGGCGATTTGATCCAACGAAATCAGCGTCCCTTCATCATCATCAACTCGACCGATGTGTCGTTGGGCCGCCGGTTTTCGTTCACGCAGCAGCAGTTCGACCTTCTGGATTCCGACCTGAGCAGTTATCCCGTGAGTCATGCCGTGGCGGCTTCGGCCGCATTTCCGGGCCTGTTGACGCCCATGACGTTGCGCAATTATTCAGAAGACTCATCCACTCATACGCCCACTTGGATTAAAGAAGGGCTTGAGAGTCAGAGTGCGGACTACTCGGCGTATAAAACGGCTGTCGAGCAGCAAAGCTATATTTTGCCGGGGCGTCCATACATTCATCTTATCGACGGCGGAGTGTCTGACAACCTGGGCCTGATGCCGGTGATTGAATTCATGAACAGCACCCTAAAGAAAGGCGCGGTCGATCCGACTATTAAGAAAGGCGCAAGCAGGAAAGTTGTCATTATCGTCGTCAACGCAGAATGCACCGCGGTAACCGACTGGGATCTTACACAACACGTGTTGAGTTTAATCCCTGTTCTTTCGGCCGCGAGTACAATTCCCATGGGGAATTTCTCCGACGCCGAACTTGGGTACCTCCGCGCATACGTGCAGAATCTCGAACAGCAACGGAATATTCAGGAGAAAGTAACCAAGTTGATCGGCAAGGAAAAGATGGAAGCGGAGATTCCCGAACTCGCGGAGCAAGACATTTCCTACAATGCTGTCGAAGTCGAGTTCGACAGACTTGAAGACCCGCTGGAGCGCAAGTTCCTCAACGACTGCCCAACGTCCTTTAAGCTACACGGGGAACAGGTTGACCGGTTACGTTCGGACGCGGGTAAGATCCTCGACAGCCATCCGGAATTCCAGAAACTCCTGGCAGAGTTGAAATGACGCGCGATTTGCTCCGGCACGGCGGAATTGTTTGCCGAAACTTTACCCCATGTTTACACCACTTTTACGTAAGTGTGGTCTAATTAGCGAGTAGCGACAAAACATACGAAAGGGAAAACGACATGTTTACACGAGACGTACTGAGATTGGGAATGGTTGCTTCAGGATGTGCGGCATTGGTTCTCGTCCTGGGCGGATGCGCGAGCAGCCAAGGAGGAGGCAGGACCGAAGGCGGCGCAATCCCGCAAGCGATAAACAAGGACCTTTCCAAGGGGTACAGTCTGTCCGAGGTCCAAGCGCTGTCCCCAAGAGACCGCAAGATTTATGAAGCGGAACGGTACAACGACATCTATCCCGAGCACAAAGGGACCAACGGCTCCTACGTGAAAACCCCTGGAGACGAAAACCAAATTTGGCACTGGGGTAACTGACCGTTACTCCTGGCGAGCGCGCCACCTATGACGTCCACGTCGCCCTGTATTGGCCAAAGGGTCCGAACCCCTTGACGTGGAGAAAACGGGCTTACGCTGGCACGTCTTCGAACCGGTAACCGGTCCCGCGCACGGTGCCGATAAAGGTGGGGTGGATTGGATCGTCCTCAATCTTTTTTCGAATATGTCCGATATGGACATCCACGGCCTTCGGCACGCAGAAACTGTCGCCCTTCCATGCATGTTCGATGAGTTTTTCGCGCGTGAATACATGTTCGGGGCGCCGGGCCAGCGCGTAGAGTATGTCAAATTCGATCCCAGTCAACTCGATCGGCTCGCCATCTTTCCAGACGCGCCGTTCGCCGGGATCCAATCGCAAACGACGGAAACTCAGAATGCGCTCCCCCGGTGACTCATGTCCTGACCTGCGCAGAATCGCCTCAATCCGTGCGCCCAGTTCCTCGACATCAAAGGGTTTGGCCAGGTAATCATCCGCCCCGATGCTAAGCGTCATTGACTTGACGGCGGTGATATTGGTGGCACTTAGCATGATGATCGGGACATTTCCCGAATCCCGCAGACTTCGAAGCACTTCGATACCATCGATCGAATGATTTCGCGCCGCCTTGGCGCCCAGAAGATTGATGTCCAGGACGACGAGATCCGGATGCATGGATCTCGCCAGTTTCAGCGCAGCAGTCCCGTCCTCCGCAGATGCCACGGCATACCCCAGCTTCTCTAAATGAGGCCGGACCTTCTTCAGAATCTGCGGGTCGTCGTCAACGACCAGAATCTTAGTCTTTGAAACCGTCGTCGAACCTTGCTGCCCTTTAGGCTGGGTATGCACTATTCCGCTGTTTCCTTAGGTAGCGTAAAGTGGAACGTCGCTCCCTTGTCGACTTCGCCTACCGCCCACACACGGCCACCGTGCCGCTCGACAATACGTTTGACGAGAGCCAAGCCAATACCTGTCCCTTCAAAGTCGGCATTCTTGTGAAGCCTTTGAAATGGAACGAACATGGCGTCCGAGTTGCTCATGTCAAAGCCTACACCATTATCTTGGACAAAGTAAACCGTTTCAGTCCCCGTCTCCGTACAACCGACCGTAATCAGCGCCTTTTCACGCCGCCGCGTGAACTTGAGGGCATTCGCCAGCAGGTTCGTCACGACCTCCTTCAGCAGCGTTCGGTCGCCCTGGCACGGCGCCAGATCCTGCATCGCGATCTCGACATCGCGATCTTCTTGCTCGTGCTGCAGTTCTTTCACAGCCTCTTGAAAAAGCCTCCGCAGGTCCAAGCGGCGTTTTCGTATTGGCTCCCGGCTCACCTGCGAGAACACGAGCAGATTCTCAATCAGTACTGCCATTTCGCTCGTGGCCTGTAGGATCATGTTCACCTGTTGGATAGCGCCGTTCGAGAGGTGTTCGCCAGGCTCGTTAAGCAACAAGTGCGCAATCCTGTTTACGAACCGTAAGGGCGTTCGCAAGTCATGCGACACGGAATGGCTGTACGATTCAAGCTCTTTATTCATCGCATCGACGGTGGCCACTTGCTCTTGGAGCACATTGTTCAATTCCTGGATGCGTAGCTCGGCATTTCGCAGGTCCGTAATCTCTTGAATGGCCACGGCGCTTCCGATGATGATTCCGGCCGCATCGCGGACGGGCGCGGCGCTGTTGATCACGAATGCGCGGGAGCCGTCGAACCGCTGGATTTCCAGCATCTGCTCGGCGACGACTCTGCCCTGTCGCATGGCTTGGAACGACGCCCATTCCTCGGGCGCCACCGGCTTGCCGGTGTCGGTCCACCAAGCTTTGAATACCGCATAATCCTCGATAGCGCGGATCGCCGGATGCGGGCCAGCCCATATGCGCTCGAACTCCTTGTTAGACTGGATGCTGCCGCCCACAGCATCGGTGATAGCCACCCCGGTGGGCAGGACCTCCATCACCGTTTCCAAGCGGAGTCTTTCGTTCGACGCTTCGGCGTGTACCTGCCTAAGCGCTTCCTCGGTCCGTTTGCGCTCAGTGATATCACTGAGCACGACGCGGTATGTCCGCGCGCCATCGTCGTCCTGTGCGGCGGTAGCTACCAGATGCGCCCGGAATCCCATTCCGTTTTTGTTCATCATCCGCAACTCGCAGGTCTGCGGCTCATCGGTTTTCGAGAGTTTCTTGCGGTAATGGTAGTAGGTGTCCTGGTCCTCTTTTAGGATGAACCGGGTAATCGGCTGTTCGACCAGCGCGCTTCGGCGCGCGCCCAACAGCGTGGCCGCAGTGAGGTTCGCTTCCAGGATCAGCCCCTTTTCGCTTAAGGTGCAATAGCCCACCGGGGCCAGGTCATACAGGCTAAAATACCGCGCCCGCGCGGTGTCCAGTTCTACCTGCGCGCGGCGTAGTTCCTCCGCTTGCACTTCCAACTCTTCGTTGGCAATCCCCATTTCCTTCCGCTGGGTCTGCAATTCCTCATTGGCGGTATGCAATTCGTCTGTTCTCGCCAACAATTCATGGGTCCGCTGCTGGACCATCTCCTCCAGTTGCTGACGGTATTTTTCCAGTTCCGCTTCGTCTTTCTTGCGCGCCGTGATATCGCGCGCGATAACGGAGATTCCTGTAACGTTTCCATTCGGGTCCATCAAAGGGGAAACCGTCAGAGAAACATGTATGGGTGCTCCCGACTTTGTGATTCGCAGCGTTTCGTAGCCTTCGAGGCTTTGTCCAAGGCGTATTTTCCCGTTGATCATTTCAACTTCTTGGATGCGGTCACGGGGCACAATAAGGGAGAGAGGCTGGCCAACCGCTTCTCGATCGGAAAAACCGTAGATGCGCTCAGCCGCGGCGTTCCACGTCAAAATTATGTTGTCGAGGGACGTACTGATAATGGCGTCGTTTGACGTCTCGACGATGGATGCCAGCCGCAACCGTGTCTCGGTCGCGGCGAATATTTCCGTCATGTCCGTGACGACGATGCAGAGCGCGGGAAGTCCTCCCACCTCGAATGCGCCGGCTGAAAGATTGACCTGCTTGGTCGACCCATCCACAAGCGCCATGGTCGTGGTAACGACGCCGCCTTTTGGGGCCGCTTCCTTTAGGAATGCGCGCAGTTTCGGCGCATCCTCAGTGGTCGTAAATCTTGCCAAAGGCTTGCCGAGTATCTGCTCGGTCGGCATCTGCACGAAATTGGCGAAACGGGTGTTGCAGGAGAGGATACCGCCGTCCGCGCCAAGGGTCACGACACCTTCGTTCATGACATCCACAATGACGCGATAAGGGTAATCCGCCCCCTCGAGGGCAAAGACTTTCTCGCCATCGGGCCCAGAGACAATGAGTGCGTCAACCCCGCCTGTTTGGATAGCCTGGACGGTGGCTTCGGCTTCTTCGAGGCGTGCGCGCAGTGCTTCTATCTCGCGCAGCAACTCGTCATTGTTCTTGCCTACGGAACGTGATTTCCCGGATGCACGAGATTCAGATTTACCGGCTCTGGGCATTGTCGTACCTCAATTTTCCCGAAGGGGAGAAACGCGAATAGCTGTGTGTGGCAACCCATGGATACAAATCTAAAATTTCCCCGAAGGGGAAGAACGTGAATAGCCGTGGGTGATAACCCACGGGTACAAAACCGACATCCATCGACCCTGAAGGGGTCGTACTATGTCCATATCATCGTTTATGAAGGCCGACATCGTCTAACCCTTGTGCGACCCCTTCAGGGTCGATTGGTTAAGCATTTGTTCCCGTGGGTTATCACCCACGGCTATTCATGTTTTTCCCCTCCGGGGAAGGTCCTATCAACGATATCTTCAATATTTCGTATCACCCACGGCTATTCATGTTTTTCCCCTCCGG
>CAIYET010000695.1 GCA_903925285.1 Candidatus Hydrogenedentota bacterium | reverse complement strand
CCGGTGGTGAGTCCCATTTGCGTCCACTTCGTCCACAAAGTCCACTATGTCCACACTTTCGACGAATCTCCAGAGATCCAACTGTCGAATTTAGGATTATTCATCATGAATGGGAAGAATGGGGCATCTTGACTGCATAGATCGGCGAGAATGTAGGGATTGCGCCTCTGGATATAGGCCCGTTATTCGATATATTTGCGCTGTACACGGGTGCCGATGCCCGCGAGAATATCGTAGGGGATGCTTTGGGCATGGCGCGCGAGTTCTTCCGCGGTGATGGTCTCGCTGCCGTCTGTGCCGATGAGCGTGACGGTGTCGCCGGTCTCGACATGTTTGAGCGCGGTCACGTCGACGACGATTTGGTCCATGCAGACGCTTCCGCGCACGGGACAGCGCTTTCCGTGAATGAGTACGTCGGCGCGGTTCGAGAGGCTGTGTTTGTAGCCGTCGGCGTATCCGACGGGCAGGATGGCAACGCGCGCGGCGTCCCTGGTCGTATAGGTGCGCCCGTAACCGACGCTGGAGCCGGCTTCGAGTTCTTTCACAATGACGATTTGTGTTTCCCAGCGCAGCACGCGCTTGAGCGGCGATGACGCGGGGGGCGTATTGGTTGGCCAGACGCCGTAGGTCATGAGTCCCGGGCGCACCATGCTGAATGCGCTGGCCGGGTAATTGAGGATCGCGGCACTGTTGGCGGCATGGGCCATCTCGTATGGGATTCCGTCCTTGTCGAGTTGGCGCAGCACCTGTTTGAACTGTTTGATTTGGTTCAAGGTAAAGGGGTTGTCGGGCAGGTCGGCCACGGGGAAATGGGTCGCGACGCCTTCAATGTCGATGTTGGACACGCGGGTCAGGAACAGCATGTTGCGTACGGCTTCCTCGAGTTCGAATCCTTGCCGCCCCATACCGGAATCGACCTTGCAGTGGATCGGAATGACCTTGTTGGCCTTGCGGGCGAGGTCGCCGAGCCGTTCGGCAGCGCGCACGTCGGATAGCATGGGACGCAAGTTGTATTCGATCACCGCCGGCAGCGCGTCTTGGGGTGGTTGCATCAGGATGAGAATCGGCGCCTGGATCCCGCTTTCGCGCAATGAGACCGCTTCGTCGACCATGGCCACGCCGAGCATGGCGGCGCCTTCTGCCACGGCGCGGCGTGCCACGGGCATGTCGCCGTGCCCGTACGCGTTTGCCTTCACGATCGCCATGATCTGGCAGTTGCCGGGAATGAGCTGGCGCACGAGTTTCAGGTTGTGTGCGTATGCGCCCAGGTCGACAATGACCCGCGATGCCGCGATATCGCTCATGAGCGTTCTCCACTTTGGATGGTGCGCCAGTTGACCCACAGAAACTGCGCGCCTGAATAGATCGTGATGGATGTTACCAGCACGATTGCCCATAGCGACGCATGGCGCACGATCGTCCGAAACAATGCGAGGGAGTGATCGGGCGGCGTGGCGCCGACTTCGTAAAGTTCCCACACATGGGCAACCATGGCCAGCAGCAGGAAAACGAACACGTATACTAACTGGGTCACGGTCTTGGTCTTGCCCCACCAGTTGGCGCCGATGATAAGGCCGTCGCTGGCCGCCAGCGACCGCGCGCCGGTGATCATGAACTCGCGCGCGATGATCGCCACGACGGTCCAGCCGGGAATCCACAAATAGGGTATGTCTTTCAACATGATCAGCGCACCGATCACGAGAACCTTGTCCGCCACCGGGTCGAGCAGCTTGCCGAAACTGGTGATCTGCCCGCGGGCGCGCGCAATCTTGCCGTCGTAGAAATCCGTGATCGCCGCCGCCGTGAAGACCACGTACGCCGTGAGGTATGTGTTGTAGTGATGGAACGACATCAAGGCCACGAAGGCCAGCGCCATGACGAATCGCGCCAATGTAAGCCGATTGGGAAGGTTCATAATGGCGCTATTGTAGCAAAAGATTGCACGCCATGCACACTCGGAGGAGGCTCAGTGATTTGTGTCTTCGGTGGCCGATGGCGGCGGTGCGACGACCTCGATCGTACTGGCGGATACGCGTCGCTCGACGGGCGCTCCCGGATGGAAAACGACGGTGTATGTAATCCAGCCCAGGAGTACGATGGAGGCGACTACGGCCCATGTCATGACATCTTGTGTCCATCCGGGCATGCGGAACGCGGTACCGTCCGGACGGCTCAAGAAGCGGTTGCCGGGCAACGGGCGCAAACAGGCGCGGAAACTGTCGACATACCGGTCGGCGTTGAGGCCCAAGAACTCGCAGTAGGTTCGGATGAATCCCACGGTATAGCACGGCGCCGGCAAGCCGCGTGTGTCGCCGCGTTCCATTGCGGCGACGTACGGCGCTGGCACACGCGTCCGCCGAAACACTTCGTATACGCTCAAGCCCAATTTCTCGCGATGTTCGCGCAGCTCGTGGCCCGGAAAAGAAGTCTGTTTCATGGTTCCCTGTCCCCGAGGGGATAGTCGACGAGAATCTCTCGCGCCTTACTCCCCAAATGTGGTCCCACAATCCCTTTCAGTTCCATCATGTCTATCAATCGAGCGGCCCTAGTATATCCTACCCGGAGCCGCCGTTGCACCATCGATATCGAGGCTTGGCCCGTCTCGAGCACCACGCGGACCGCTTCCTCGAACAGATCGTCCGCTTCCGCGTCCAATTCCTCCTCGAGTTGCTCGCGCGACTTGCCGAAGCTCTCGATTTCGTCGCGGTATTGCGCTGGCGCCTGCGATTTCAGATATCCCACCAACGAGTTCATTTCGCGGTCGCTGACGAACGCGCCCTGAATGCGTATGGGTGTCGAACGTCCGGCGGGCAGGTACAGCATGTCGCCGTTGCCGATCAGCCGTTCCGCGCCGATTTCGTCGAGGATGCACCTCGAGTCCGTGCGCGACGAGACTTGGAACGAAATCCGCACGGGGAAATTGGCCTTGATCACGCCCGTCAGCACGTTCACCGACGGACGTTGCGTCGCGATGATGAGATGAATCCCGACGGCGCGTGCCAACTGCGCCAAGCGCATGATCGCGTCCTCGACTTCCGCTCGAGCCAGCATCATCAAGTCGGCCAATTCATCGATCACGCATATGATGTATGGCAGCTTGCGCACGAGGTTGACCGATTGGCCCACGGCGTTGCCGTCCTCGTCGGGCATTTCGATCTCGCCGTTCTCGACGCTCTCGTTGTAGACTTCGATATTGCGCACGCGAAGTTGTGCGAATAGCCGGTATCGTTCCTCCATCTCCGTGATCAGCCAGTTGAGCGAAGCGGCGGCCTTTTTCGGCTCCGTCACGACGGGCGTGATGAGATGCGGAATGTCGTTGAAGGTCGAGAACTCGACCATTTTCGGGTCGATGAGCATCAATTGGACCTCTTCGGGCGTCTTCATGAAGAGGAGGCTTGCCAGGATGGATTTCACGCAAACGGTCTTGCCTTTGCCGGTCGCGCCGGCGATGAGCAGATGCGGCATGACCGCCAGGTCCGTCGCGACTACGTTGCCCTCGATGTCCTTGCCCAAGGCCAGCACCAGCGGCCCTTTCGACTTGCGATAGGTCTTGGATTGGAGCAGTTCGCGCAGGACCACATCTTCTCGTTCCACGTTGGGCAGTTCGATGCCGACTCGGCCTTTGCCCGGAATCGGCGCTTCGACGCGCACGCCGTCGGCCTTGAGCGCCAGCGCCAAATCGTCCGCCAGCGACATGAACCGGCTTACCTTGATGCCGGGCGCGGGTTCCAACTCGAAACGCGTAATCGTCGGACCTCGCGTGATATCGGTCACGCGCGCCTCGATCCCGAACGTTTCGAGCGTGCGCTCGAGCAGCAAACTGGTCTGATGCAGCGACTCCGTCAGCAACTCCGGCGAACGCGGCGGCGCCGCCATCTCGAGTAAATCGAGACTCGGTTTCTTGAAGTGCCGAGGATACACGTAGTCGGCAGGCAGTTCTTCGAGTTCGGCATTCTTTCTGCGGGGCATGGGACGTGACGCGCGCGATTTGTACACGGAGGCTATCGTACCGTTCGTGCCCATGGGTGCGGGATCTTCTTTGATGTCCGGGAGCGCGGGAAGCGCTATCATGATCGCCGGTTCTGGCCGCGTTTCTTCCGGCGCCGGTTCCGATATGGCCTGGAACGGGATTTCCTCCTGTATGATCTCCGCCGCCGCCGGAGGCGCGGTCCGAATACGGATACGCGCTGGCGGACGCGCCAGGCGCTCCTGAAGCGGCGATGGTTCTTCGCGCTCGACCTCGGCGTCCGTCTCCGATTTTATCGGTTCGGCGGCGACCGTTTCAGCCGCGGACTGCGGCGGTTGAAACGCGTCATGAATCCCGCGCAACGGTTTCTCTTCGCGCTTGCGCCGCAGTTTGGCGGATTGTGCGTATCCCTGCCATGTTCGCCGCACACCGGCGTACAGCGCGTTGCTTGCATGAATTATGTGTACCGCGACGAAGTAGAACCATTCTGCCAAGTGCACGAAAAGAAACTCGGTCGCCAGCAAGATACCCACTACCGCCAGCGTCGCCGCGATCACTTCGGACCCAATCCGTCCAAACACCGGCACAAGTAGGTGGCCCATATACGCGCCGATGACGCCGCCCGGAAGCCCTTCCGACGCACCCTTGAATAGATGAAGGTGAAGCAGTCCCGCCACCGACCCCGTCAACAGCAGTAGGCCCACTAACCGAAGCGCAAGACGGTCAAGCGGACGATGACGAAACAGCATCAGTGCCCACACGCATGTCATGAAGTACAGCACGTGCGCCGCATAGCCCAGCAACACCGATAGAAAACCTGCCGTGTACGCGCCGGGCCGACCGCAAAGGTTGAATGCCGCGCCCAGATCGTCCAACGCAACCGTTCCCTGGTACTGGTTCGACGCCAGCGCAAAGAACAGGAAGACTGTTAGCGCCAATAAGGAAGCCCCAAGGATCTCACAGAACCGATCCCTCGGAAACTTCGCCGGTATGCTCATGCTCAGACAACCCCAACGTTTTATTGACCCACCGAACAGTTGGCATCGTAACATAGAAACAATCAAAATGCAACAAAATATTGTGGTTGTCAAAGATCCGTCCACCATTCCTAGCGTATGACTCGGTCGATTTTCGCATTATGCGAGTCTAAAATAGGAATAATTCGTTCCATAAACTAAGCATATCGTTAGTAATTCGCATATCCCTGATTTCAAAAAAAGCACTACATACCATATATTGTGGTTTGTCCTGGCGCTAAGTCATCTTATAGTACCTTTTGCCCGCAAGATTCTTGCTGAAAATCGGTCCGCATCCGCTTGCAGCGCCTACTCGCGTGTGCTAAAGTGTCCAACATGGCAATCCTGAGGAGAACCTGAATATGCACAGCCCATTTTCTGTTGCGATTACGCCCGATTGGCGCGGGTTGGTCGACGCGATCCGTCGGACTGGCTCGCCCAAACGCGTCCATTTCATTGAACTGTTTCTGGACCCGGAGGTTTCGGACGTCATCGTCGAGCGTTACGGCGTTCTCGACGGCCTCGACCCGGCGGATCCCTTTTACGCGGAGAAGCGCGAGGTGGCGCTCCAGTCGTTCCTCGGCTACGACTACGTCCGGTGCAGCCTGCGTGGGATGGATATGCCACTCAACTATACGAGTGCGAAAGACACGGCCGGCCTCGCGCGCCGCGATGGACGCCAGTACGTCGACGAACATAAAGGCCCCGTGACGACGTGGGACGAATTCGAACGCTATCCATGGCCCGACCCGGAAGCCGCCACGACGCGTTCGCTCGAATGGTACGAGGCCCACTTGCCCGACGGGATGTGCGTGATCGGCAGCGGCGGCTTCGCGCACTTCGCCGAATACATTACATGGCTCATGGGCTATGAGACGCTCTGCATCGCGTTGTGCGAACAGCGCGACTTGGTCGAAGCGATCGCGCGGCGTCTTGTCGACGCGTACCGCATCTTTCTCAAACGCCTGCTCGAATTCGACCGCGTCAAGATAGTCTGGGGCAGCGACGACATGGGCTATCGCGGCGGACCGCTTATCAGCCCCGACGACCTGCGCGCGTTCGTGTTGCCGGGCCATAAGCTTATGGCTGAGATGTCGCACGCCGCCGGACGCCCCTATCTCCTGCACGCCTGCGGCAACCTGAGCCTGATCATGGACGACCTGCTCGACGATGTGTGCATCGACGCCAAACATTCCTTCGAAGATACCATCGAGCGCGTGACGGACGTAAAGGACACCTACGGGCGTCGTATCGCGCTGCTCGGCGGCATCGACGTCGATTTCCTGTGCCGCGCCTCCGAAGCCGAGGTCCGCGTACGCGTGCGCGAAACGCTCGAAAAATGCATGCCCGGCGGCGGATACGTCCTCGGCACCGGCAACAGCGTTGCCAACTATATCCCGCTGGACAATTACCTCGCCATGCTCGACGAGGGCCGCAAATTCACCTTGCAGGCACGTGCGTAGCCTAACTCGAATAGGACGTATAGGACTGATAGGACGAGCACGTTCGCGGGCGAGGCAGTTGAATGAGCGATAGATTTCTCGACGATCTCAATCCTCCACAGCGCGAAGCGGTGTTGCACACCGAAGGACCGCTGTTGGTGCTGGCCGGCGCGGGCAGCGGCAAGACGCGCGTGATCGCGCGCCGAATCGCCCATATCGTCGCGAACAAACTCGCCAAGCCCTCGCAGATCCTCGCCGTCACCTTTACGAACAAGGCCGCCGAAGAGATGCGCACGCGCGTTGGCGAACTCGTCGGCGCCGTAGTCGCCAAAGAGATTATGCTGACGACGTTCCATTCATTTTGCGTGCGCGTGTTACGGTCGCACATCCACCACATCGGCTATCGCAAGGATTTTTCGATCAGCAGCGAGGGCGATACACGCACGCTCGTCCGGCGGATCCTCGGCGACCTCGAAGGCGCCCGCGAAACATTCAGCCCGCAACTGCTCCAGGCCGCTATCAGCCTGCATAAGAATGGTTGTGAGCCGCCGCCGCCTGCAACGAAGGACAATAAGGCGGCGGAGGAAACCGAGGCGAAATACAAGACGTGGCTCCCCGAGTTCCTCGAGAGCTATCAATCGGCCCTACGCGCCGCGAACAGCCTCGATTTCGACGACCTGCTCGTGTTGACCCTCGAATTGTGGCGCAAGGAACCCGAGGTCCTCGCGCGTTTCCAACAGCATTATCATTACGTGCTCGTCGACGAATATCAGGACACGAATCGCGTCCAGTACGACCTGCTCCGCGCGCTGATCGAAACACGCCGCAACCTGTGCGTCGTCGGCGACGACGATCAGTCCATCTACGGCTGGCGCGGCGCCGATTCGAGCCACATCCTCGCGTTCGACCGCGACTATCCCGACGCCCACATCATCACGCTCGATCAAAACTACCGCTCGACCGAAACGATCCTCGCCGCAGCAAACGCGGTAATCGCCAACAACGCCGAACGGCGCGCCAAGAACTTGTGGAGCACGCTCGGCAAAGGACGCCCCCTCGAATGGATCGTCACGGGCGACGAAGAACATGAAGCCAAGGCCATCATGCAGTGGCTCACGCATATCCGGGAAAAGGCGAACGCCGCGTACAACGATTTCGCGATTCTGTATCGCTCGAACCTGCAATCGCGTCCCATCGAGATCGCGCTGCGACAGGCGGGGATTCCCTACATCGTTGTCGGCGGCCAGGAATTCTACGAGCGCACCGAGGTCAAAGACATCCTCGCCTACCTCAAAATTATGGCCAATACGCGCAACGAAACCGCCTTCCTGCGCGTGGTCAACATGCCGCGCCGCGGTGTCGGCGACGCCGCCCTGCACCGGATTCACGAACTGTGCATGAACGAATCCCTGTCCGTATGGGACGCCTCGTTGCAGGCGATGCGGCGCGGACTCGTCGCCGGAAACGCGGCCACGGGTCTCGAGCGATTTCGCTTGCTCGTCGAAACCTTCCGTAAACGTTTCCGCCAGCCGGGCACATCGTTACGCGCCATCGTCGCGGAACTCTTGGACACGATTGCTTACCGCGCCGAGATCGGCCGCACCTGCAAGACGCCCCAACAATTCGAGCAGCGCTGGAGCAACGTCGACGCCGTGTTGCGCGCCGTCGAGACCTACGAGAAGGCAACGAACGCGCCGTCGCTCATCGGCTTTCTCGATGAGAACGCGCTCGATAACGACGACGACCGTCAATCCCGCGAGAAACGCCGCGAAAACGCCGTCACGCTCATGACCATTCACAGCGCCAAAGGGCTCGAGTTCCCCTTCGTGTTCATCGCCGGCTGCGAAGAAGGGCTGATCCCGCACGAGCGCTCGATACGCGAAAACGGTCTCGAAGAAGAGCGCCGCCTCTTCTACGTCGCACTCACGCGCGCGCGCCGCCACGCCACCCTATTCGAAGCCATGTCCCGCAGCCGTTTCGGCCGCGCCTGCATGACAAAAACAAGCCGTTTCCTCGCAGAGATTCCCGAACACCTCATCCACAAACGCGTCCTGGCCGCGCGTGACATGGTCGAAGCCACCGTCGCCCCGCCGAAGCCAAAATCCAAGCCGCGAAAGAAACGTCGCCCCCGCACGCCGTGAAACGCAAGGCGAACGCGCGTCAGACTCTGTGAATTAATGCCGTCATCGAAACTCGGCGCACTTGCCCAACCGGTCCCCTTATGAAGGTTTGACTTCCGTGTCGCAGTGGAGTAGGGTTTTTCAAACACAAGTACAACCACACGCGGAAGGATATTTTACGAGGTTTCGCGCCTGGGGATAATCACCGGAGGGAGAGATTTATGTTGACATCAAGATTGGCGCGCAATACCGGTTTGATCGCCATGGCGGCCCTGCTGGTCTTTCTGGCGGGATGTCTGCCCTCCAAGGTGACGGTCCCCGACGTGTCCGGCATGACGCTGTCGGCGGCGCAATCGGCGATCACGGGCACGCGACTGAGCGTTGGCACAGTGTCCGAGGAATACAATGCAACAGTCCCGGCAGGCCTGGTGATCGGCCAAGACCCGGCAGGAGGTACCACCGTATCGCCGGGCACCGCCATGGACCTCGTCATGTCCAAAGGCCCACGGCCAGTGACAATACCGAACGTCGTAGGCATGACGCAGATGACGGCGCAGAACGTCATCATGGGCGACGGCCTTTCGGTCGGCACCGTGACGCAAGCCCTTAGCGAAACCGCGCCGGTGGGACAAGTCATCAGCCAAGACCCAACTGCGGGTGCAAGCGTCGCGGTCGGCACCGCAGTGAGCCTCACCGTGTCCAGAGGCTCCGACGGCCGTACTGTGCCCAATGTCGTTGGCATGACTCAATCCGCCGCGCAAAACGCCATCACGAACGCAAGCCTGACCGTCGGCACGGTAACCCGGCAATCCAGCACGACAGTTCCGGCGGGGCAAGTCATCAGTCAATCCCCGCCAGCAGGTACGAGTGCAGTAACCGCTTCAGCGGTCAACCTCGTTGTCGCCAGCGGGCCGTCGCCCGATGTGCCATTTTCGGCGGATATAACGAACGACATCGCTCCCTTTACTGTACAATTCAGCGCGGGATCGAGTCTGTTGGATACGACACCCACAGGCTGGCAATGGGATTTTGGCGACGGTGGTACTAGCACGGAGGAAAATCCGTCGCACGAATATATAGTACCGGGCGTTTACCCCATTACCTTGATCATCGCTCATGCGACCGGTGCGCCGGAAACATTCACCCGATCTTCGTACATCACCGTATTGCCAGGAAGCAGCGCAATCGTCGGCACTGCCGGTGGCGCCGTCGCCACGCCCAGCGGCAGCACGGCGGAAATACCGGCGGGCATTTTGGCCTCCAATGTCACGCTCCATATTGCCGACGTTCCCATTGATCTCGTGTCCACCGATATCATTCCGACGATCACCGTGTACGGGTCTGTCATTGTTGAAGTGCGCGACATGGCAGGCAGGAAATCGACGCAGGTCTCTCCGGCGAAAGGCGTCTTTTCCTCCGTAATCCATATTGCCGAATCGGGGACAACTTCACTTGTGGAGGGCACGAAACTGGTCGTGTACGAAGTGGGCGAGTTTGGTCAATGGACAATACAGTCTGCGGTGGCGGTTGTGGACGCCACGGGAAAGGTAGCGGTAGCCACGGTGGATCATGCAGGGCAGTATGTGGCTGCAAAAATAAGTGATTTCGTAAACATCGCCTGTCCAACCACACCGACGCCATGCGATTTCTTTCCAGCAACATTGAAACAGGTTCGCGACGACGCTGGTCAAGTTGTAGGTACGGGGTCTATCCCGATTGTGTTGCTGCATGGCACGGGAAGTTACAGGCGGCCCGCCGGTGAATATGCCCGCTGGAAAAACCTGATCGATTATGCGCTCGCCGGAAACCTGGACTTGGACAAGTATCAACTGTGGTGGTTCGAGCGGCACACCGATAAACCTATTGGATACGACGAAACCCTGACCGATTCCAGCGCCAAGGAACTGCGAACCCAAATAGACAACTGCCGGCAAAACAAAATCAATGGGAACAGCGCGCTGTTTCCCCCGGCGGGCCAACAGTTTTTAATCGTAGCCCACAGCCAGGGCGGGTTGGTGGCGCGGGCCTTTATGAACAAGCAAAACGGGGCAGACGAAGTGATGGCGATGATTACCCTGGCCACGCCGCATCACGGTTCCCCCGGAGCCGTCCCGGACTGGATATACCTGACTACTTTCGATTTCTTTCCAATCGGTAATTCTATCCTTCATATGACATTGGGCGGAAGTTTTAATCAGTATTACCGCACCACATTTGATCGGTTCGCGTACGGAGAAGCCGACCTGGCGTGGGACAATTTCGATGATGCTATCCCCCATTTCTGGTCATTCCCGCTGCCGTATGCCTGCGGCGAAATGGCCTCGCACATCCTCTCGCCCAACGACGGCGGTCTTCCCTATTCAAACGCCTATCCTAACGATGACGACATGGAACTACCTAGCGGTTATTATGCACCGCCCGGCCGGTATGGCCGCGCGGTCGGGACAACGTTGAGTGAACTGAATGCGGCGGATCCATATTTGAAGAAGATCATTTTTTACGGTGGTTATTTGTCGGAAAAACAGGGTATTGCTATCGATTTGATAATGTATAAAACATCGAGCAAAGACAATGACAGCCTCTGCAAAAGTTGCGACGGGCTGGATACCGCAAGCGCTACAAAGGAAACCTGGGGTCTTCGCGGGGCCTCCGGAATGATGGCCTCCATCAAGGCCGGCGAGCCATTCTTGACTTGGAAAGGCACGGCGTATTATGCCGCCAACGACGGCATGGTACCCTTGCAGAGCGCCCTAATGCTCGAACCGGCAACCACCGCCGCCCCGGAGCCCATTTATGGCGTAAATACCTTCTTGTTTGCCAGCCCCACCACCCAATGGCCCATTGGACTGGACAGGGACAAAATAGTGAACCGGCTTCCTTCCGGCGTGCCTGCGACGCACATTAGATACTGCAAAAATTATACCCATCTGGACATGGTGGAAGGCCTCCAGCGGGATGGCGGGGAGGAATTGTTCAATAGCATCGTGCAGGATATCGACCAAACAACCGACGCCGCGCCCACGGCGGCCTGCGCGATCGCGTCGCAGTCCGGCTTGACGGTTTTGCTGGACGTCTCCGGTTCACACGACAACGACACCACATTGCCCGACCATGCGCCATGGCCGTCCACGGCATTGGACTATCGCGTGGATTGGGATTCGAGCGATGGCTTGACTTGGAGCGCTTGGGGGACTTCGTCTTTCAATCACACCTACCCCGCGAATGGCACATACACAATTAGTCTTCAAGTGCGCGACCAGGACGGCATGATGAGTTCAATCGAAACGCATCAGGTCAACGTCACGGGAGAGGGCACGGGGGAACTCACCATTACTCTTCCCGGCGGCGTGCCGTTGGTGCTGGTGCGGATTCCCGCCGGGTCGTTCCAGATGGGCTCGCCGGACACGGAACGCGGGCGTTACTCTACCTGGGAAGGTCCAGTCCATCCGGTGACCATTGGCTATGATTTCTACATGGGCAAGTACGAGTTGACGCAGGCGCAATGGCTCGCGGTGATGGGTTCGTGGCCTGGAACCGCGCCGTCCTCGGGCTTTGGTGTGGGCGCGAATTACCCGGCATATTATCTCTCGTGGGACGATGCGCGGAACTTCGTCACGGCGTTGAACGCCCACATCACGGCGACCAGCCAAGGTCCGGCGACGATGCGGCTGCCCAGCGAAGCGGAGTGGGAATACGCCTGCCGGGCGGGTACGCAGACGCGGTTCTATTTCGGCGATTCGCTTGGAGTGGGCGACGCTTGTGAAGATGATGGTACGCGCAGTCAATACATGTGGTATTGCGGGAATAACAGCGGCAGTTATGGTCAGCCCGGTTATGGCAGCAACCCCGTGGGGGGCAAACTGCCGAACGCGTTCGGGTTGTATGACATGAGCGGCAACATTTGGGAGTGGTGCGAAGATGATTGGCACGGCAGTTACACGGGCGCGCCGACGAATGGGAGTGCGTGGATCGATTCGCCGACTAGGGCCTCGTCCCGGATGTTCCGGGGCGGCTACTGGTCCTACGGCGCCAGGTACTGCCGCTCGGCGTATCGGAACGGCTACTACCCGCCGGCCCGGAACGGCGGCATCGGGTTCCGCGTGGCTGTAGTTCGTTAGTTCCTGTCGAGCCAAGCTGAGCGCATCGGTTGCGCGCGGAGGGCGTGCGGAGCCGTCCCGTAGCCGCATCCGATGTGCTGTCATGCAGGTTTTAAGTAAAGCAGGGCCTGGGGCGCAGCCCCAGCGAAATTTTGGCGAAATTTTTTGGGAGCGCAAATGCAGTATAGATTCTTTGACATACCGGCTGCGGACGCGGAGCAGGCGGAACAGGACCTGAACCGGTTTGTCCGTGGCCATCGAGTGGTGAGCGTTCAACGGGAGTTGGTTCGTGAGGCCGGTGGCGCTTATTGGGCGCTGTGCGTGGAATACCTGGAGGGCGCCGGTGGGAGCGGTGCGGGAAAGGCGGGCGGACGTCCCCGTGTGGATTACAAGGAAGTTTTGTCCGAGGAGGATTTTGCGTTGTACAGCCGTTTGCGGGAACGGCGTCGGGAACTCGCGGAAAAGGAGGCGGTGCCCGTGTATGCGGTGTGTACGAACGAGCAATTGGCTGAAATGGTGAAACGCCGAGCGGCGGGCGCGGCGGGTTTGCGAGAGATCGACGGGTTCGGCGAAGCGAAGGCCGCGAAGTATGGGGCGAGTTTCTTGGAAATCCTTGCGCCGGCCGGTGAAACACATGCAGAGAACGGGTGACATGATGGCGGGGATCGCGGATCGCGAAAACCTGCTGTCCGCGTTCTGGAAGGCTCAACGCGGCAAACGCGCGCAACCGGAGACGATACGGTTCCGCGAGCATATCGAGTCCGAGATTGCCCGGCTTCGATCGCGCCTGCTCGAGGGGCCGCTTCGCCTGGGCAGTTACCGAACCTTCACGGTGCATGACCCGAAAGAGCGAATTATATGCGCTGCGGCTTTCGCCGACCGCGTGCTGCATCATGCCGTGATGAATGGGTGTCATCCGTCGTTTGAGCGATATCAGATAGATGACAGTTACGCGTGCCGCGTGGGGAAGGGGACGCACAAGGCGGTGCACCGCGCCCGCGCGTTTGCGGAAAGCCATCGGTATTATCTCAAACTGGACGTGCGCCGGTATTTCGACAGCGTTGACCACGGAATCCTGAAGGCGCAGTTGCGACGGCGTTTCAAAGACCGGCGGCTGATCGCGATCCTCGATGCGATCATCGACAGCTATGAGAGGACGCCGGGCAAGGGGTTGCCTATCGGCAATTTGACGAGCCAGTATTTTGCGAACCATTACCTCGGTGCTTTGGATCATTTCGTGAAGGAAACCGTATGCTGCCGGGGCTACATCCGGTACATGGACGATTTCGTGCTGTGGCACGACGACCGGGAAACATTGAAGACGTGGCGTAACGAAATTGCCGCCTACCTCGAAGAAACGCTTCGGCTTCAGATCAAACCGGACTGTCTGAACCGCTGTGCGTTGGGCATGACTTTTCTTGGTTATCGGGTGCATCCTTCGCACATTACGTTGGCCAGGCGCAGCCGGGTCCGGTTTCGCCGGAAACTGGTGGCGGCCCACCGCAAGTTTGTCTCCGGGGAATGGAGCGAAACGGAAGCCGCCCGCCATGTCGAGCCATTGATCGCGTTCGTGCGCCACGGACGCTCGGTGGACATGAGGAGGAGAATTCTTGCAACGCTTTAGGGCGTCATCCACGGGCCTCGAACCGGATGATCCGGGGCGGCAACTGGAACAACAACGCCAGGAACTGCCGCTCGGCGAATCGGAACAACAACAACCCGACGAACCGGAACAACAACATCGGGTTCCGCGTGGCTGTAGCTCGACAGGAAGCGCCGGAGTGCGCCTGACGAACCGGATGCCGTCCCGTCCCCGTAGCCGCAAGGCACCGGGGCAAACCCCGACACGCAAGGCGGGGCTGGTAGCGCACGATGCGCGAAGGTCCCGCCTTGCCAGATCGTAACCGCTGATTGCTTTACTAATTCCGGGGACACCATAGAATGGCACTAATTTAAGGCGTTTTGGCGTACCTGTTGCGATGCTGGATTTCTTTGAACTCATGCCGGTGTTTGGTGAGAAGCTGGTAGTTTTTCGGTCTTCGTTTTCTTGCTCTTGGTTCGCATCGGTTGGGTCTTAATG
>CAIYET010000694.1 GCA_903925285.1 Candidatus Hydrogenedentota bacterium | reverse complement strand
TTCTGACTTCTGACTTCTGACTTCTGACTTCTGACTTCTGACTTCTGACTTCTGACTTCTGACTTCTGACTTCTGACTTCTGACTTCTGACTTCTGACTTCTGACTTCTGACTTCTGACTCCTAACTCCTGATTCATTCCAGTCCCATTCTCGCCTTGACGGCCTTGGCGCGCTCGAGTCCGGCCCGCGCAGGCTCGCACGAAGGATCGACGGCCAGCGCCTGGTTGAACAACTGGGCCGCCTCGTCGATTTGGCCTGCTTCCAGGAGAATAATCCCCAAGTTACAATAGGCCTTTACATACTTCGGGTTGATCCGCAACGCCGCGCGGTAGAACTGCATCGCCTCATCGACTCGGCCCGTTTTCGTCAGCGCGATAGCCAGGTTGTTTGGAATGTCCGCGTTGAAGGGGTCGTTTTGAAAAGCCTTCCGGTAGCGGTCGATTGCCTCGTCGAATCGCCCTTCGCCCGCGAGCGAATCCCCGATGTTCAAGTAGGCGTTTTTATCCTTCGGATCGGCGGCCAACGCCTGCTCGAATTGCGCCATCGCGCCCTGCTTGTCGCCCTGGCGCGCCAACAGACGCCCCAAATTGTTGCGCGCGAGTCCAAAATCCGGCTTGAGACGCAACGCCTCGTCATACGCCTTGCGCGCCGGGACGAAATCGTTGCGTTGAAAGTACTCGAAGCCGATATTGTTGTATGCATTCGCATACTTCGGGTCGATACGAAGCGCGGCCTCGTACGAGGCGATTGCCTCATCCGAACGCCCCAGTTGCGCCAAGGCCAGGCCTAAATTGTTTGGGACATCCGCGTTGCCGAGGTACAGCGTCAGCGCACGCTGGAAATGTTCGAGGGCCTCGCCGGAACGTCCCAATGCGGCAAGCGCGTTGGCCCAATTGTAGTCGGCATACTTGTCCAACGGGTCAACCTTCAACGCTTCCTGGAAATGCGCAATTGCCTCGCCGGGCTTGCCAAGTTCGATCAACAAGTTGCCAAGATTGTTGTGCGCGATGGGCAGCCGCGGATTCACCCCGAGCGCCGTATCGTAGCAGCGCAACGCTTCGTCCAAACTCCCTTTCCGCACGAGTTCAAAGCCCAGGTTGTTCCACGCGATGTCGTTGTCCGGTTTGATGCGCACCGCTTCGCGGTACTCGGCGATCCCCTCGTCGACGCGGCCCAATTCGATAAGCAGCCGCCCTCTCGATACATGCCCGTCGGCGTATTGCGGGTTGACGACGAGTTCCGCCTTCGCTTCGTCCAGCGCATGCTCGATCTCCCCCTTCTGCTCGTAGGCAATCATGCGCTGATGATGCCAGATGGCCAAATCCGGTACATACGAGTAGAACTGAATACTGTCGACGCCCCATATGGCCGCGCCCGCCGCGAGCCAAATCGCCGCGGACTTGTAGTCGCGCGCGGCAAGTTTGCGAACTACGTGCCGCACGCCGACCGCGCCAATCATCAGAAGAAACGGGATCACCGGGATGCGATAACGTCCCGCCACGAAGTACGGCATAACCGACGCGAAGTACGTCGCGATGAACACGAACAAAACGATGTGCAACGCGAAGCGTTCACGCTGGTCTCGCGCGCGTCCAGCGCGCCATGCCTGGACAAGCGCGGCGGTTCCCAACACGAACACGGCCATAACCGCCGGAAATCCCGGCATCCATCGCAGCAACGGCGAGTTGCGCTTTTCCCAATGCAGAACCCTGTCGTTCGTCGTCTCGGTTGGCCCCCAGAAAATGAGCGCGCGCGTCAACGTCAACCGAAGCGTCTCGAGCGGGTGATGCACGATAAAGTCTATCGCCTGATCGTAAAAATACCGCGACGCCTCCGAGAACTTGATGTTGTCCTTGCCGAGCACGCGGCCCACGCCATGCACAATCGTCGGATAATGGAAACACGTCCAGTCCTCGAATCCGGCGATTTCTTTGAGGTGCGGGATCTTCGGAGTAACGCAATCCGAGTTGGCATTGTTGCCCGCCCACAGGTTCACACCGCCATACGACGACAGAAACACGAAATCGTCCGCGACGACATAGTTACGAATAAGCGGCGGCGCGATCATGGCCACGACACCGACCGTCAGCAGAAGAGACGATAGGAACCACGCACGGACGGCTTTCGTCGGCCACAGTACCCATGCAAACCAAACAACCAACGCTGGACCAAACAACACGACGTTCGGACGAAACAGCGCGAACGCGCCCAATAAAAGGCCTGCGCTCAGCGCGCGTATCGCGCCCGGCTTTCGCACCCATGCGCACAGCGCGTGCGCCATCGTCAGTGCGATCGCGATGACGAACACAGGATAGGTCAACTCGCCCTCGAAATGGATGAAGATCCAATACGTCGCCATGAACCCCGCGGCCACCAGCGCGACGAATCGTCCGAACAGTCGTCTGGCCAGGAAAAACATCAGCACGACATTGGCCAGTCCAAGCCCCATCTGGAGCACGCGCGGCGTTACATAACTCAGTCCGAAGCAGCGGTAGACCGCGGCGAGCACGTATGGGTACCCCGGCGGACGCCCATGCGGCGTCATGCGGATCAACGGGTCCGGATAGCCCTCCGGCGGCGTCCAATCCCCCGTAACCATCGCGCGCGCCCAGTAATCGTTGAACTGCGGATCGAGCGCCGGATGCGCGAAATCCGGCGCCTGCATAATCAACGACAAGTAGACGGCGCGCAAGATAAGCCCGGTCAGCAATATGGACGCGAGCACGATCCACTCGCGCCGCGCCACAGGTCCAGGCCCCAATGAAACGGGCAACGCTACCGGCGCTTCGGGCGGCGCGACGGGACGCGAGGCGCCTGCAACGGCGTCGCGCTTGTTCCTCTTCTTTTGCGACTTCACGTCTCAGCCGCCTCCAGCCTTGTTCAACGCATCGCGCGCCAACTTGAAATTCGGGTCGATGGCCAGCGCGGCCTTGAAATGTTCAAGGGCCTTGGCCGTCTGCCCCGTCGCGCTCAAAACGACACCGTAGTTGTAATGCACGACGGCATTCTTCGGATCGAGCGACAACGCCTGTTCGTAATAGCGCATCCCCTCGTCGAAACGCCCCGTCTTGATCAGCGCACTCGCGAGACCGTTTGCGGCGGCGGCATTTCGCGGATTGATCTCGAGCGCCTTGGTATAGGCCGCGACCGCTTCCTGGAGCCGGCCATTGTTCAAGTAGAGGTCGCCGAGATTCCCATTCGCAAACCGGTCGCGCGGATCCACGGCCAGCGCGCGCTGGTAACATTGAATCGCCTCGTCCACCAGATCGCGCCGATTGTACCAATTGCCCAGGTTGTTCAACGCGAGCGGATAGTTGGGCGCAATGCGCAAGGCCTCATCATACGCCTTCTTCGCGAGGTCGTCCTTGCCGATATTCGCGTACAGGAAGCCAAGCCCATTGTGCAAACCCGCGTCGCCGGGCTTGAGCGCCAGTCCCTTCTCATACATCGCGACGGCTTCGTCCAGCTTGTCCTCGGCAGCGAGCAAATTGCCCCAGTTCGCGTGGACGAGCACGAAATCCGGCACAATGCGCAACGCCTCGCGGTAATGCGCCTCCGCCTCGGCGTAGTCCTTCTTCTCGGCATACAGCAGCCCGACGTTGTTATGCGCGCGCGCATCGTTCGGATCGAGATCGAGCGCGACGCGATAACGCTCGAGCGCCTTGTCCGTGCGCCCCACGTTGGCCAGTTGCACCGCGAGATTGTAATGGTAATCCTCCTGTTTTGGAGCGTCCTCGACCGCCTTTGCGAAGTGGCGGACGGCATCGTCGTAACGCCCAAGCCGCGCCATCAGAATGCCGAGGTTGTTGCGCGCCAGCGGCATCGCGGGATCGCACCGCACCGCCTCGCTGTAATGCGTGTAAGCGTCCTCGAACTTGCCGCGCTCCTCGAATAGAACACCGAGGTTGTTGTGCGCCACCGCATCGTTTGGATTGAGGCGCAGCGCCTTGTTGTAGTACGCGAAGCCTTCCTCGATACGTCCGATATCGATCAACTCCGCCGCCCCGCTCAGACGAACGTCGGGGTCGTTCGGATGATGTTCGAGCGCCGCCATCAGGTGCTTGAACGCCTCCTCCTTGCGGTCCGCCTTCGCAAACGCCCGCGCCAGACGCATGTTCATGTACGACGCCGTATCGGGCCGATCGAGGATATGGCGCGCTTCCGCGATCGCCGAATCGACCATGCCTTGCCGCAAATACGAATCCGCGCGCTGATAGTACCAGCGCGACCGATCCGGCTCGAAACCAACGTACTGAACCGATGCAAGACCATACGCCGCGCAAAACGCGATGCTCCAGATCGCGGCCTTGCGGCGTTCATGCGCTTTGAAATACTCGCCAACGCGGCAAAGCCCATACGCACCAAACATCACCGCGAAAGGAATCACCGGCACCCGCGCACGGCCATTCACGAAAAACGGCAGGAACGAAACGTAGTACGTCGCAAGGAACAATAGGATCAGCGCCGTCATTTCCTGAGACTGTAGGCTATAAGCTGTAGGCTGTAGGAAGTGCGAACTCATGAGACGTCCCGCGCGCCAATCGCTCGACATGCGAACCAGCCCCACGCCGAACAGCGCCATGATCATCGCAAAGCCCGGCAGGAACTTCAGCGGCGGATAGAATTCCTTCTCATACTGCACAACCTTATTGCAGGTAATCTCGATGGGCGTCCAGAACAGCACCGCCTTCGCGCCCATCAACTTGATCGTCCGCCACGGATTGTCTTTGATGAATTCGAGCGTCTTGTGCGTGAAGTAGCTCGATGCGTCCGAATGCTTCATATCTTTGACGCCGAGTTGCTTGCCAAGCCCCTTCACCACATGGTCGTAAACCCACACCGACCAGTTGCCCGACCCCTCGAGTTCCTGCAAATACGGCGTCCACGGCGTCACGCCGTCCGAATCCTCGCCGTTCCCGATCATGAAATTCTCGCCGAAGTACGTCGATATCGGCACGAACTCGCCCGAATCCCTATAGTTGCGGATCGTCACGGGAACGATGACGGCAAACGTCACGCACAACAGCGCAATCCACGACCCCGCAATCCGCCGAACCTGACCGCGCCGGTACGCCAGCCACGCCATCCACAATGCTATAAAAGGACCAAACATAAGGATATTCGGGCGCATCAGCGCGTAGCATCCGCAGATCAGACCCGCCAGAGCCGCCCAGCGCACCGTCATCCGACGACCCCACTCCCACAACACGTTCATCAGCGCCGCGCCCAGAAACACGAACAAACACGGATCGTTCAATTCGCCTTCCCAGAATATGAAACCCCAATACGACGCCATAAAAAACGCCGTGATCAACCCCACCCTATCGCCATAAAGCCGTTTCGCGAGCCGGAACATCAGAACAATGCTCGAAAGGCCAAGCAACATGTTGACCAAACGCGGCGCGAGATAGCTGCATCGCGAAACAAAATAGATCCCCGCAAGATAGTACGAGTGGCCCGGCGGACGGAAATACGGCGTCGTCAACATCTCCGGATCGAACTCGCCCTCGCGAACCGTCCAATCCCCCGTCACCAACGCACGCGCGTACCAATCCATCACATCCGGATCCTGCTGAGGCGCGGCAAAATCCGGCGCATGCACAATCGCCACCAGGTACCAAGCGCGAAGCGCAAACCCCAGCAACAATATCGCCGCCAGAATCCAACGCACACGACGCCTCCCCCCTCGAGGGAGGATCAAGGGAGGTGTACCGGCCTCCGGCGTCACGCGTATACTTTTACTCTTCTTACTGCCCATTCCAGAAAACAAGCCCCAATCGCAACGCCGCATTTAACTGTGCCGGTTCCACGGGAATTGGACAATCGCCGAATTTCTTAAGCGACTACAGCAGGATTATCGGCCTCCGTTTCGCCCAATAGGGTTAGTTTGCCACAGCTTGCCGTAGAACGCAAGGGAGGGGTCGAGCGCCTCCTTTCGGGCGGCATGGACGGACATGCCACGGCGTTGGAAACGTCATGTTACTTCGGGGCGCGTACTTGACCGGTTTACCGCGCTAATGGCATAGTCAAGAACAGGAAGAAAGTCCAAGAGGTTCGCAGAATCGTGGGCGCGTGCACGACCCGTGTTCACGTTCATGATGGCGGAAGGAGGGATTCATGGGCAAGATTTGTTTTGTCTTATGGTTCGGCATCTGTATGGCCAAATCGTCTGGAGGCATCGCCATGAGCCAGCACGTCTACTCGCTTGACGGATCGCAGTGGGTAATCGCCGCCGACCCAAACAACGTGGGCCGCGAGCAGGAATGGTATCGCGAACCAAGGCCGGACGCGAAGCGCATCCGCGTGCCCGGCATCTTGCAGGAAGCCTTGCCCAAGACCCATGGCGTCGTCTGGTATTGGCTGGACGCAACCTTCCCGGCGCACCCATACGCGCAAGGCCGGTATCTCTTGCGCTTCAACGCCGTCGATTATCTCGCCGACGTGTGGCTTAACGGCAAACACCTCGGCGGTCATGAAGGCGGCGAGACGCCGTTCGTGCTCGATGCGACGGACGCCGTCCTGCCCGGTCTATCCAACCGGATCGCGGTCCGCGTGCTCAATCCGGTGAACGAGCCTATCGACGGCATCGTGCTCGCCGAAACGCCGCACCGCAACAAAAACGTGAACATGACCGTCGGCGGAATGCTCGATATCGGCGGTATCACGGAATCCGTCGAACTGCTCATGACGCCGCCTGTATACGTGACCGGCGTACTCGTGCGCGCGCAATGGCAAACCGGGCACATCGCCGTCGAAACGACCGTCCGCAATACGTTGCCGAAGGAGGCGCCGGGACACGTGACGTGGGTAGCCGGTCCCACCGCGACGTGCGAATCGTCTGCCGCCTCACAGGAGTCCGCAGTCTTCAAACCCGGCGATACCGTTGTCACAAACGAACTCGTTATCGTCAATCATCATTTGTGGGACGTGGACGATCCATTCCTATACCGGCTGACCACCCGGCTCACGTTGGACGAGGACGGCGTGTCGGACGAACACGTCGCGCGATTCGGATTCCGCGAACTGCGCGTCGACAAAGGTTTCTTCCGTCTGAACGGACGCCGCATTTTTCTGCGCAGTTCGCACACCGGCAACCATTGCCCCGTAGGCCAAGTCCTGCCGCCCGATAACGCCCCAGACCTTCTGCGACGCGACCTCATTTACATGAAGGCCAGCGGATTCAATACGGTCCGTTTCATCGCCGGGATCCCGCATCCGTGGCAACTCGATTTGTGCGATGAAATCGGACTGATGGTCTACGAGGAAAATTACGCGTCATGGCTTCTGGGCGATTCCGCGAAGATGAAGGAACGCTTCGACCTATCGCTCGTCGAAATGGTCCGCCGCGACCGCAACCATCCGAGCGTGGTCATCTGGGGACTGCTCAACGAGACGACCGACGGCCCGGTGTTCCGCCACGCCGTCGACAGCCTCGCACTGTTGCGGACCCTCGACGACACGCGGCTCGTCTTGCTCGGCAGCGGACGCTGGGACGGCCAGTACAGCATCGGCTCTGTCAGCAACCCAGGCAGCAGTTCCTGGGAATGCGTTTGGGGTGTCGAAAGCCCCGATCGTCGCGAACAAAGCGGCGGCGGCGCTTTCGGCGGCTATTTCACCGGTGCAGGCGACGCGCACGTCTATCCTGCCACGCCCCACACCTACGAAATCGAGGACGGCATCCGCAATCTCGGCAAGGACACGAAGCCGGTATTCTTGTCCGAATACGGCATCGGCAGCCTCATGAACGCGATTCGCGAGGCGCGCCAGTACGAGCAACACGGCGTCAACCCGGAACTCGTGGACGCCGAGTATTTCCATCGGATCGAGGAAAAACTCACAACGGATTGGAAGGCGTGGGGATTCGATAGCGTCTATCCGTTCCCCGAAGATTTCCTGCGTGACAGTCAGCGGCTCCACGCACGTCAACGCACGCTCGGCTTCGATCTCATCCGCTCGAACCCGCGCATCTGCGGATTCAACCTAACCGGCCTGCTCGACCACGGGTTCACCGGCGAAGGACTTTGGACCTTCTGGCGCGAATGGAAGCCGGGCATCGTCGATGTACTGCAAGACGGCTGGGCGCCGTTGCGTTGGTGTACGTTCGTCCGCCCCATGCACGGCTATGTCGGTCGCCCGTTTCACGTCGAAGTCGTCCTCGCCAACGAAGACGTGCTCGGTCCCGGCGAATACCCCGTCGCCATCCGCGTCATGGGTCCGCAAGGTTGCGCGTGGGAAACGAAAGTATCGTTGACAATTCCGAAGCCCGCCGAAGGCGACGACCCACCGATGGCCGTACCCGTCTTCTCCGGCGACGTCACGCTCGATGGACCGGAAGGCGCATACGAACTGGCCGTCTGCATGGAACGCAACGGCGCGCCCACCGGCGGACGTTTGCGGTTCTACGCGACCGCGCCCGCGACGCCGCAAAACGGCGCATCGATCACGGCATGGGGATTGCCGGAAAGCGCACGTGCATGGCTCGCCAATCACGGCGTAGCCGTCGCCGATTACGCCGATCCGACGCCCGCCAAACGCGAAGTCATCCTCGTCGGAGACCTATCGCCGATAAACGTCGAACGCACGGCGCGCGTTAGATTGCTCGAACGCGTGGCACGCGGAAGCGCAGCCATTTTCCTATCGCCCGGCGCGTTCCGAAAAGGCGACGACGCAACAGCCTGGCTTCCCGTCAAAAACAAGGGGCGCGGATATGACTTCCCGGATTGGCTGTATCACAAGGAATGCGTCGCCAAGCGCCACGACGCCTTCGCGGGACTCAAGGCCACCGGCATCATGGATTGGGACTACTACGGCCCCATCATCCCGCATTACATGATCGAAGGAGCGGATGCGCCCACGGAAGCGATCGCAGCGGCATTCGCGCCATGCCACTCGGCGCCGAAAGACGGGTACGCTTCAGGCATCCTCATGGGCGAGTACCGCCTCGGCGAAGGCAAGTTCGTCGTCAGCACCCTGAACATCCTCGACAACCTCGACAAACACCCCGCAGCCGACCGGCTCCTGCTCAACCTGATTGCCAACGCCGCCCAAGCCTGCGAAAAACCTCTCGCGGAATTGCCGACAACCACGCAAGCGCAAATCGAGGAGATTTACCCATAACTTTACGGCCGACGCATCCGAACGCCTCAGGACCATCAGGCGTCGTGCGCGAGCGCCCGCAACGCCAACATCGCGCAAAGCGATCATGCACGCGCCCCTAGCACTACAACGCTATGTTTCGAGAACCGAATCCAGAGAGGATACTCTTGAAATATCCCGGCATTTTGCTACACACGTCCATTCATAGTTCTAAAATCTAAAATCTAAAATCTAAAATCTAAAATCTAAAATCCTTCAAACTACCTGGCCTTCAGACTGTCTTGGGCTTGTTTCACGGCATCGAGCCGCGTCGTACCTTCTTGCAGCGTGGGCGCCAGCCAGCCGCCTTCGTTGAATTCGTTCCATGCATAGAGGACCACCGCATTGGCGGGGCAGGCGGCGGGATGTTCTCGGACGAAGCGCATGGCGGCTTGAACGTGGCCGGCGAGTTCGGCGGGCGACGGCGGCGTGAACCATGTCGCGTCGTCGTTGCGATACGGAAACCCCGCGTGTTTTTCCGGACGATAGTCCCAGCCCACATTGACCGTCGGAATGAACGGACGTCCGGTCTCGACGCAACCGTTCCAGAACCAGCGGTTCTGATCGCACAACTTTGCATAAGGCAACTCGATGTTCTCATTGCCACCAGGGTTGGCATACGCGCTGATGGCGTCCAGTCCAAGCTTATCCATCAACGCGACGCCGTCTTTGGGATGGAATACCATGCCGGCGATATACGGCGAACCAAGACCGGCGTCGATAGTCTTCTTGCGCAACAGATCCCATGCCCCGCGCGCCGCCGCCTCCGAACCCCAGCACGGAATCATGCCTTCCGTCTCGAAGAAGTAGACCAGCGGCCGATTGCCCATCACCTTTTGATAGAAGGGATCCTTGAATCGCTCGACAAGGTAATCGGTCGTTGCCGGCCACTTATCCTTCGCGCCGAGATGATTGGTTTCATCAGGCGAGCCGCCCGCGAGCAGAGTCAGGCAATACCGCACGTCCTGCTTATGCGCCGAGGCCAGATACAACTCCAGGCAACGCGTCATATGATTTTTCCCCGGCATCGAGTCGGGGTGGTACCACACGAACGTCCAATAATCAAGTTCGCCTGCATGCGCGTACGCGATTTCCTGGTCCATGACCTCTTGCGAATCGCAACGAATTTCGACGGACCCGTCCGGTTTTGTCTTTGTGAAAAACGGCCGTCGAACCCGCCATTCCTCGCGCACGAGAAACTGCTGGAAATAGCCCCACTCGTTCCACGCATCCCAACGGATCGCACCAACCAACGGTTGCGCGGGCAATTCGGACGCCGCGAGGATCGTCAACAGTACGGATATCAGCATGACTCGTTCTCCATTGTTTCACCGTCTAATGCGCCCCCACCTGTTACCATGGTCTTCGCAATTCTCGCATTCGAGCCGGACCTTTGCGATTGCGAACGCAGGATACATAATTGCCCCGTGGGCTGCGACAGCAACCCACGGGGCACGTTGAACATTCTTGTGCTAATAGATATCTATTGTACGAGCGTCGGCGCCACAACCACGGCGTCCTCGACTGCGGCCGAGTATAGAATCGGCACTCTCGGCAACGGAATCTCAATGTACGGCAGGATCGCCACGCCGCCCTCGACCGTACCGCGCCCTATTATGCGCGGCACGCCAGGATTCTGCGGGTCTTCCTGCAAGGCTGTAATGAGGGCGCCATTGACCCCATAGCCCACACTCAACGACTCATTCAGAAGTACCGCCGAAAGCAGGCCGGCCGGCAGTGTGTGCACGTTCGGATCCGACAACCAAATTTCGAGGGTCGGATCGCCGTAGCAGTGCCACAGGTACAACTCGTCCCGTGCGTCGCCGGACGATACACCGGCGCTGGCCACTCCAATCTGCGTCGTCATGTACAGTTTGCCGTGGTTAAGAATGTCGCCAAGGCGCCGCTTGCTCGTACTGTTGCCGAACGACCCAATGGCGTTGGGCCACATTGCGTCGATGAAACCCTTCAACAACGCCGTGTTCGGCCAGCTCGGGCTGTTCCGCGTGTCGCCCAGAATACCCACCGCGCCGCCGTTCGCTTTCCGGAGGAACTCCTCGGCAAAATAGGTGCTGCCGAAACTACCGCCAGGCGCGGTCTCATTGTCGAAGTAGCCGCTGGCGCAATTCACGCTGAACACTACCGGCGTCAAGGCGCCGTTCGTAAGAGCTAGAGCGTTGCCTGTTCCAAATCCCGGATCGCCCCAACCGCCGTCCCAGCCGTGGTCGCGGTGGATCGCCAGGAACCGTCCGGCGTTGAGGGCGGTTACAATGTCCCCCGTATTGCCGTTCCACGAAAAACCGCTCGTCGTTCCGAGGTCCGACGGCAAGAATGTGCCGTCGAAATACCGCGCAGGGACGGTGGAGACGTTCTTCGTGTAGATGCGCTGGACGGTCTTACCCTTTCCAAGCATCACGTTGCGCGCAAACTCGGAGACCTCGATGAACGTACGCTGGTCGGTTCCCGGCCAAGAAACGTCGTCGCGGCAGCATTGAAAAAACGAGGCAACCGAAGCGTTCTTATAGAAGTCGCTGTTGATCGGGGGCGTCTTCTCATAGGCGATGATTTTGTCGACCACTGCATTGGCCTGCTCGATCGTATCCACCGGGATACGTCCGACAGCAAAGTCGGGAACGGAGACCAACCCGGGATTGCCCAACACCGCGTAAGGCCAATCGGTGCCGATGTCATTCAGGTAGAACGGTGAGATAAACTCCGCGTCGCCGAACAAAAGGATGTACGACGGGCGAACCAACACGGAGCCCCAGTGGCTCTGGATGAACGCGTCGATCTCCTCCCTTGTCTGACGGCCGGCAATGCCCGAACCGGTGCCGCACTCGTAAACACGAGTCGCGATGCCCTTTTCGCGCTTCCACACAGCCAGTCTATCGGCTGCGGCCCTGAAGCTCGGATGCGTCAGGATCAGGAATTCCTCGCCATATATCTCGAACCTGCTAGGGAAGGGCTTCAGAAGCTCGGGCCTGAGGAACAGACCCTTGTTCAGAAGCGTGCCCGACAGTACCGGCGTCGCGGGTTCGAACGGAGAACTGCCTTGTGCGCTTCCGATGTACGTGCCGCCCTTGAACGCCACCTCGACCGGCACATTGTTGAACAACGTTAGGACGTTGGTCTTTGGGTTGAACTGGCCGCCGGCAATCTCGAGGAGCAGGAACCGGACGTCGCGTCCGCCGCCGATCTCATGCGCCTGCACAACCTCCTGCGGATAGAGCGCATCGGTCGCATACGCTTCCACATTTTTTTCAAACGGAAGGTTGGCGAACACCTCGTCTGGCGGCATGAACCCTTTCAGAGGGCCCCCAGCGTCCACGGGTTGCGGCTGCGACGGAACCAGATTGCAGTGGATCGTCTCCGCCACAACGGGCGTTGTCATTAGCAGCTCAAAGGTCGCGTCCTGCGGGATTGCTACGAGCCGCCGGATGATGGGGACCGCTGGCAGGCCAGGCTCACCCGAGTCGGATTCGGCATCCGGCAGATGAATTTGCGTGAACACCTCGCCCGACAACGGGTCTTCAACGGTAGCCGTCCTCGGTTCGCCAAAAACCGCGCTCGTCAATAGTTGCGAAACGTCGTTCGCCGGGTTGTTCGCCTCGGCATCCGCAGGCAACCCAATTCGGGCCGCGCCGTCACAGTTGGCCTTCAAGAGTTCCGACCCAAGGATGTCATACCGAAGCATCCGCGCCATGTTGTAGAGACGCTCCGCCGTCGCCAATGTCGCGCCGGTGCGAAACTCTTGCGCCTTCGGCAGAAAGTCGCTCGCAAGGAGCGCGCCAGCTTCGCAGCCCTGGCCGCCTCGGTACAACGACTCTGCCTCGGACAATGCGCCCTCCAGCACCGCCCTCTCCGGGGCGGGCAACGGGTCAGGTCCCGCCAATTCCGCATGCAACACACCCAGCGAGCCTAGGATCTCCGTGCTCGCGCTCGCGAACGTCGGCGTTACCGGGCCAGCCGTTACACCCGCGGAGAAATTCGCCGCCGCATCGTACGCAAATGCGGCGTAATAATACGTCGTTCCGTTTACCGCCGTCGTGTCCGTGTGACCCGTCCCGGCGCCATTGAACACCTCCGTTCCATCGGATTGAGACGTCGGAACGCTTCCAACCTTTCGCTGAATTTTCACGCCTACCAGATCCCGGTTAGTAGGATTGATCCACGCCAACACGACTTGGCCATCGCCGGATGTGGCGGTGAAACTCGATACCAGACCGGGCGGCGTACGGTCTGGACAGCCTGTCAAAGCAATGGGAAACACGCACAGCGCCACGATCAGCAGCACTCTCACCGCTTGGACTATCCCTCTCCTCGATTCATCCATCATGATCTTCTCCTCATGTTGTGAAATTCTCTTCGAACGCCCGCAGTGGGCAATCGAGACACTCACGCTGTAACTGTCTCTGTCTCTGGTGGAAACATCGGCAAGAATGGTTCTATTTCCCAAGCCGAACAGAATGAAACGAATCGAGGGATTTCTGTCGGCCACCGACTGAAAAACCTTGTCGGCCTAAACGGTGATACCAACACGAGTCGTCCCCCATTGTTTCACCGTCTAGTACGCGTCGAGATGTCACCATATCTTCGCAATTCTCGTATTCGAGTCCGTGTTGGGATAAACTACACGCGGGAGGTAAACCATGATGGAATGCGCAAAGGGAATCGGACTCATAATCGCGACGGGCCTCGGCATCATGATTGCTGCGAACGCCCTTGCGGCGGAAGGAGATGCGGCTGCGCTCGCGAAGCCGACGGCGGAACAGTTGGCGTGGCAGGACTGCGAGATCGGCGTTCTGATCTGTCTGGACTTAATCACGTTCACGGATCTGCGCGAACCGAACTGGACCAAGGCCAGCCGACTCGATCCGAACCTCTACAATCCCACGGACCTCGACACGGACCTCTGGATGGATGCGACGAAGGCGTTGGGCGCGAAATACGCCGTATTTGTCGCGAAGTGGTGTACGGGGCATATGCAATGGCAGACCGACCTGTATCCGTACGGCCTCAAGCAGACCAAATGGCGCGACGGCAAGGGCGACGTCGTAAAGGCATTCATCGAGTCATGCCGACGAGCCGATATCAAGCCGGGCCTGTACGCCAGCGTGAGTGCCAACGCGTACTGGGAAGTCAACAATCCCGGCTTGGTCGGCTGGGGCAAAGGCGGCGACGACGCGAAGCAGGCCGAATACGCGCGCATGTCCGAGAAAATGCTGACGGAACTGTGGGGCAACTACGGTCCGCTATTCGAAGTCTGGTTCGACGGCGGCGCATTGCCGCCCAAAGACGGCGGACCCGACCTCTTGCCGATCCTCAAGAAACTACAGCCGCAGGCGACGGTGTTCGGCGGTCCAGCGGAAACGGTTAGATGGATCGGAAACGAAAACGGAACCGCCGGTTATCCCTGTTGGGCGACCACGGGACCGGGCAGTGGCGCGGAAACGGGCGATCCGAATGGAACCACGTGGCGCCCTGCCGAATGCGACGTCCCGATCCGAAACCACGAATGGTTCTGGAACCCGAACGAGGACAACAAACTCTACAGCCGCGACGACCTCATCGAGCGCTACTACCAATCGGTCGGGCGCAACGGCAATCTCCTGATCGGCCTCGTCGTGGATCGCAGCGGGCGAATTCCGAAAGCGGATCTCAAGCGGTGCCTCGAATTCGGCAACGAAGTGAAACGGCGTTTCGGACAAAGCGTCGCCGAAACCTCCGGCCAAGGCGCGATCATCGAGTTGCCGCTCGATAAACCCAGGCCCATCGACCACGTCATCCTGATGGAACAGATCGCACAAGGCGAGCGAGTCCGCGAATACGTCGTCGAAGGCATGGCGCAAGACCAATGGCGCACACTCTGCCAAGGACAGTCCATCGGACACAAACGCATCGAACGATTCGCGCCCGCCGAGGTCTCGAAGCTCCGGCTGCGCTGTACAAAGTCCACGGCAACGCCTATAATCCGCCGCCTCGCGGCATTTGCAGTCGATTTGCATTGAGGACGGAAATGGATATGATAGCGCGCGTATCGAGCGACTTGGACGGATCGCGAATATGAATCTGAGACGATTTGTTTGGCGAAACGCGTTCCGCAACAAGCGGCGCACCGGACTGACGATACTCAGTATCGGGTTCTCGCTTTTCCTCCTGATGGTCATGCTCACCGTCAGAGACAGACTCCTCAATCCCGTCACTCACGAGGAGGCCGCGTTTCGATTGTTAACATCCCGGTCGACATCGTTGGCCGATATGATGCCGATGGCCTACTTGGACAAGATTCGGCGCCTACCCAATGTCGAACACGTGGCCCCGTTCCAATGGTTCAACGGCATCTACAGAGATCCCGACTACATCTTTCCCACCATGGCAACCGACCCCAAACTCATTTGGGACATCTACACGGAACAGAAAATCAGTCCCGATCAAAAGGCCGCTTTCATCGCCGAGCGGGTCGGCGCCGTCGCGGGCGAAGACCTGGTACAACGCTTCGGATGGAAAGTCGGCGACCGAATAACGTTGATAGGCACCATCTTCCCCGTGGACTTGGATCTCAAGATCGTAGGAACGTTCAAATCCAAGCAGGCCCAAAACTTGCTCTACTTCCAGTTCGACTACCTCAATGAAGCCATGGGAAACTTCGACAAAGTCGGCGCCTTCGTCATCAAAGCGACCAACCCAGAGTTTGTCTCAGCCATCAGCCAATCCATCGACGGCATGTTCCGCAATTCGCCCGCCGCAACACGGACGGACACGGAAAAGGCGTTCGTACTCGGCTTCATGGCCATGCTGGGCAACGTCCAGGCAATCCTTGGCTCGGTTGGTGGAGTGGTGGTGTTCACCATGCTGCTTGTGGCGGCAAGCATGATGGCGATGGCTGTTCGCGAACGCATCCGAGAGGTCGCCATCCTCAAAACCATCGGTTACTCCCGGCGAATGGTTGTCTGGCTCGTCATCGCGGAAGCGATGTTCATCTCTCTGACGGGAGCCGCACTAGGTATTGCAATTGGGGAAACCCTGCGATGGGCCGATATGGACAAGATAACGCAGGGGTTCATACCGCGTTTCGCTCCAGGTCCCATCACATATGCCGGCGTCTTGGGCGCAGGTATCGTCATTGGTTTGATATCGGGATTCTTCCCCGCTTGGCGGGCCGCAAATATGACAATCACCGGCGCAATGCGACGACAGGACTAGCCATGCTCATCCCACTCAAATACAATGCGAGATATCTAGTCACCCGTTGGAAAAGTACGGCCGTCACAGCCGGCACATTCGCGTTGGTCGTGGCTACGTTCATCATCGTCATGTCGCTCGCCCAAGGCATCGAGCAGGCGTTGGCCGCCACCGGCAATCCACTCAACGTGATCATCATGCGCTCGGGCGTCCAAGCCGACAGCCAAAGCGAAATCACCATGGAGCAGTACCACGTCGCATGCAACGTACCAGGCGTGGCGCGATCGACCGGCGGCGAACCGCTGGTAGCGCCCGAAATCGTCACGCTCGTAAACAAACCGCGAAACGATGGAAAAGCGGCTTACCTCCAGATTCGCGGCATTCATCCCAACGCATTCATACTGCGCCCATCCGTGCGCATCGTCGAAGGGCGAACGTTTCAGCCAGGACTGCGCGAAGCCATCGTTTCGCGATCGGTATCGAACCGATTCAAAAACCTACACCTTGGAGACCGGCCAAGGCTGGGCCGCGGGCAGTTCACGATTGTCGGCATTTTCGACGCCCAAGGAACCGCATTCGACTCCGAAGTCTGGGCGGACGGCCAAGAAGTCATGCAAGAGTCCGACCGCCAATGGTACAGTTCCGTGGTGGTCCGCGCCCAAGACCAAGCTTCCGTCGAAACGATCAAGGCCTATGTCGACAAAGATCGCCGGTTGAAATTGACGGCAAAAGACGAAGCCCAGTATTACAATGAACAAACCAAGACCGCCAAACCCGTCAAAGCATTCGCGATGTTTCTCGCCGTCACGATGGCCATTGGCGCATGTCTTGCCGGAATGAACACCATGTACGGCAGCGTGGCCAGCCGCGTGAGCGAGATCGGCACCTTGCGCATCCTCGGATTCACGCCCACGGCAGTACTGACCAGTTTCCTCATCGAATCCGTGTGCCTGGCGCTGCTAGGCGGAGCCATCGGATGCGTGGCCGCGCTGCCCATCAACGGACTCGCCACCGGCACAACCAACTTCGACTCCTTCAGCGAAATCACCTTCTACTTCACAATCACGCCAACATTGATGTTAAAAGGCATGACATTCGCGGCATTCATGGGCCTCGTGGGCGGCTTCCTCCCAGCATGGTCAGCCTCGCGGCAACCGATACTGGCAGCATTACGGCAATTGTGATTCGGCAATTGACATTTGCCGTGATCCTAATAAAGGCAGTCAGAATTCCGAATCCTGTATTCTGAATTCCTACTGCTTTTTTTAGGTTAAAAGCGGATATTTTCAAAGAGTCGCAACATGGGCTTCGCCTGTGGGTTGACATATCGGACCGCGATTTGGTACGATTAATCAAGACCTCGGTGGGGGTGTAGCTCAGTTTGGGAGAGCGCTGCGTTCGCAATGCAGAGGTCGAGGGTTCGATCCCCTTCACCTCCACCATTTGTAAGTCAAGGCTGAATCGGTAGTTACCGATACCGCGCCACATGGCAGAGCGGCCATAAACCGAATGTCGAAAACGTGTAATTGACACGTTCGACACGGAAAAGGAGCCGCAAAGCCATGCAAAAGAAACCCCAAACCCCCTCACGAATTCCGAAACTCCGCAAGCATAAAGCATCGGGCCTTGCCTATGTGGAGCTATCCGGGA
>CAIYET010000693.1 GCA_903925285.1 Candidatus Hydrogenedentota bacterium | reverse complement strand
TGAAGCAGTTCATCGACGCGGATACCGTGCCAGACTACGACCCGGCTACCTGTGACACATCGTTCTGTAGTTTCGTTGACCATTGCCGCAAGCGCGGCGCCCCAGTTTGAGGAGTGACCATGAAAAAGTTCATTGCAATCGGTACGTTGGCAGCGATGCTCGGGTGTGGGTTGACCGCTAAGCAGGTCACCAACGCCGTCTTCAGTGCGGAGCAGGCAGCATGCATGGCGGACGCTGCGTCAGCACAGGATTTGAGTGGGGAGCCCCAGGTCATTGCGGCAGCCATCATGGGTGTCTGCACCATCGCTCAACCGTTGCTGCAGGACGTTGTCAACTACGTGAATTCGCTCGGCGCGGTTAAGGCGTTCAAGGCGAACCGAGAAGCGAAGGCGCGCAAGTAACATGACTGAGGAGATTCGAAAAGTCAGTGACCTGACCTTGGAGCAATTCCAGGGGATGATCGCTCATGCTGTAGACCAGGCCCGAAAGGGGGATGAGAACGGAAATCCGGCGCTCCGTGACCTATCCATCACTGACTTTCAGCTCCTCATCAACCAAGTACTCCAGTCGCGCGCTCTCGCCGGGGCGGCCAAGGAACGGGACATCGCCGAGAAGGTGATGCAGGACTGGCAAGCGCTGTGTAACCTAGAGTTTAGTAGTATCACCAGTCCAGCCCGTGTCTCGTCCGAGCGTGACGTGGACGAACTGGCGAAGAGCATGAAAGAGTATTTCGCACAAGGAGGCCGGGGCGAGATGGTATATGTGGTGGTCATCGCCAACGCAAACGGCACGTATATGAGCGCGCCTCAGGCGAAGCTCTCAGGGGCGGTGAAGGGGCGATGAGTGAGGCGGAAGGGTCTGATGGGGTAGAGCTGCGAGTAGTCCGCATCATACGCAAGCGGTTGTCGGATGCGGGGCTCGTGTTGCTGGAGCGGCCACTGGGGGAAGACGGAGAGAATTTAGAGCCGTGCTTGCCGTACGACTTGACAGTAATTGATGATGTATGCTTAGGCCGTCTTTACGGCCAGTTCTGCCTAATGGCGCAGTACTCCCAGATGCAGGCAGCCCTGTACGCGACCCGGTCTGCGGTGTTCCGGCAGACGGAGAAGCTGATTCGCGCCGAAGAGTGGATGCGCCAAGAGGGCACCGTCAAGGACAAAGAGCACTCTAACGAGGCTAGTACCCGTGTGAAGAACATCACGTTCAAGGCTCAAGTAGAAAGCGGGACAGAACGGCTGACTACCGCTATGCTTGAGTCGTACGTGATTGGGCGAGACGCCTGTAGTAGAGAACTTACCCGACGCCAGATCACGACAGAACGAAGGTAGCCGTGGACGCAGAGGTAGACACAGAAGAGCTGCGGATGTCGATGACGCACCGGGAACGAATCCGGCAAGAAGGCATCAAGGAACTGCGCGTGGCCAACGCCACTCCGCTCCGAGCGCTTTCGACGAATATCCTGCGCACCCTGGAAGAGGGGGACCACGTTGCCCTGTCGTTCATCGGGCCGAATGCGGCATGGGTCGCTCTGAAGTCCGTGGCGATGGC
>CAIYET010000692.1 GCA_903925285.1 Candidatus Hydrogenedentota bacterium | reverse complement strand
TATTTAGTGTATTAATATTTATTTGGATGGATTATTTCCGACTCTTTTTGCCGCATCTTCCATCAAATGACGCACGCCTTCATCCGCACGGTCAACCCGTTCCTTTAAAAGACGCGTGATTTCGGTATTATGGTGCTCCACGGCGGCATAATTTTCGCCAAGAAAACTGCCTACCGTTGCGTCTCCTGGTGCTTTCTGAATAAGGTCGGGGGTACCACGAAGCAACGTTGCGAGCATCGCATGGCGCGGCTCGAACGGAACCTTGTGCAACTTTCCATTCACCATCTCGTCGATGCGCGCACCGCGATGCCAGAACGAATGACGCAAGGCCGATGACAAATGTTTCGGATCGTCTGCAAATGCCGTTTCGTCCATAAATTTCTTCAACGGAACGTCTCTCACTCCCGCCCAATGTTCATAGCTATTAAAACCAAGCTGCCGCGCCTCCGGGTAAGCCACTAAATAATCTTTCATCTGCCGGGCAACCGCAACAGAATCTGCCGGATCGATCATCGCGGGATGGATATCGCCAGCCCGATGCGCCGCCGCCGCGAGGAGTGTTTTTGTTCCCTCATGAGAAACATACGGGATTTTGCGCTGTAGTTCATCGAGTAGTTTTGCGCCTTGCGTGACATCGCCGTTCCAATGTTCAATCGAATCCTGGACAGCCGAAGGGTCGACACCTGCCTCAAGATGCGGCAAACCATGCTGAAGAGGCATATTGTCCATGGCATGATCGAATGACGGTAAAGAACCTGTTTCCGCTGATATTTCAGGCCGTAGTTCATGTGACATTTCGGGAGCTTCCAATTCAACGGCCTTACCAGAATGCATGTCAACCCCGGGGTGTTCCCGGTCATGGATAATTTCCGCGACACGGCCACTGGTAAGCGCCTGATGGGGATTTTCATGGAGCCAATCCGCAATCGCATGATTGTTCGCCAAAATATTATCCTGCTGCGCTTGCGTCAAATGTTTTGCGTGATCAAGCAGTTTTCCGATATCATCATCCTTCAAAATGCTCGAAAGGTTGAGCTTCGTGCCGATCGCAATGTGATCCGCTTCCTGAAAACCAACCAAATCCTTATGCTCGATCGCGCGATTGGTCAGCGTGCTTACCACCCATGTTTTCTCGGCATCGTTCAGCCCGTTAAAATCCTTGTTTTCCTTCAATTGATTTCCCGCCATCCGCCACAGCGAATCACCCTGCTTGACCTCAACAATATGCAATGCTTTCGGTGCTTCCACGGGAAGAGATGGTTTCTCTGCTGATGGAACAGCACTGGGGCGTCCTCCTGATGGAACCTTCGAAGCATCCGAGGAAATCTCTTTATTTGAACCTGGGGCCGAGGCGACGTCTGAATGTGTTCCTGGTTTTCCGGCAGCAACAGTTTCATGCGAAGCTGCCGCAGCGCGACCCGCACCGCCATGATCAACAGCTCCCCCCGCCGAAGGATGTGCTATCGCAAAACCTGTTGCCATTGACGTTCCCGCACCCGCGAGCGCCGCAACCG
>CAIYET010000691.1 GCA_903925285.1 Candidatus Hydrogenedentota bacterium | reverse complement strand
GAGAACAGTTTTCGAGGAGGAAGAGCGTACAGTGAGGACGATTTCGGTTCAGGTTCGAGACGACCACCTGGAATTGCTTTCGCGCGCGAGGCCGATGCTTGCGCTTGCGGAGTTGATCTGGAATGCGCTCGATGCGGAATCCACGGAGGTGCGCATCGAATTCGCAGACAACGACATGGGCGGAATCGACGCCATTCGCATCCACGACAACGGTCATGGGCTTGCGTACGATCACGCGCTGGTGGCATTCCAGAATCTCGGCGGTTCATGGAAGCGCGATGAAGCGCGCACCGCGATGCGCAAGCGGGCGCTGCATGGCCAGTATGGCAAGGGCCGTTTCCGCGCGTTCGGGCTGGGTAACTTCGTGCAGTGGAACAGTACCTTCGAGCAGGACGGCCAACGCCGCCGCTTCGAGATTACCGGCCGCGCGGCAAGTCTGGGCGAGTTCGAGTTGACCGATCCCGAACCCAGCGAGAGATCCATCGGGATGACCGTCGAAATCGCCGACCTACCCTCGAACATCGGCCTGCTGCGCGGGATCAAAGCCACGCAGGAGGCCACCGACTTCTTTGCGCTGTACTTATTGCAGTATCCGGATGTCCGCATCGTGTACGACGGCGTTCCGCTGGATCCTGCGAATTCGCAGGACCGTTCGACCGACTGCGATCTCGGCGAGTTCGTAATGGAAAACGGCGAACGCATCCGCGCGTCGCTCAACATCGCCGAGTGGCTCGTTCCCGGCAAACGCGGGATCGTGCTGTGCGACGCAAACGGGTTCGCGCTGCATATGCTCAAGCCGCGGCTCTTGTTCCGCGGATTCAGCTACACGGCGTTTCTCAAGTCGTCCCACTTCGTCACGCTCGAACGCGAAGGGCTGTTGCAGTTGGAAGATATGACGCCGGATTGCAAACAACTGATCGAAGCCGCACGCCTCGCGTTGCGCCAGCATTTCACATTGCGCGAAATCGAGCGGGCGCAAGATACGCTGACGCAATGGCACGAAATGGACATCTATCCGTATTTCGGCGCGCCCGCCAACCGCGATGAAGAAACCGAGCGCCACATCTTCGACATTTACGCCACGCACCTAGCCCAACTCAGCGCCTTCTCGGAAGCCGCGAGCGCCAACAAACGGCTCATGCTGCGACTGCTGCGCGAACTCATCCACTCCGAGCCTACGCGGGTCGCGCGCATCCTCGACGAATGGCTGGCCTTTCCCGAAGATAAACAGGAGGAAGTGGCGGAACTGCTCCAAGCCTGACCGCCCCGAAAAACATGGCGACTCCCCTGGCTATCGCGTTTCCCGCCGATGGAGATATTTTGAACCGTTGCGACGGCGTCGAAGCGTCCGATTCGCTTCTTGTAACGGTTCGCGGGACCGCCCCCGCCGACGCGTCCGTCCTCGTGAACGGCCAACAGGCCACGCGCGACGGCGATGCGTTCACCTGCACGATCCCCATTACCGCGCGCCGTAACGCGATTCGAGTCGAAGCGGACAAAGAATCCTCGAGTATCGAGGTCTTCTGGAACCGGGGTAGCCGGAAACGGTACCGGTTTTCCGTCGACGACAATATCCTTTTCCTGAAAGACCTGGGCCTTAATCCCGATGCGTACGCGTCGTTGTTCGACCACTGGTATCTGGGTTTCTGGCTTTCCATGCACAAACGATACGGAACAAAAATCCATATAAACATATATTATCAAACCGACGGATTCGATCTGGCCCAGATGCCGGACCGGTGGCGCGACGAGTGGCGTCAAAACGCCGACTGGCTCCATCTGAGCTTTCACGCATTGCAGGACAAACCCGACCGGCCGTATCGAAACGCGCGCTACGCGCAACTGGCGCACGACTTCGACTTGGTATGCGGTCATATCCGCCGTTTCGCCGGAAACGAAACCTTGTCGGGGACCACGACGGTCCATTGGGCGGAGTGCCCGAAAGACGCCGCCCTGGCCTTGCGCGACCGGGGAATCGAACAGGTGATCGGTTTGTTTCAGGTCCATGAAGGGCCGTGCACAACGGGCTATTACCTCAGCCGCGACCAGTGCGGCCATTGCGATAGCCGCGGCGCATGGTTCGACCGCGAAACCGGGTTGACGTTTATCCGGTGCGCATCGGTCGTGAACACGCTCGAGACCGAACGTATCGAGTCGTACTTGAACGAGCGAACGGCCACGCCCGAGACGGCGGAAATGGTCGAGTTGCTGATTCACGAGCAATACTTTCGCAAAGAACTCGAATTGTACCAGCCCACAGTTCTCGAAAAGGTCGAGCGCGCGCTGGGTTGGGTGACGTCGCGCGGTTACGAGCCAGTCTTCTGGAGCGACGGATTCCTGGGCGTGTAATTAGGAATTAGTACCTTACCTTCCAGCATCTATAAAGAACAACAAGAAGTTTCATGCGGCGATGTCCATAAGTTGTTTTGTGGAAGCGGCTAAGAGTGCATCGAGTACCGTAGTCAATTCCCGGCCTTTTTGCGTGATCAGGTATCTTTTCTGCCGGGGCATCTTACGTATCAATCCATGGTCGCGCAAGAGGCGAAGCTGTCGGCTTATCTTGGCGGAGCGTTGTTTTTCCGTCATGTCTTTGTAGCCGGTCTTTTCGGATAGCGTTTCACGAAGCGCCTTGTTGGATAGGCCCGAGATGCAGAATTTGGGGTCGCGCAGGGCTTGCAGCAGGGCTCGGTCTTTTCCCGTGGGGTCGAGCGCGCGTACGCGGCGGCCTTCCTTCGTAAAGGGCTTGACCACTTCGTCGAAGAGCGTGCGCACGGGGGTCTCGCATTGCGCCGTGGCGAGGTTGTCCATAAAACGGTCGTTGACGCCCTGGGAAACCTGTGTGCGCAATACCACGTCGGCCACGCCCTTGCGTAGCGAAAGCAGGCGTTTGGGTTCGCTACGCTCTTGGCCTTGAGCATGGCGATGGACCTGAAACATGCCGGGCTGGTTCATGGTCGTTTCCACGCGCAGTACGTTCAATTCGTTGTAGCATTTCACGCTGTTGCCGTCCACCCAGTGCCGCACGCGGATGCCATCGTGAAAATCGAGCAGTTTGCTCATGACCTCGTGGTTCATGTTCGCGCGCGGCGTCCCGTCTTTTTTCATGGGGCGGTCCAGATAGCGCAGTACCCGTTCGCCCGTACCCGTCATGAAGGCATGGCGCAACAGCGAATCCATGATAGGCGCGATGTCCTTGGGCGATGGGAAAATGAGGTCCGTGGCCCATTCGCTTTGCCACAAGGTCCAATAGTACGACAGATGAGGGCCGAGAATGGCTTGTCGCGCCGGAAACACGTCGGCGAGAAACCCGCCCAGCATAGGTTCCCATCGCGTGTCGAGTTGACGGTCGAGCAGTTCTTGGGCAAGAACATAATCGTCAATGTGAACGAACTTGTTGCCGCGCGCCACGAAGCCCACGCCCTCGCGTTCGAGACTGCGCCGCAGCCACTCGCGTCCGTTCAGGCAGATCTGGATGTGATAGGGAAACCACGTCTGCAATCGGATGTTCATGAAGCCGTATTGTTCGTGGTCGAGGTAGAAATAGAGGTGTTTGCACTTCATCCAGTCTTTGCGAAGCTGCGGATGGCCTGCTTGTGCACTGTACTGCGCCTTATACGACCAGCACGATTCCGTCGCCGACCACACGCCGATGAGACCGGATTGTATCCCCGATGTGTGCTGACGCTTGTGCGCGATGTCCTCCTTGCGGATTTTGGACGACAGGATGGGCTCGATGCCACGACCGCAGTGCTCTTGCGCGTAACGTTGCGCGGACTCGACCACCTGGCTGGTTTGTTCCATAGCCCAGGGCTTGAAGTCCTTGTTGCGAATCCCATGCGCGCGGCAAAAACTCATCGCGCCTTCGGCATACATTAAGGGGAGAATAGACCCCTTGAAAACGATCCGGTCAAATCCCGTGAGGATTCCCTTGACAATATCCTGGCATTTCGCTACAAATAGATTCATGCGCCGCCGCTCCTTTCTCATGGTGATGAGTTGATATACACATCATGGGATACGACGGCGCATTTTTCCACTTTGAGCCAGACTTCAACTATACTGGGTTGTGGGCAAAGCCCACGTTAGCTTATAGCGGAAGTTACGTAACTTACGTTTGGACAGGCTTGTCCCCCAAGGCTTTGGAAGGATTTACTCGCTCAGGAGTGTCTCCAAACTGGGGACGCGGCACAGAGTCAGGAGTTTCTGGGCGTAGGGTGTTATGTGGGAAAGCTTGAGATGGGTTGTGCCGCGGACTTCGAGTTTGGCCACCATAATGCTGGACAGTTCTCTCCAGATCTCCGCAAGGCTACCGGCTTCACAGCGTTTGGTGTCAGGGGCGCGATCCAGAACCGGCGCGAGCCGTTGGCGCAACTCCCAAATCACACGGTACGCCAGAAAGCATGCGAACAGGTGGCCGCGCACTTGCGGCTCGTTGAAGTGGCGGATGGGACGAGTCTGGATGTCCGTGGTCTTCATCGTACGGAAGGCTTGTTCGACGTATTTGAGGTCTTTGTAGCGGTCACGAAGCTCATCGGTCGTCTGTCGCGCCACTTCCACGTTGGAGCGGATCACGTAACAGCCGTCCAACCTGGTATAGCGCTTGATTTCGTCTTCCTTGCGGGTGTACGTGAACACGCCCTCGTCGTGTGTGGTCGCAAAGAACCGTTCCATACCCCATCGGTTCACCCAACGGTATAGCCTGCGTGCTATGACGTCTTTGTTCTTGACCCTTCCCGCCAACACGTTGGCGTGCAGAGCCTCCAATTTGGCGTGGGTAAGGGCCAAGAGCCGCAATCGCGTTTCTTGGTCCTGCTGTTCGCGCTTGGGGTTGTGGCACAGCACGTAACGCGTCCCTTCGTGTTCTACTTCCGTTAAGCGCTTATGGTCGAACAACTCCAACTGGATCGGGTGGTGTTCATCCTCCACCAGCGCCATCATCTCGTGCCGCGTCAGCGCGGTGATGTAGCGGAAATCCTCCCACCACCCTTCCTTTTCCAACTCCTCGATCCGCGCATGCGTCACCATGCCCCGATCTCCCACGAAGGTGAATTTCTCAAGCCCCAGCTTCGTCTTGAGGTTTTGCAACTCCTGCTTCACCGTCGTTTGGTCCGACGTGTTGCCCTTGAATACGTCGATCCAGATCGGACAACCGTCCGCATCACAAATAACTCCCAAGACCACCTGCTTTTTGCCCTTCTTCCCATCGCGATTATATCCGAACGCCCCCAACGGACAGGTCTCCCCTTCGAAGTAACTCGACGTGATGTCGTAGAGATAAAGGTCCCCCGGCGTATGGTTGCGAGCGAACAGGTTTTTCAGCATCTGCTCGCGCCGGCCTTCCAGCGTCGCCAAGGCCGCGTACCACGTGTTGAGCGATGGCGATTCCTGCACTCCCATCAGAAAGGCCAGGGGTTCCTGGGCGAATCGCCGTTGCTGCGCCATTACCGACAGCGGCTTGGGCGAGACAACCCGCTCCGTCACGATATTCAAGACGGCCGTTGCCTGTTGAGGTGGAAGGGACGAGATCACCGCATCGTAGATCCCCAGTTGCTTGAGCACCGTGAGCACTACGAAGGCCGGTCCCACCACCACCGACCCCGGATAGGCGATCTCGCGCACCGAGACATATTCATCGAGCGCCGCGCCTTCCCCTTGTTTGAGCGCCGCCTCGACCGCCCTTACGGCATGATCAGGCAACCCTGTAAGGCTCGCCACAGTCTTGTTGCGGGCCGTGCCCTGCTCGTCGCGATACGAAGTCACCACCAGCGGGGTCACATAAACCTTGTCTTTATAGCGACGTTTTGCGTAGGCAATTCTCAGCTTCATTCATATAATATAAAGCAATATACCCGAAATGTCAAGCATAAATATTGATATTTACTAGCGACAACGGACTAGGCGCAAAGATAGCCATAAGCACTGCAAATACAATTACTTACACCTCTATCCGCCAAGAAATGAGATCAAGAACTACGTAACTTCCGTTGCAGCAAGTTAACGCCGCCATTCTACCACCTGACCGATGAACAAACATCTATTGCCCAATCACGAACCCCCTCGCATACCAGTCAATAGTCAGATTGTCGAACGATTGCCTTCCATGCCTTCATCGAATGCGCAAGATTGTCTTCGACTGGGCCGGGGATGCCGTAGGCTTGAAGGCCGATTAGTCCCGTGTAGCCGAGTTCGTTCAAGAGCTTGACGACGGATTTCACGTCATACGTTCCGCAGTCAAGCGTCTGAATCAGCCGATCCCAGCCACCTTCGCTGTCGGCGCCGTTGATCGTAACGACGAAGAGGCGGGGCAGTGCTCGCTTCAGCAGCGACTCGAGGTCTTTGCCTTTTTCGGCGTTGAGCCAGTGACAGAGGTTAAAGGTCGCGCCGACATTGGACATGTTGACTTTGTTGGCAATGCGCAGGGCGTCGTCGACACGTTCGAGCCAGCATCCCGTGTGAGGATACAGCGCGACGCGCAGTGCGGATTTCGCCGCCATCTCCCCCACTTCAAGCACAAGTTCAACTGCCTGCGCGTCGCCGGTTTCGTCGGAAGGCTTGTACTGCTTGCTCGAGATCGTGAGCCAGATGATCGTCCCGCGCCCCTTTAGCAGAGCGATGGCTTCGGCCAGCCCGTCTTCGTACACGCGTTTGTCAGGTTCCACGGACGCCGAAACATATATAGTCGAAATCGCAATGCCGTATTTGTCGGCGGCCTGGAGCAGGGCCGGAATCTCGCGGCAGCCGGTATAGCCGATGCCGTCATAGCCCAGTCTTTTGACCAAGGCCGCTTGAGCGTCGATTGTGGCGTGAGCGGCGTCCTTCGTGCCGGTATCCATCGCAAAGAATGCGTGCCGGGCCTCGACGCCCTCGGAGGCAACGCCGACAGCGCAGCACACGACCACTCCGAGCAGATTGATTGGGTTCATCCGTACGATCTCCTTGATTCAATTCTTCATTCCAATTTCCGATGAAGCTGGAGGCAGCCCGCCGTTTTCCCTACAGCCTACGCCTACGGACACCGGAGTGTTTCGACAGTAATATTTGCATTTGTGTACACACAGATACCGGCAGCTATACATAATCCTTCGCGAACAATCCCTTCCGCATCGAGGTCCGAGTGCGCCATGAGAGCACGAGCCGCCGCCAAAGCATACGGCCCTCCGGAGCCTATAGCCAGGATACCGTCGTCGGGTTCGATGATCTCGCCGCTGCCGGCGATGAGCAGGGACTTCTCGACGTCGGACACAGCGAGCAACGCTTCGAGTTGCCGAAGGTACTTGTCGGTCCGCCACTCCTTACCAAGTTCGACGGCTGCGCGGGCAAGGTTGTTGTTGAACTGGCTGAGCTTGCCTTCGAATCGTTCGAACAATGCGAAGGCGTCTGATACCGCGCCTGCGAATCCGGCGAGCACGCGCCCTTCGGCCAAGCGGCGAACCTTGGTTGCGTGTTCTTTCATGATGGTCGCGCCAAGGCTTACCTGCCCGTCGCCACCGAGCGCCACCTGTCCGTCCTTACGAACGCTCAACACTGTCGTGCCGCGAAAAGTCTCCATTGTTCATCTCTCCTTCGATATCCGCTTGTAGGCGGTTCAGCGCGTCTTCGACACGCAGACGCATGGCTTCCACTGCTTCGGGGCTATCGTCTTCGGGCGGAGTGACCGGCGGACCATAGGCGGCGATGACATGCGCGAACGGCTTCGGAATCGGAAAACGATCCCACGACCGCAATCGCCACGCGGGAACGACCGCGTATGCCTGCGGCAGCACGGGCGAGCGCAACCGTGCCGCCAGAACCGCGATACCCGGCTTGGCGACCCGGCGTGGTCCGCGTGGACCATCGAGCGTAAAGCCGACGATATTCAAGTGTGGGAACGCGCATTCGAAGCTCTTGAGCGCGTCCGAACCGCCTCTCGAAGAGGAGCCGCGTATGGCACGCATTCCGAAGTGGCGCAACACGCGTGCTGCGATTTCGCCGTCGAAACTGTAGCTTGTCAGCGTGTGGCCGCCCGAACCGCGATGATACCATGCCGCGAGGCCCATGGATTCGTGCCAGATGGCCACGATGGCGCGCCCACGTTCCTCCTGGAGCGCATTCCAGTGTTCGATGCCGCGCACATCCCATCGCGCACTCCACGAGAGCGCCTTCATGCCGCAGGCTACAAGCGGCGGGGCCACGGCCAGCGCGAGCCGTTGCCGAAGGCTAAACGCGTACGGGCTGACGTAGCAGACGCCGGGTATGTCGTTCACCGTTGCTCCAGACTCTTAACCAGTTGCCAGACCACCCGCGTGCGCGGCGTCGGCAGCGAGACCAGTTGAGCGCGTTGCAGGATCTCGCCGCTGATGGCGTCGATTTCGGTGCGTCTGCCGGCGCGAACGTCCTGCAACATCGACGATATATTTCCGGCGGTCTGGCGGCAGATATCCTCGGCTAACTCGACCAGACTTACACCGAAGCGATATCCCTCGGTGCCCGCGACTTTGGTGGCTTCCACGACGAGGTCGCGCATCAACTGACGGGCCTCGCGGATCTCGAGCAACTGTCCGTTCGGCACGCCCAACAAGGCCGTCAATGGATTAATACCGGCGCTCACCGCGATTTTCTCCCAGACGCATTGACCGGGCGCGTCGGTGATCTCGACATCGAATCCCGCCTTCTTCAGAACCGCATAGGCAGGCTCTGCGGGACACGAGGTCCAAGCGCCCAGCCTCGTAAGACCGCGTCCCGCATGGCGGACGTGGCCCTCGTCCAGCAGGGTCGCGCCTTCAGAGGTGACGCCGACCAACATGCGCGCGCTGCCGACGCGTCCACACAGAAGTTCGACGTTGCCAAGGCCGTTCTGCAACGTCAGGACGGCGCCGGTCTTGGGAAGGTCGATGCGCTGTGTCGAATAGGCCTTGACCAGCACAACGATCAAATCCATTCCTTCCGGGGTGCGCGTGGCCACGGCCGGACGCGCCACGAACTTCTCCGCCTCCGATTCGAGCGTAATACCGGTCTTCTGCAACCGCGCGGCGCGGTCGGACTTATAATCGACCAACGTCACGGCGTCGCCGCCTTTCGCCAAACGCGCGGCGAACAAACATCCCATGGCGCCCGGCCCAATTACAGCAACTTTCATCCGTTTTCCCTTACTCTCCCCAGACGACGCCATACGTCTAGTCTCGCGCACCTTGTCAACGTTTCCTCGCAAAACTATCCGAGAAGCCGGCACGCTGCTTGAGTTCATTGCAGGCCTTTACGGCAGACTCCTTATCCGGATAACGCCCAACAATGAGGCAAATTTTCTTGCCATCCTCGGAAGTAATCAAATCCGCCTTCATGCCGCTGTTGGACTCGAGGCGCTTCTTGGATTCGATGGCCATTTTTTGCCGATTCGGACCCGATAACGACGCCACCTGAATGCAATAATCACCTGTAGCGACCGGTTCCTTGGGCGGCGTAGCGGGCGTAACGGGCGGAGCGGGCGTAGCAGGCGGAGCGGGCGTAACGGGGGCGCTTTTCTGCTCGACCGGCGGCGGCGTCGCCGGTACGGTGCTTGCCGCAGGCGGCGCGGAATCGGGAATCGCCGGGGCGGGCGGCAGCGGCGGCGGTGGCACGGCCGGTTTCAGTTCAACCACGGGCGTGGTCGGCGTTTCGGGTTTGATCGGCGGCGCAGGTGGCGCAGGTGGCACTTGTTTTGCAGGGGCAGGATGCTCCCTCACGGCCGGCACGGCCGACCCCGCTCCGGGCGACGTTGGAAATCCTGGCGTCTGCGTCTTGGGCGGCGTCATCGCGACGGGACGCGGCGATTTTTGCACGCCTTCCTCCGCAGGCGGAGCGGTTTCCTTGCGCGGGGCCGGCGGCATCGGTTTTGCCGATTCCGGCGTCGTTTCGGTGGACTGGACGCTCTGCTTCGGACGCGACGATGTCACGTCGTAGCGTCCAACTAGTACGCCAAGCGCAAAACACACCAACGCCATAATCAGAAATACGCAGGTCGCGATGACCAGTTGGCTGGACGAAAACTCGGTGCCCAGCCGGGACACGCCGGGCGTCGGTTTCGATACGTTAGGATTGAGCATCGCCTGCCCCTTCCTCCGCCTCGTTGGGCGGGTTTTCCAGTCCAGCAAGCCGCTCCATCAACACTTTGCGGCCTGCCTCCAGTTCCGCATAACTCAGATTGGGATCGCGCACTTCAATCAGCCGGTTGCCAATGCGATCCGCAAACAGAACCAACTTGATTTCCTGTTCGCCTTCGTCGGACTCCTTGATCAACCGGAACACTTTTTGGCGGCGCAACAGTTGCGCGGCAAGATAGGCCACGGCCAATTCCGTCCGCTCTTCCGACTCGACCGCATTATAGAATATTTGCCGTAGCGGGGAGAAGATTTCCGGAGGCTGCTGCTCGGCGACCTGGGCGTCGTAGAACTTCAGCGACCAGACCGAGAACGTATCCGCACCACGCCCGCCGTTCCAGCACGCCGCGCAATAGTCCTCGCGCGCCAGCGTCTGGCTGTCGAGACGCACCACGGACGTCAACGCCTCTTCGTGAACGAATGCACGCCCGCAAGCCCCACACGCCTGCGAACACTTGCCAATCTTAATCTCCATTTCCGTACAACACCCTTTCTAAAATATCCACCGGACCTATCGTCCGCACAACTAACAGCAGGTCCGTCCGCTCGCGCCCATGGAATTGAACAAGTTACACCATTGTCGTTGTAGCGCATTCCCCTTACCGCCGTCAACAATTGAAACACGACCGGGCTTCTTCCACAGACTCGCGTGTGCCCGCTACAGCGCCACTTCCCTGTTAGTGTGGTCAAGAGAACCCCTGACGCCTCGCGATTTCAACCGACAACGACACCTCATCGCCACCGGCCCCTTCGACTACGCCTACCCCTATGCCATCCAAACCCGTGACGGCAAGATCCGCATCGTCTACATCTCTCACGAACGCACCCAAGTCAACCACGCCGTCTTCGACGAATCCGCCATCACCGGCAAATAGAGTGCGGCGTCAGAAACGCCAGAGCACCCGCGAGGCATGAGCGGGCGCTTACATAACGGGAATCGCCACAACCACTTCAAATAGCGCCCGATTATAGCGCCCATACAATATATTGATAAAACGCCAAGTCTTCTATGGGCATTCTCTGTATCTTGTTGTCGTTGTAGCTCATGCATGGCCTACAAATTCATTTGCGGCCCACGGATCGTATTTTATGGACCGCAAAATCCAAGGGATCACTCTTCACCCTCATTATTACGCCTTTCGGTTATGGCAATAAGTTTGGAGAAGATGTAGTACGTAGGATGGCGGCCTACACCGGGACGAAGCTCATCCAAGACCTTCTGATCGGCCAACAGTCGCAGAATCCGCTTGGCGGTAGTAGAAGGTATGCCTGACCGCTTGATGAACAAGGTGCTCGTAAAGATCGGGCTTGCAAAGAGCGCATCCACGGCCCTGATGGCATATTGCGAATGGGTCAGGTCCGCGACCTTGGTTTTTTTCGTTCCATACAGATCCAGGATGCACCTTGCTTTGTGCGTATTCACCTTGGCCTGCTCAATGATGGCTGTTAAGAAGAACTCGATCCAGCCCTCCCAATCCTTCAACCGAGAGACTGCCCCCAAACGGTCGTAATACTGGTCGCGGTGGGACTCCAGGTACTCGCTCAGGTAAAACATCGGGCTGGACAGAAGGCCCTTCTCATACATGAAAAGTGGCAACAGCATCCGGCCCAAGCGCCCGTTTCCATCAAGGAAGGGGTGGATCAACTCGAACTGCGCGTGAACGACCGCCAGTTGGACCAACCGGTCGTCATCGTCGTGATGGATGTATGTTTCCAAATTCCGCAGGTGGCCCTCCACGGACTGAGGATGCGGCGGCACATAGATCGCCTGTTCGATGGACGCTCCCGGTTTCGCGATGTAATTTTGCTCGCGCCGAAACTCACCCCGCGCCTTGT
>CAIYET010000690.1 GCA_903925285.1 Candidatus Hydrogenedentota bacterium | reverse complement strand
TGCGGCGATTGGGTACGCCGAGGAACTGACGATGGACATGCGTGGGGCCTTGCGGACGCGGATCAAGAGTCTGCTGACTGGGGCCAAAGGTATGATGCTGGGTACGCCACGCTCAACGCCGCTGAAGGATCTGCTGGGTCGTCCAACCGTGCTCGAACTGCAGGCGATGGGCGATGATCAGGAAAAAGCGCTGCTGATGGGGATGCTGCTGGTGCGGATCTATGAGCATCGGCAGGTCGAAGCGATGAGCAGCCGGGGACTCACACATCTGACGCTCATCGAGGAGGCGCACCGAATCCTCAAGAATATATCAACGGCGCAAGCGAATCCGGAAGTGGCCAACGTTGTCGGGAAAGCCGTGGAGACCTTCAACAACATTCTCGCGGAAGTCCGGGCGTACGGGGAAGGGCTCTTGATTGCAGAACAGATCCCGGCGAAGCTTTCCCCGGACGCTATTAAGAACACGGGGTTCAAACTCGTGCATCGGCTGCATGCGCCGGATGATCGCGAACTCATGGGGAATAGTCTGGTGCTGACGTCCAGCCAGAGCCAGCAACTGGCGCTACTTCCTGACTTGACTGCGGCAGCGTTTGGAGCGGGATTGGACGAGGCAGTGCTGGTTTCAGTGACGCCAAGTAAACCAGAGTTCGCGCGGGACTTTGCGCCGGTCACGGGCGAGACCGTGGCGGCGTGCATGCAATCCTATCGGACAGGGCACGTGCACTTGTACGAGCGTTTCCCGGCGTGCCATGCGTGCCCGCGCAAATGTTCGCGCCCTGTGGATGTCCTGGAAGTGTTGGAAGAGCCGGAATCGAACGCGCGGCGGTCATTCCAGAGAATCGTGTTTGCATGGTCGTTTCCGGACAACAAGGAGCCGGCTCCCATGCGGGCATTGATTTCGGATACAGCAGCGTGGTATTGCTCAGCAGCGCACTTATCGCATCAATACCTCGCAGACCGGGAGGCGTTCTATGGTCTGACGCGCGTTGAACGGATTGTGCTCGAGCGGGCACTCATTGACGCGGTTGTCTCGGATGTGGCTCGGGACCGCTTCGCGTTGGCAGTGCAGCCATTCCAGGGGATGTGGCACCCGATCTTGGAACGAACCTGGTCGTTGCAGCACCGGGTGTGTTTGGAATGTGACCGGGGGTTCTGTTATGGCTACGAAATGAACAGGTTTATTCGGAACGCGGAAGCGGACGCCGAATTCGTAGGCGCAGACTCGGATGATGCCGTTCGACAGCTTATTGACCGGCTTGTCAGGCGGGTTGTTGGAGATGCCGGTCCGCAGTTGCGGGATTCCCTCGGCTACTGCTATTTCTTGCGTTCGTATGCGGAGCGGGGTTTTCGGGGGGCGGATCGCACTTATGACAAGATAATGGAAGGAAGGCCATGAGCACTCTCAAGCCCGGAGAGGGCGACACGCGTAAGGATGCAAAGCGCGCCAACAAGGAATGGGAGCAGAATCTCGAACGCCAGACACGGCACGCAATGGCGGAACGACATGCCAGAGAGGCCGCTCAACCGCCGGAGAAGCTCCGCCAGGAAGGTGAAAAGGTCGAAAAGGCCGTCGCGAAGTGGAGGGATCCCGGCGATCCGGGACATCGGGAAACGGACAGGGTAGCGCCGGAGGCAAAGAAGACCTTCGGTCCCAAAGAGATCCGGAGTGAGGCGCACCAGATGGGACAGGAGGAGCATGAACGCTGGACAGAGGAGCGAGTCGAGACGGAGACGAAAGCCGGCCGGGTGAAAGGCAGGGACTTTGATGTGAACGCGACGACGCATCACCCTGATGGGAAACCGGTTTACCTCGATTACGTTGACTATGAAAACGACACGATCGTGGATCGCAAGTCAATTGCCCACGGGGAAACAGAGGAACACGTGAAGAAGCAGTACGAGGGACAACGCCAGCGGCATATTGACGCCTATGAGCACGCGACGGGACGTCAAGTGCGTTTCTACGACTACTCGCTTTACCCAAGTTCAAAAGACATCTTCTTGGAGGACGGCCGAGAATGATGACGCCGCTGCTAGGACAATTGCTGGCGCTGGTGATTGTAATCTGGGGTATTTGGATCATTCTGAGCCCGGTGATGCCGCGGATGGGATCAAGGACCGGAACGTTCAACCCGCAAGGGTGTGGCTGCCTGGGCCGCATTTTCAGCGGACTGTTTTTCGCATTTGTGGTCCCCGTCATTTGGCAAGGAATATCACTCGTCGGAAGGCTGTATCAACGTAGTTTTGTCGTTTTCACGGAGTTCGCCAGTGGTGTCGCGGACTGGCCAACCTATCGTACAAGCAGCTTCAAATACATCGGGGCATTGTTCGCCTTCTTGGGTTTTAATGGCTGCATCGTCGCGGTCTTCGCCCTGCTGACGCTAGTGCTTGGATCTATAAGTGTGCCCGGGCAAAGGCCACCAAGCGAGGCGTGGTTTGCGGAAGGGATATTGGTTTCAGCAGGTGTCGGTTGTTGCTTGGCAGCTCGATTCTTCTTTCGGCGCATGCCGTAGAAGGTATGTGCACAGAAAACTTGCAACTGATGTTTGGATAGAACAGAATAGCGGTGCGGACTGAAATGCGGAATTCAGAATGGGAGGCGTTGTCCATGTGGGCGTTTGTTGTTGACATGAGAACCCGTAAGAGGAGTGATTCACGGGCCATAGCCAGCCTATTCAGTTGGATCGTGTCAGCAACCTGTTTAGCAGGGATAGTTTTCTGCGTATCATGTACGCAGCGGGCAACTACCTCTGCCATACGCAAGAGCACTGAATCAGTCGCCGTTTCTGTCGCAGATAAGGGCAACCCAACCGATATCGTACTCATTCTTGATCAATCCGGAAGCATGAACGGGACACCGCAGTCGCCCCCCACTGATCCCAATAAAATACGAATCGAAGCGAGCAAATACTTGATAAACAGCGTGGCGCGGCGTAGCAAGACGCGGATCGGAATTGTCAGCTTTGGTTCCGAAGCACAAGTGGATTCGCCACTCGTGGCACTGAACAGTCCGACTGAAGTCGAGACACTATGCGGCAAGCTGGCAGCCCGCAATATGGGAAACTCAAGCTTCGTTGCGGCGCTCGCTGCCGCCATGAAACTATTCAAGGAAGGAACCACGTTCCAGCAGGGCATCAAGCCCGTAATGATTATCTTTACAGATGGCGCGCCGGACGATGGGCGAAAGCGGCCTCAATTGGCCTATTTTGACGAAATCAGCGCACTCGTCAACAAGGAGATGGTTCCAGAACGGTGCGATCTCTATGTGGTAGGCGTGGACGACACGGGGAAGAACTGGTCGAAATCGCAAGCAGACTGGCAACGGATGCTTGGCGAAGAAAAGGTGCTTACGATTACTGATATGAACCAGCTTCGCCAGGCGTTTAATCACATCATGCATCCGGAAATGCGTGTGGATAACGTTACCAGTAAGGGTGCCGAGTTCTACGTTCCCCCATATCTGGACAGTATTGAACTCCACGTCTTCCCTACCACGCCCGGGCTGGAACTTATCGTGCAACGGCCCAACGGCGCAACCGTTGCTCCTGGAAAAGACCCGGATGTTCAAACAGAGCAGTTGGAGGGCTACCAAATACTGACGGTATGCAAGCCCGCTGTGGGCAAGTGGCAATACCGCGTGGCCCAAGGTGACGGGACGATCGAAGTCTACCGTAATCCCATTCCCATCCAAGTGCAAGTTATTTCCCCGCACCCTGTCGAGCCGTTGGGGCGGGGTTTTGTTCCTCAAGTCGCCCTAAAGAGGCAGGACGGCTCTTTTGTGGCCGAACTGCCCGATTATCCGCTTAGATTAGTAGCTCGCGTTGTCAAACCTGGGGAGCTGCAGCCCAAGGACATTTTATTGGTGAAATCCGGCGACTACGAGTATGTTGCTGCCGAGTCCCTTCCTGCGGATACCGAGGGAAAATGGGAAATGAACGTTCTCGTCAGTGGCGGTCATGAATACAGCTTCAATGCCGCCCTGCTGTTTGAAGTCGAGCAAAGGCCCTACCTCGACATTTCTGAGCCCACCAAAACGTTTATTCCGCTTGGACGCGGACTTGCAGTACACGCCCGCGTCCTGACGAACGGCCAACCGATAAATGTTTCTCAGTGGTTTTCCGACCCGGCGCTCAACCTGATTATCGCCCAACTCAAGAATCTGCCGCAGGGGGGCGATTCCGAGGCCGTGTTCCTGGATCCGATTGACAATGGCGTCGGGGGAGAATTTCGCGGTTACGTTCCCGTCAGACTCTCCATGGAAGGACCGACGATGCTGGCCCTGCAACTGCGAGGGACGGCTGTGAGCACCGGGGCCAAGACCATGGATACCGCAGTTCACGCCTTCAGCGTCGCCCGCAGCGCAAGACAGATTTGGCTGGCCCGCCTGCGCGCAGGCGGTATTTTGGTCCTCGTATTAGCTTCCCTGGTGATGTTGACGGGCGTTGTTTGGTATTTCCGACGACCCGTTATGAGTCTGGGCGGTGCAATGGCAACCGTCGAAAGTAACGCTGGCGCGATCAGCGACACGTACTTGGACAACCGGCGGATCGTCTGGCTGCGTGCTCGCAAGCACGTGCGCGATGCAATCCGGACCCAAACTCTCGATCCCACTTCCTTGGGGGAGACATTCAACGTGGCTTCCTTGCCGCGGCACGTCCTGATCTATAGCGAGCGGGCTCGCGCGTCGGCTGATGATGAGTCCTCGTATGAAGGAATTCAAGTTATCGTCCGAACGCTTTGGGATTTCCGCAAGGGGGTGCGTCGACTAGGTGAACGATTTGACCTCACATCGAGTGGGGATATTTTCATCAACATTCGGTAAGAAGGCAACGATAGAAGGAGACGGATCATGCCAGGCGGGATATTGGTCATTGGTGTTGGCGGTTGTGGCCGGGGTATCGTCAACCAGGTCAAGTGGCGGCTCAATGACCTGTATGGGAGTGCCGCAAAGGCGGGGGCCGTTCTGTACGTTATCGACGGCCCACAGGCCGATCAACTGAATGAAGGGCCACGGGGTTATCAGATCGATGTATCCCCCAATTCACCGGAAAAGTTCGATTTCAGCGTAAGCCCGAAGCCGACCATCGATTCTATTCAGGCAGGGAACAGGATCAATTTCATTTCCGATTGGCTGTCGGCCCAGGAGGCCAAGGATACTCCCAAAGAGGGTATCGAACCTCGCGACGGTTTCGGGGGCATGCGAGTGCCGGGACGGACAACGGCCTTCCTGGAAGCGCAGGCGCTGAACAACGCCATCACAAAACTCAAAGGGGCTGCAAACCAGTGTTTGACTCTGGCCATGGACCAGGGCGCATACCAGGAAGCGTTGAATGCAATCAAGATGAAGGTGGCTTCGCTGACCGTGTTTATCTGCGGGAGCCAGTCCGGGGGAACAGGTGCTGGACTCCTTATCGACGTGGCCCACCTTGTACGTCACAACCTGGGCGACAAAGGGCGGCTTATCGGAGTCATCGCCCTGCCCAGCGCGTTCGCGCATCTGCGGGATGGGGCCGAACACGTACGGTTGATTGCGAATGGCATGGCAGGACTACGCGACCTAGCGCGCAGCCAGACCAAAGACGTGCCGTTCGCGGTTACGTACGACGCGTCGCTCTCGGTTGCAAATCAGCAGTTGTTCCATATGTGTTATTTAGTCGACGGCGGCAACACGTATCGGGACGGCGACCCACGCCAGTATCTCTATCCCGGAGCCGCCGATCTAATCCTCGCGCATGTACAAGATCGTAAATCGATCTATGTGTCGTTAATTAACCGTAGTGCGCAAGTCGAGGTGCAACCTTCTGCCTGTACGCGTTTCTCGGCCTATGGGATCCACGAGTTCGTCTACTCGTTCCGGGATGTTGCCGAGACATTCCGTTACCGGTTTGTTCAGGATGTGGCACATTACGCATTAGAGAAACGGCCAGGCGATCCCTTCGATGGCATGACGAAAGCGCGTACCTTCCTCCAGGGATGCTGCAAGTTCACCGAACTCGCAACAAAGCTGGACACAAAAGAAGGAATTCCTGTTGCGCCTCCTCCGGAACAGAACCAGTACGACCCGCTGGGTAAGTCCCTTGAGCTTTCGGCCAAGGGAGGCCGGTGCAAGTGGCTGCCTTGTCCGAACATGCCCGAGCGTGTGCAGAAGGCAGGCCTCATCTTCAACCGGGTCACCAACGGCATCGTCCAACGCAACGCGGAAACGCTGTTTGATCGCTTCATTGGTAAACCGGCCAGCACCGACGATTGCTTAATCAATTGGCTCAGAAATCAGCAGAACCTGGTCGTGGAAGAGTTCGAGGCGCGGCTCATTGACCAAGTGGTCGACCTGTTCTGTACGGAAGAACGCGGCAAACGGAAACCCAAACGGTGGGCGGATGAACCGGGTGTCATCACCAAGGCGGCCGAGTTCGCGGAGAGCGTCCGCGTGTGTCTCGAACGCCTGCGCGGGGCCATTGACCAGGCCTATACCCAGTTCGCCACCGTGGACGGCGTTGCGCGTTCGCTGCACGCCAAGTCCAAGCTTGACGCCATCCTGGCCAAGCTGGATCCGAACGGGGTCGATCGAGACAAACAAGAGAATTATTTGCACGAGGCCACGAAATACCTGCAAGTGCGCATGTGGGAGTTGTTCATCGAGGCGGCTCACGAGATCGCATCCCGCCTGCTGATCTCGGTGAAATCGCTGCTAAGCAAACTGGGGGAGGAAGCGTCCGGCTGGGCCAACATGCTCAATGCGGCGGAGACCGAGGCGCAGCACGAGCGAAGTGAACGTATCGCACTTAGGGAAGACTTGCGTGGCATTTTGACGAGGACCTACTTCCCCGCGCCGGATGGCGCAGCGGAGGATGCGCTGTATGCGGACATCGTGACGACGCCTCATCTGGGCGCATACCTCGGTCAGTGCGGTTGGAGCGTCGTCTGCGAGATCGTTGGCGAATCCGATCTGAACCGCGTGGCCAACTTCCAGATTTTCGCGCAAATGCCCGAAGTCGAGGGGTTCAAGACTCCCACGACATCCCGAAAAGTACGATTCTTACACAACAATACGGTCGGCGCGTTGCCGACCGAGGATTTCGTCTGGCGCAGGATCGGCGCGTACATCGTCGAGAAGGCGTTGCCCGTATTGGAAGATAGGTCCATCTGGGACATTCTGGCGCTTGATTTCGAGCATGTTGCGTATGACCGGGAGCGGGGTGATGAGCAGAAGCAGCGACTAGAGTACGTTAAAAGCAAGTGTGACATTCTATGCGGCGGCGGCAGCGCCTATCAACTGCAGGTGAGCCAACAGGGGCGGTGCGGGCGCTCTCAGTACTGCATGTCTACGTTTCTCAACGTCGGGACGTCGAGCAACCCCGGCGACATGCTGGCGTCCGAGTTTGCCGCGGAACTGCAATCCCGGAATATCAAGACCGAGGTCAATCCGTCTCACAGCCATCAGATCCTGCTGTTGAATCTGGATGACGGTGTTGATCTCCGCGACTGGAGTTTTCTGAAGAAAGGGCAGCAGGTCTATTACGACTACCTGCGGAAAGAGAAGATGCCGCCGATATCACTATGTCCTCAGGAAAAGCTCGCGGTGCAGATCGAAGAGGATCTGGCGCGACTAGCCAGGGCAGATTACCCTCAGTGGCTATCACCTGAAACGGTGGCCATGTTTAGAACCAGTGGAGAGTTCCAGGCGATTGTGTTGAGCTACGCGTTCGGCCTTCTGGAAAGAGGTCGGAATCGATGGGAGGGAGCGGTAATGCCCCTGAATTCCTTGGGGGTCCAGATGCCCGAGGGGGAAGTGGAATGGATCGCTCCGGAGTGGCAATGGGGAGAAATCTTTCGGAAACTGATGTATGTGCAGGGTCAGCGTCCCTTGTGCAACGCCGTGGTGGAATCCTGGAAGAACTACTACGATACGCGGCTCCTTGCCGAACTGAAGACCGCCGCGGATGTTGCCGCATGCTTTAACAAGCACGCCGATGAACTGAAGCTGGCGGAAGTCCCTGCGACCTTCAGGAACACGCATCCGGATTTCTTGGATCACACGGAGTTGCTTGCTGTGTTTAGATCCGTTCTACGCCAGTATACGAAAGGAACGTGCGATTCGATGTAGGAGATGATGGTATTCTGATCGGCTGTTTGGTGTGTGGCTTTGAGAAAGGTTTTGCGTGGCTGTTATCAAGATTAGTCCATCGGGGCGGACTCATATTGTGGATCGCATGCAACTGCGCGCGAGGAACCTTCCGAAAGGACTGACGCCTGAAACACTCTTAGACCGCTGCGTGAAAGCACTAAGCACGCAAAGCCCGGAAGATTGGCGCTTCACTCGGCAGCCCAATGCGCACTTTTCATTTCCTACTTGGTCGAGGCTGCTGACCATGGAAAGCAGGGATGTAATCTCCGATGCAATGGGAGGCCACAGCCACAACGTTTCTTGACCGCATTATCCGAGTGATTTTTCCTTCTTGGTGTCAACAGATATGATTGACGTTCCCGCAGCCAGCGTATGCTTGGTGTGTACATTGATATGCCGGGATTGAGCATCTTGATCGGGATGCTCGTCGCCTTCTTCCGTCTGGCAATCACTTTGCGGGCTGTAACCCTAGCCACAAAGCAACTGCACGGGTCTTCTCAATAACGCGACATATTCGCGATTATGACCAAGACCGAAAACGTGCTTTAGGAATCGATGCGCGCGTTTGCCCGAATAGGCAACGCATGAAGGTAGTAAGAGGAGCCCCTGTCTTTCCTTGGCATGACATGCGCCCCACTTCCATGACCGAGACGCGGCACACCATAACCCTCGTATTTCGCAGGAAATGCGAAGACAATGGCGAGCCCCATCCCTTATGAAAAGACGAGCAATTGCCAGTTTGGAACGTAGATAACTTCTTATAAGTAACGCCGAATGAAGGAGGCATGAAAGTGGCTCATATTGAGGTTTCAGACGATGCTCGGGCGCACATCCTGCAACGAATACGCGAGAGGGGAAAGAACCTGCCACTTGGTCTAACCCCGCAGGCCGTACTTGACGCGTGTGTAGACGCGGTAAAGACTCAGGCTCCAGATGACTGGCGTTTCACGCGTCAGCCCAATGCGCACTTCTTCTTCTCGTATCTGAACAATACGGGCGACCGGTCGACGCATATAAAGTTCCTCGGCGGCACCCACCGTCAGACGGAAAGAGGGCGAGTCATCGTGGCTGAGCTTGAGACCCTCGCGCTTTCGCCACGAGGAGAATCCGACTGGGAAACGTTCTCGGGGAGCCTCGAATCCATAGCCGAACAGTATCTCGAAGACTTGGCAGACCCGGATGCAACGGTCGTACACACGCTCAAGACTGTTATGAACCCCAAAGAACCACTGCGTCAGAGCAGCCTCGAAAAGCAGAACCTTTTCGCGTCTTATCGTCATACGGGCTTGTTGCGAGCCTGTAAGGCGCCAAGAAATCTGGCGTTGCGCCCAAACGCATTGTTCTTGCCGCGCTCCCCGGATGATTCAGCAGTCGACCTCTGGGTGCGCCAAGGCGATTCCTATCTGGCCTTCTCAGCTAGCCTGAACATCAATCGCCGTTCGCACTGCGTATTTCGCAGGCTGACTGCCGTCGGCGTCGCTCCCGATCAAGGTGCACTTTGGTCTTTTGACGAGCAAGGAAACGCCAAGTTTGTTGCCTCTGTTGAGTGCGGCCAACCCACGGCTGTGCGGAAAGAAGATCTGCCAGAAGGATTCCATGGCGAAACATACTGGACACTACCAACCGCCTTGGATTCCCTCTGGCTAAATCTCGATTATGAATTACGCGAGCAGTTTCCTATAATGACAGCCGAACGAATGGTCTTAGCCCGATTGGTGGATTCCGTGTACGAGTTAGCGTGGGCCTTGGCGGAGGTTCCCGGGGCCAGCGAACCGGCATGGTTTCGCAAGAAAGGACTTTGAGAGACCTGTTTGGCTTAACATCTTAAAGCTTCCACGAAAAGGAGGGGTTGTGTTTTCAGAACGGGACGATGAACGGAAAGGAACGTGGGAAGCTTTGCCGTCTTCTTCAATAGCCAGGAAGGCGTGCCGTGACTTGACATACGAAGTGAATGCAGGGGAACATCCTTCGATCATAGGCCAGCGTTACGCGACTGACTTGCTCATGTCATTGCTTTCATGGGCCGGTGGTAGAAACGTGATGCTCGTGGGCCCATCTGGCGTGGGCAAGTCAAGCCTCGTGGTTGGCCTCGCACAGAAGATCGTCGCCAATGAATGTCAGAAGGCTCTTCATGGCCGAAGAGTTCTGCAAACAAATGTCGAGTCTTTCTATGCGTTGTCGGCTGACGCAAACGATCCGGGCGGCAAGGAACGCCAGATTGTTCGAGATCTGTTTCGTGAGGTCCGGGAACACAAGCATATTCTGTTCTACGACAATTTCCATACCCTCATGATTTACCCGATAAGCAGGCCGCTTATCATGGAGGAAATCAAACGGCCCGGCACGTGCATCGTCGCGGCCTGTCAAACCGAGCATTTCTATAACTTCTCTCAAAAGGACCGTCCATTGATGGAACAATTCGTCAGGCTCGACCTCGATGAACCTTCCACAGGGGCTGTTCTTCCCATCCTCGAGGCGCGACTACGCATGCTCACAAATCGTGACGCAGGCGAAGATGACCATAAGGCGCTGAAACGCCTTGTGGAATTGGCTGACCGGTTCATTTCTTATACCGCCAATCCGGGCAGGAGCATTCGAGTTCTTGAGTCGGTCATCTTTGACAGGCATCTGAAGACTGCGCGCCAACCACTGACCAAACTCCGAGACGTGCATGAAGACTGGTTCAAGAAGGAGCAAGAATCAGTCGCTCGGCCAATTGAGATCGACGAACTGCATGAGGCGATCAGCAGTATTGTTCGTCTGCCAGTCGAAGCGTTGGTGGCGCCGCGAGAGCGCATCTTGGGGATGGAGCAGTTTCTTAACACGCGGATTTTGGGCCAGGAAAACGCTATTGCCAAGCTGTGCAAGCGTCTCATGGTAACCAAGTCAAAAACTAGCGTGGACCCGCAGCGGCCTGACGGCGTCTTTCTCTTTGCCGGGCCAACGGGAGTTGGGAAAACGGAACTGGCGCGGGCTCTGGCTGAGTACATCACAGGAAGCGCAGAAGATATGGTGCGTCTCGACATGAGTGCCTACAGCGACCCCATGACTGTGCGCAACTTGCTCGGCGAACCTGGCAAAGGTCGAGGAACAGGCGAAGACTTTCCAGAAATGCCCTTCTTGACACAACAACTGCAGGAGCGTCCGTACACGGTCTTGCTGCTCGATGAAATCGAGAAAGCCTGCAATGATATCCGGTTGCTTTTCCTGCACGGCATTGACACGGGGCGGATGCACGACAATCGCGGAAACACGATCATTCTGTCCAACGCCATCGTGGTCATGACCAGCAATCTGGGCTTCTCCACCCGAATACCGGTAATAACCCATCCGGGAAGAACGGAGGAGGAAATCGCACGAGATCTTGACAATGCTGTTCTGAAATCCATGAACGAAGCGTTTCCTCCAGAGTTCTTGGGACGCATCGATGAGATCCTGATTTTCAAACCGCTGACGCCGGCCATTATGCGGGCGTTCGTTCTTCAAAAGATCCAAATGCTGGGATACTCGACGGGCAGGAAGATCAAGGCCACGGAGGCTGCAGTCCAGTTTATGTGCGAAAAAGGTTTTAGCTCCGAGTTTGGGGCGCGTCAACTG
>CAIYET010000689.1 GCA_903925285.1 Candidatus Hydrogenedentota bacterium | reverse complement strand
GGGCGATCCGGCAAGGGAAGGACACGGCAAACGACTATTTCCTGGCCGGGCGGAACTTGGGGTGGTTTCTGGTGGGCGCGTCGATTTTCGCGTCGAACATTGGATCGGAGCATCTGGTTGGCTTGGCTGGGTCGGGCTGCACGGACGGCGTGGCCATGGCGCACTATGAGTTGCATGCGTGGTGCGTCTTGGTGCTCGGATGGGTTTTCGTACCGTTTTATGCGCGTTCGATGGTCTATACGATGCCGGAATTCCTCGAACGCCGTTTCAGTCCCGCGGCACGTTGGGTGTTGTCGGTCATCTCGCTTGTGGCATACGTACTGACAAAGATGGCTGTGGGCATCTTCGCCGGCGGCGTTGTGTTCGCCACGTTGCTTCCGGAAGCGCGGCTGAACGTCGGGTTCATGGTCATGGACAGCTTCTGGATCGGATCGGTAGCCGTGGTCGTGTTGACGGGGCTGTACACGATCCTGGGTGGCCTGCGTGGCGTGGCCTACGCGGACGGGGCGCAGACGATCATCCTGATCTTGGGTTCATTCCTCGTGACATTCTTTGGCCTGGCGAAACTGGGCGGATGGGGAGTCCTGCGCGACGTGTGCGGATCGGAGATGTTCAATCTATGGAAACCGCTCGTGCCGCACGGCATGGAAAGCACGTGGGCGCCCGTCATGGAAAGCCATCGGCTCGCGTGGTATTTCAACGGGGCCTATCCATGGCTCGGCATGCTATTTTGCGCACCCATTACAGGCCTGTGGTACTGGTGCACCGACCAGTACATCGTGCAGCGCGCGTTGGGCGCCGTGAACGAACAACAGGCACGGCGGGGCACGATCTTCGCCGGTTTTCTCAAGCTGTTGCCGGTAATCATCTTCATCATCCCAGGGATGACCTGCTTTGCTCTTGCCAAGACCGGACGGATCGAGGCGTTGCACAGCGCCTTGTACGCCAATGGCCAATTGGTGGTGGGGCACGCTCAGGCGGCATTTCCACTGATGGTGCAGCACGTGCTTCCAGCCGGCATACGCGGCCTTGTGGTGGCGGGCCTTTTGTCCGCGCTCATGAGTTCTCTGGCGGGAGCTTTCAACTCGAGTTCCACCCTATTCACCATGGATCTGTACAAGAAGTTCCGGCCGAATGCCTCCGAGCACCGGCTCGTCTGGGTCGGGCGTGTCGCGACCGGCGTGATGGTCCTCATCGCACTCGCGTGGATCCCCGTCATCCAGGGCGCGCAAGGGTTGTACCACTACCTCCAAGGCGTGCAGGGATACCTTGCGCCGCCGATCTTCGTCGTATTCTTCTTCGGTATCTTCAACAAACGCCTGAACCATCATGGCTGTCTTGCCGCACTGGTTGTGGGATTCGCGTTGGGCGTGCTGCGACTCGCCGTCGATACGCCTGTCGCGCTCAAACTCACGGGATTCGAAAACGGGTATACGCCGGGTTCCGCATTCTGGATCGTCAACAACATCAACTTCCAGTACTACAGTCTCGTCATTTTCCTTGTTTCGGCCATCGTCATGTTGGCGGTGAGCTATGCCACGGAAGCCCCGTCCATAGAGAAACTCCAAGGACTCACCTACGCCACCGTGAGCCACGACGACCGCCAACGTTCGCGAAGCAGTTGGGACTGGCGGGACGTCGCCGCCTCTGCGATCATCTTGTCAATCATCCTCGCTGCCTATCTTTACTTCAACGGCTAACCGCACCGCGTGTCATCGTTGTATTCGTATCAAGATGCGAGCGCTACTTGATGGAGGTACCGATAGTGGATAGAGGCTGCTTTATCTTGGCATTGGTAATCGCTGTACTGGTACCGGGCATTTCGTTCCCGGTTGATGCCGTCTCACTACCACAGGTACAGGGCGAAACGGTCCTCGAGCCAAACGTCGGGGAGAAAGGAGCCGCGGTGGAAGTTCGATTGGAGTATCTGATGCCGCGAGAGATCGAAGCCGCAATGCAAAGGTGTCCCTCACTGTTTCTTCCGCTGGGTACTATTGAGTGGCACGGAGTCCATAACGTAGTCGGCCTTGACGCCGTAAAGGCGCACGAGTTGTGCGTCCGTGCCGCACGGCAGGGGGGCGGGCTTGTGCATCCGGCCGTGTACGGCGGTGTCGGCGGACTTGACCAGCCGCACACATTCGTCATGGAGCCGGAGAATTCATTGAAATCACGCTTGCTGCGCCCGTGGCTCGAACAGCTGTGCCGTGAGGCGAAACGACAAGGCTTCAAAGCCATCATCATTCTGACGGGGCACTATGGTGCAGGGCAGCAAATCACCGTGCGCAAGACGGCCGTCCATATGTCGAAAGCATTGGGTATTCCAATCCTGGGCACACCGGAGTACTTTCTGGCACTCGACCAGGGCTACTACGGGGATCACGCGGCTTTCTTCGAGACGTCAATCATGATGTACCTTTTTCCCGGCAAAGTCGACGTGAGCCGCTTGGGTGAGGAGCCTTACCAAGGCGTTGGGGGACGCGACCCCAAGAAGTTCGCTTCCTCTGATGAGGGCAAGCGGTTTTGTGACGCCATCATTGGCAGGCTGGCCGCCTTGGCCAACGATATGCCTACATGGGACGAGGCAACGCGGCATCATTTCCTTCGGGCGGAGGAAGCTCTGGTCGACCGCCAACTGAAACTCGCGAAATCCAGCACCGGCATTTGGACGGCGTGGCGCAATATAGGGACAGGCGCACTCGATACGTATCCCGACCTGCTTGTGAGCAGACGTTTTGGGGAAATCGTGCCCCTCCTAGGAAAACTCTGAAAAGGCACCTTCAAAACAACCGACAATTGAGCCCCTCTGCCAAGGCCTTATTCTGCCCTTACGGGTGCTTCAGCAGAGCGTCAAGAGTTTTGCAACATACTGTCATGATAGGCCTTACGTGCCATGAGCACGCGACTGCTTGTTGCACATACGGCAAGGCCGTTGTCCGTTGGCATGGAGAACCACACGGACGGGTTAGTTCGGCAGGGTACAAACGAGGACACGGGCGGAGTGCGGGGCTTGGTCTTTGAATTTGATGGCCTTTTTCTCGATTCCGAGGTCTTTGCCCGTCCAGAAGTCCCGGAGACGGCATCGTTCGGGGAGGGGAATATCGATGGTCCGTGGGACTGGAGTCCAGTTGAAGACGCAGACGATCTTGCGGTCAGAGAGGTCTATTCTTCCGACGGTGAAGGTGCTGTCGTCAAACTTCGCGGCCACGCCAGCGGGAGGGAGGAGCTTGCGCAGGATTTCGAGGCGTTCAGGCTTGAGGGCGGGAAGGTTGTCGCCGGATAAGAGCATGCCGCCGGAAGCCAGTGCAACGGTGGCGTGAAACAGGAATTCGTCGTCCGAGGCTTTGTTGCCCGAGAGCAGAACGCAGTCGGGGTCGTTCCACCACAGAACGCCATTCTGCCAGTTTCGGCTGAAGGTTTCGCGCGCAACGTGCGCGAAACTATCCCAGTTTCGCTGGATGTCGTTCGAGGAACGTGCGCC
>CAIYET010000688.1 GCA_903925285.1 Candidatus Hydrogenedentota bacterium | reverse complement strand
GGAACCTCCTGCAGCATGCCGTCGATGCGGTAGCGAATGCGGAACTCGTCCTCGAACGGTTCCAGATGGATATCCGAGGCGCGCAGTTCGATCGCATCGCGGAGCACCTGGTTGACGAAACGGATGATCGAAGCTTCGTCTTCCAAGCCGGCATCGAGATCGTTATCTTCGCCCATCTCGTCGAGGACCTGTATCCCCTTTTCCTCGTCGAGCGTGCCGATCGTATCTGCGCCGACGCCGAGCCATTTCTTCAGTTCCCGCTGGATCGCCTCGCTGCCGGCGAGCACCGGCTTGAGGTTCAACCCGGTCAGCGTGCGCAGCCCATCGAGCCCCTGCGTGGCAAAGAGGCGGCAGGTGGCCATTTCCACGACGCCGTTCACCCGTCGCAGCGGCAGCAGTTCCTCCTTCAACAGGATACGGGCCGGGAAAAGCGAAAGGAGTTCGCGGTCCGGCGCCATGTCTTCGAGCGGGGCGTACGTCAGGCCATATTCGCGCGCCAGCCAGCGCAACACGTCCTCCTCGCCCGGCATCGGAAGCTGCGCGCGCTGCAAGGTTGCCGCATCGGTCGCAGACAACTGACGCGCGGCGACCATCCGGTCGAGCAAGGAGGATTCGGTTGTGACAGTGCTATTCATGCCTTACGGCACCAACCCCAGCAGCGCCGCCTGCGCCTCCTGGCGGACGGTGAGCACCTTGCGCAGGTTCTCCTGCGCGGTTGCCAGCTTGGTTTCCTTGTCCTTGCGGGCCGCGCGGTATTTTTCCAACGCGGTCTTGATTTCGGCGGCCGGCGCCTTGTCTTCGATCACCTTTTGCAGGGATTCGACTTCCGGGTTGGACTTGAAAGCCGGATTCACGCGCGCTTCTCCGCCGGGAGGATTGCCTGCGCCGCCATCGGACGGACGCCTGCCCATGCGGCCGGGCCCCATCCCCTGCGACATCGTTTCCCGGCGGGCATCCATTACCTTCTGCACCAGCGGCTGCACAACCGCCCACTCGGCGTCGTTTGTGAACGCGAGTTGATTCTTGATGTTTTCCAGCATGCGCTGCTGAAACTGCGCCGGATCGAAATTTCCGCGGGGGCGGCGTTCGGTATTGCTGTCGGCTTTGGCGTCTTGCGCGGCAAGTGTGCCGACGTGGACACATAGGGCAGCGGCCAATCCGCAGATTGCCAGACGTTGGTTGAGTCGCATGATGTTTCTCCTGTGTTGATTTGTTTTGATTCGTGCAGCCGTTCAGCCCACGAATACATGTAGGAACATCGCACGAAGCGTGCCAGCGCCTGCAACCCAATTGGGCTTGAACAGGAGGCAACCGAAGGAACAGAGGTTTGGCTTGCGCCGTTTCCCCTGTTTCTTCCCTGTTCAAACAGACTGGAAAAACATGTATCTGGCCGGAGAGGTTCTACGTCAGACAAGCGACTTGCGCGCAAATTTTGCCCGGTCATGACCGGCGGTGCGCAACTCCTGCGCACATCGTTTGCCTGGTGCGCAGGACGCAAGGACTGTTCATTGGATGGATCGGTGCGTT
>CAIYET010000687.1 GCA_903925285.1 Candidatus Hydrogenedentota bacterium | reverse complement strand
ATTCTTTACCACCAAAGGCGAGCAGGGCACCGGACTGGGCCTGGCCGTCGTGAAGAATGCCATGAAGCAGCACCGAGGCTCGGTGTCGCTTGTCGAACGGCCTGGCCGAGGCGCCACGTTCGTCCTGCGATTCCCGGTCGCGACGCTCGCCGAAGCCGTCGTGGCCATGCGGGAAGCGTGCGAGAAGTCGTGAACGCGGTTCCCCGACGCGAGTCCTTCAGTAGACTTTTGGGCGGGCCAGGAGGCGTTCGAGGTAACGCGACTTCATTTGTTCGCTGGCCATGGCGCGTTTGATTGGGGGCAGCTTGACGATGGCGCCGAGAATGGCCGCCATGGCTCGATGGCTCGCGGAAACTTGGTTGTCGAAGAGCAGTTCTTGGAGTTTGCCGCGTTCGACGGCCATGTAGACGGCGCGATGGACGGAATCGACGGGTGTAATCACGCGTTCGGGCCGCGATTCGAGTTTCAACGCATTCTTAGCGCATGCGCGCACGCAAACGCCGCAGCCGAGGCACACGCTTTCGTCGAGCCGGGCTATGCGACGGTTTGGCGCCTTCGCATCGTTCGCAGAGATTAGGACCATCGCCTCGACTGGGCACGCGGACACGCAACGTCCGCAACCCGTGCAAGCGTCCGCGTCGATGGTAGGAACGAAGTTCGTGGTATGGATGGGGCGCATGACGCCGAAACGGCGCGCGGCGATCATCGCCTCGCAACAACAGCCGCAGCAGTTGCAGATAAAACTCACTCGTTTCTGACTGTTTTCTCCGAACTGGACCAAGCCGCGCTCGGTTGCCTGGTCGAGCAGTTCGAGACATTCCGCCGCCTCGATGCTGCGTGCGTATCCGTGGCGGATGAGCGAGCCGGCGGCCGTGTTGAAGGTCATGCAAATATCCATTGGCGCGTCGCAGGCCTTGCCGAGATGCTGTTTTTTGTGTCGGCAGTAGCACATACTGACGCCGATGTGCGGCGATGTCTTGATGACCTCGGTCGCGCGCTCGTAGTCCAACACGTGCAAGGCGTTCTCGCTCGATAGGACCGCTTCCTGCACGAGGATGCGACCGAACTGTGTCTCGCCGCTCGCGAACAGCGCCTTGACGAAATCCTCTTCGACGTTGAGGTACTGATAAAACAGTTCAGCGAGGAGATGCTGGTCGATGTCGTCGCGCACGCGCATCATCGAGAACTCGAAGAACCCCGCCATCGGCGGCGGCAATGTGTAGTGCATGTCGCCGTTGTGTGAGGGATAATCGAGGAGGAGGGCGCGGTCCGCGAGGCGTTCGAGCAACGCTTGTGCCTCGGTAATCGGTATCTTCCACGCTTGGGCAGCCTTCTTGGCGTCGAAGGGCTTGAGCGGAAGCAGCGCTACTTTTGCCGCTTCCTCTTCGGTAAACAGCATGCTGAGGATTTTGTAGAGGAGGTCCGAGGGCGGGGCGCCCTGCGACGCCTTGTTGAGCCGCGCGACAAGCTGTTGGTATCCGGATTTCGCTGTAATGTGCGCCATGGTCCGCCTTCCTCATGTCTTGCAATCACGTTATCACAGTGGGGGCAATGGCTGCAAAGAAGCGCGGAAGCGGTAAATGTCTGCTGTATCCTCGTTCTGCTATCATCCGAGAAAAGGAACGTTACGTTTTGGGAATGCTCCGTTCGTTTCTTGGGAGTATGGACGGACACGGACTTGCACGGACGTAAAGGATGATTTGAGATTTGAGATTTGAGATTTGAGATTTGAGATTTGTGATTTGAGATCTGAGATTTGAGATTTGAGATTTGAGATCTGAGATCT
>CAIYET010000686.1 GCA_903925285.1 Candidatus Hydrogenedentota bacterium | reverse complement strand
GACGCGACAGGGATGTCGCGTCTACGAGGGCCGCAAACATTGTCTGAAATGAAAACGCTGCCTTTCTTACGTGCGGATCGGGGTGACAGGGCACTTGTGGAATCGCGTGGCGTGTGGTATATTTTCTACAGTAATCGCAGTGACAAAAACTCGATGGGACCGACAACGTCTTTCGCGGGATCTACAGAAACGGAAAGCTGTGTCTGTTTCAATGTGTTGGCGATTAGGGATGGTGGATTATGCGTGTTTCAAGACCGGCGATCTATTTGGCGGTACCGCGACACCCGTGTTCAACCATCGCAACAGGCATTCATTGCCAGATGAATGTGGGGAGAAGATCGTCATGCGTTCATACACGTGCATAGGGCTGTGGGTATCTGTCGTCATCGGTTTGCTCGTAGCGCTGTCGTCCGTGGCGCAAACGGCGGAGACGAAGGTTGGGTTTGCCTGCACGGGGCAAGACGGTGCGCCGATCGGCTCGGGGAACGGGCGGATACATATCATTCCGTCGTTGTCCGCGCATTCGGTCAAGAACGGGGGGATACTGTCGATCCAGGCCGTCGTCAGGGCTGGAGACGGCGTCGCCAAGGTGGAGGCGCATATCGAGCGGAACCCAGGTCCGATCTCCGAATCGGGCCAAAGTGGGTCCAAAATGATTTCGGACCTACAGGGGCAGCACTTCCTGGACAGCCTCCTCGGACTGCCGGTGGCGACGCTCGAGATGAAGGGCGCGCCCATGAACCTTGGCGGCGTCAATGCTGGAGCCACCATGGGAATGTGGCAGGCGGAATGGGAAGCCTCGGGCCTCGATGAAGGCTACTACCGTGTCGCCATCACCGTTACCGACCGTACCGGGCACAGTTTCACGGACCGCTCGCTGGTATTCAGCGACCCCATCGCCGGCAACAACGTCGTCGGAAGTACTACCTATCCGAACGGGGGCATAACGCGGCGGGGGGCGGTCAACTTTCTTTCGGGCGGCTCTAATTACGTTGTTGTTCTGGTAGATAGCGACAATGGCTACGCTTACCTTGGCGCGAACACGGTGCCCAGCGTGGTCACTAAAGTTTCGCTGGGCAGCGGCCTGAATCCACCGGAGTTGCTTGGGTCCGTCCAGCTCAACACTGGCGAGGACGATCTCCAGTGCGGCGTGATCGACACGTCCAACGGTTATGCCTATTTCGCGACGGGCACCACCCCCGGAATCATCGTCAAGGTGGCGCTCGGCGTTGGGGATGGACCTCCGCGTCGCGTGGGCGCGTTGACCTTGAGTGAGTCCTATACGCCGACGGCCGTCATCGACACGGCCGCGGGCTATGCCTATTTCGGGACAGACACCTCGCCCGCCGAGGTCGTGAAAGTGACGTTAGGCGCGGGAGATGCGCTTCCAACCCGTCTCGGTAAACTAACATTGGCTTCCGGAGAAAATAAGACGTGCAGCGCGGTCGCGGATCCGGTCCAAGGGTATGCCTACTACTGCTGCAGAAGTGGCTACCTTGTCAAGGTAGCCTTGGGTGCGGGAGATGCCCTGCCGACATGGGTAGGACATGGTGCGTTGTCGAACTTGGGGGGTGACGCCGTAATCGACGCCGCAAATGGCTATGCGTATATAGGGACATGGGCGACGCCGGCCAGGGTACTCAAGGTGGCATTGGGGGCGGGCTCGGACCCGCCCATGGAAATCGGCGCCGTAACGCTGAATACCGGCGAGAACAACCTGGGTTGCGCCGCCATTGATCCGGCCTCCGGGTATGGGTATTTTGGCGCCTCGACCTCGCCAGGCAAAGTTGTAAAGGTGGCTTTGGGGACAGGCTCGAATCTGCCCGTGGAAACCGGCTCCGTGACACTGAACACCGGCGAAAACACCCCGCGCGGCGCCGCCATCGACGCCGTCAATGGATACGCGTACTTCGGCGCCAATACGAGCCCCGGCATCGTTGTAAAGGTGGCTGTTGGAACCGCATCGGATCCGCCGACGCGGGTGGCTGCGGCGCCACTCATAACGGAATCGCTTGTCAAGAGTGGCGTAATCGATGCTGAAAACGGCTATGCGTACTTCGGCACCAACACGAGCCCGGGCATGGTAGTGAAGGTGGCCATCGGAGACGACTCGACTCCGCCGGCCCGCATGGGTGCGGCCATGCTCAATCCCGGCGAGAACTACCCCACCTGCGCCGTAATCGATGCCGCCAACGGGTTCGGCTATTTCGGAACCAACACGAACCCGGGACGGGTGGTGAAGGTGGCCTTGGGTTCCGGGTCAAACCCGCCGACGCGCGTGGATGCCGTGACCTTGGACACAGGCGAGGGCCTCCTCCGGATCGCGGTGATTGACCCGGTGGGAGGATATGCCTATTTCGGCACCAATACCATGCCGGGTCGTGTCGTAAAAGTCGATGTGAATCCTGCCCGTACGTTCCAGCGCGTGGGAGGCATCATTCTGGATCCGGAAACCTACCTGTGCGCCGGCGTAATTGACGCCGCGAACGGATATGCCTATTTCGGCGCATCCACGAGTGTGGTAAAGGTGGCATTGGGGGCCGGGTCAAACCCGCCTGTTCGGGTTGGTGCGGCTACCTTAAGCGGCACTCCTCATAGTGCCATAATTGACACCGCCAGCGGCTACGCCTATTTTGGCATGAGCACGGCCGTGATAGATAAGGTTAACCCGGGATCGGGTTCAAACCTGCCGACGCGGGTCGGTTCGCTGACGCTGGACTCAGGAGAGGTTGATCTCGCCAGCGCTGCGATTGACGCGGGTAATGGTTGTGCTTATTTCGGTACCAATACGAGTCCCGCGCGCATAGTCAAGGTGATGCTGGGTTCGGGGTCCAATCTCCCCACGCGGGGCGGCGCCCTTACGTTGAATTCCGGAGAAAACTACCTCACGAGCGCCGTAATAAATCCGGCCAATGCCATGTTGTACGTGGGAACGTGCACCACGCCCGGCAACATCGTCAATGTCGCTTTATCTCAGAAGGGGTTGCTCAAGGCTACCCGATTCACCATGCTCGAAGACGGCACAACCGACAGCGTTTCATTTTATTCGCACGCGGCGAGCGGGAACGTGCGTCTTTCGCTTTACTCGAGTGATGCAACGCCGCAACTCCTTTGGCAGTCGGGGGCAGTCGCGAACGCGGCGGCCAATGATTGGCTGGCCGTGCCGATTGCCAACGGCACGCCCGCCTCGTTATCGTTGATCGCCGGCACTTACTGGTTGGGCTGGCAAGTGGACACAATGTCGGCCGTTCCCAGCTATACGGCCGGCACTTCCGGCGATGGATTTTGTTTCCCTATAGGCTTCGACAATACCCCCGCCACGCTCACCGCCCCGACTTCCTGCGACGAACGTTGGAGCGAATTCATCAGCTACTCCGCCGGACATGACAATCCGACCGCGACCTTATCCAGCCCCTCGCCGGATCCCGTCGCCGGGCTCATCGTGGTCAACGTGCTGTTGAGCGCTGCCAGCACGGATTTCACCGTGGACGATATCGCGCCTAGTAACGCCACTGTGACCAACTTTTCCGGTACCGGCGACACCTACAGCTTCACGTTGACCCCGATCGCTTACAGCAGGTTCAGTTGCGTGGTCAATGCCGGCGCTTTTCACGACCTTGTCGGCTACATAAATGTAGCCGCGTCCAATATCCTCCAACGGGACGTGTCCCCGACCGTGGCGCTGGCCACTACGGCGTCAGATCCTGTAAACAGCCGGACCGGCGCGATCCCCGTCACCATCACCTTGAGCCAGCCTGTCACGGACATGCTGACAAGCGCCATCTCCACGACCAACGCGACCGGCGACGGCCTTTCGTCAACCGACACGACGCACTGGAGTTTTGCCCTTACGCCACTTGCAGAGGGCGTCTTCTCCTGTTCCATTCCGGCCAATGTCCTTCATGATACCGCCGGCAACGGAAACACGCCGTCGACCGGCAATGTGACACGCACCTGGAACAAGACTCCCTTGGCCGCATTCAGCGCCAATGCCGTTAGCGGATGGGCTCCATTCGCCGTACAATTCACGGACCTCTCGGACACTGGGCTGGCGCCCATTACTGCATGGGTATGGAACTTTGGCGATGGGCAGACGAGCCCGGAGCAGAATCCCCTTCACACCTATTCCTATGGCGGCAAATTCACCGTCTCGCTTACCGTGAGTTCGTCGGCAGGCTCGGACTCCGCCATCAAAACAGACTACATCCATGTTACGGTACAATCGGACGTCGTCACGTATGTCGATGGGGCCAATGTGTCCGGCGTCCAGGACGGACAATCCTGGGCCACGGCGTACCCGACGATTCAGCAGGGCCTCGACACCGGTGGCCAAGTCTGGGTCAGGGAAGGCGCCTATAGTCCCGTCGTCAACTTATCCGGCAATAACCAAGTTTTTGGCGGTTTCGCGGGAGTAGAGACGGCGCTTACGCAACGAAACTGGAACATTCATCCAACCAAGATCAGCGGCAGTGGAACACTATGCGTCAGTATCTCCGGTACCTCCTTGCTGGATGGATTTGTGATCTCCGCCGGGAATCCCGGAGTGAGCGTCTCCGGTTCCCCGACCATTCGCAACTGTCAAATCTCTGACAACATCAAATATGGCGCCACCGGCGGCGACGCCACCTGCTGGGCCCTCGTCATTTCAGGAAGCCCACACGTCGAGAATTGTCTCTTCATCAACAACGGCGCCTACGGCGGACATGGCGTGGATCGATCTTGCGGCGAGCAGGGCGGTCCTGGCGGGAACGCATGGGGCGGCGCAGTTTACCTCCAATCTGGGGGCGGCGATTTCGTCAACTGCATTTTCACCGACAATTTCGCCATACCCGGCGGCGGCGGTTGCGGGGGCGACTGGTTCCACGGTGGTCTCGGGTGGATTTGTATACCAGGCTTCTACGGCCCCCCCGGGCACGCAGAAGGCGGCGCCTTCCGGCTCGAGAGTGCATCCTCCCTATCCATCGCGAACTGCACGATTACCGGCAACTCACATGGCTTTTACAACTATGGGACCATCCAGATCCTTAATTCCATCGTCTTGGACGCCATTTCCGGCACAGGCGTCACGATTGCCACCTATTCCGACATCGAGGGTGGGCATACGGGCGAGGGAACTATTGACAGCAACCCGCTCTTTGTGGATTCCACCGATTTTCATCTGCAGGACGGGTCGCCGTGTATCGATACCGGGACCAATAGCGGCGCCCCGGCTGCGGACTTTGAGGGCACGCCGCGGCCACAGGATGGGGTCGTGGATATGGGAGCGTACGAGTACACTCCTCTTTTTGTCTCATCGGGAACTCCGTCGGTATTGAGCGGATTCGCCGGTGGCCCTTTCACGCCTGGCTCAATGGCCTTTACGTTGAGGAATCGCGGGGCTTCGCCGGTGGACTGGACCGCAGCCGTCATGCAGAGTTGGATTGACGTGTCGCCCAGTTCAGGCTCGTTGAATGCCGGCGATTCAATCGTCGTTCAAGCGCTGGTAAATGGTGGTACGAACGCGCTGCCTGCCGGGACGTATACGAATACGTTGCTCGTTGCAGACACAGCGAGGGGCGAGATCTACCCCAGGGCGATCAAGCTGAATGTGAAACCGAATGTAGTATACGTCGCCGCAGCCAATACGGCCGGCGCACATGATGGCCTCTCCTGGAATACGGCTTTTACAACGATTCGGGAAGCCATCGACATCGTGCCGGCTGGCAGTGAGATCTGGGTCGCCGGAGGCATGTACACAGCGGTTGCGGGACCTGTAATAACGTTGAAACCGGGCGTCGTCCTCTATGGCGGGTTTGCGGGAACGGAGACGGAGCGCAACCAGCGGGATTGGAACGCACATGCGGCCATTATCGATGGGCAGGACACCATGCAGTGCGTGATCGGTGCTAACAACGCCGTATTGGACGGATTCATGGTGACGCGCGGCAATGCGGCCGGGACGTATTATGGCGGGGGGATGTGCAACAATGGAGTTTCGCCCACCGTGGCCCATTGCGCGTTTGCCTACAACAGGGCCAATTACGGCGGCGGAATCTATATTGCCGCTGGAGCCGCACCCACGATTACGAGTTGTACATTCACAGGCAATTCAGGCATGGGCGGCGGCATATACGATGCCTCCTCGAGCGGAGCGGTGCGGATAACGAACTGCACGTTCTCGTCGAATTCCGGTTATTCCGGTGGCGCCATATTCAACGACTCCTGTGCGCCAACGATCGCGAACTGCCTGTTTATTGGGAACTCATGCACGCATAGCGGGGCCGGTGTATTCAACAATCAAGCATCCCCGATAATTGTCAACTGTACGTTTACGCTCAACACGGCTGCGGGTGGCGCTGTAATATTAAACGCTAACGCTCCGACAAGCGCCCCAGTAATTACGAATTGCATTGTCTGGGGCAACACCGGAGGGCGGATTTGGGACGACTATTACTCGAGATCGACCATTGCCTATTGCGATGTCCAAGGCGGGGCGGGTGCCGGCAACATTAATGTGGATCCGCTGTTCGTCAATGCAGCGGCGGGCAATGTGCAGTTGCAAAACGGATCGCCCTGCATAGACACGGGCACGGCAGCAGGTGCGCCCGCTTCGGACATCGAGGGCCGTGCGCGTCCGGTGGACATTCCGGGGCTTGGGGCCGACGGGACGGGAACCGAATACGATATGGGCGCTTATGAAGCCCATTTCCCGATCGTGCTTTCTGTTGAGCCGTCCGAGTTTGGTTTGACCAATGCGGCGTCGGTAGATTTTACGTTGACCTTCTCTAAAGCGGTGACAGGCGTGGCGCCGACGGACTTCGTTGTGGACGCGAACGGGCCGGCGGGGGCTTCCGTAACGAGCGTCACACCCGTAAGCGATACGGTGTTCACGGTAACGGTGGCGACGGGCAGCGGCGACGGGACACTCGGGTTGAATCTTGTGGATGACGACAGCATCGTCGACACGGACGGCACGCCGTTGGGTGGCCAGAACCCAGGCAATGGCAACTTCACGGGCACATGGATGTATTCCATCGAGAAGACGCCGCCGACAGGTACGGTCACCATCAACGGCGGTGCGACGTACTGCAACTCGACGAGCGTCAACTTGGCGTTAACCTATGATGACGGCAGCGGGTTCGGGGTGACGCAGATGGAGTTCAGCAATGACAACGCGACCTGGAGCGGGTGGAAGCCTGTTGCTGCATCGAACACATGGGCCTTGTCCTCCGGCGACGGGACGAAAACAGTCTACGCGCAGTTCGAAGACACGGCCGGTAATACGTCTGCGGTCACCATCAGCGATGATATTACGCTTGACATGGCGGCTCCGACGGGGACGGTAGCGATCAACGGCGGCGCGACGTATGCGAATTCGACCTCGGTGACGCTGGCCCTGTCCGCGATCGACACGACATCTGGTGTGGCCGACATGCAGTTCAGCAACGACAACGCGACATGGAGCGACTGGGAAACGTACGCAACATCCAACACATGGACGTTGACCACTGGCGATGGCGCCAAGACGGTCTACGCCCAGTACCGCGACGGGGCCGGAAATGTTTCTGTGGCGACGATCGGCGACGACATTACGCTGGACATGATGCCTCCAGCGGCGTCCATTACGTTGGATGATCCGACTCCGACGGGTCTGGACGCGGTGCATTTCAGCGTTGACTTCAACGAGAGTGTCGGGACGTCGTTTGATGCTTCCGACGTGATGATCGCTGGCACCCTGTCGGGGAGTAAGACTGTCAGCGGCGCGTATCCGAATTACACGGTGGCGGTCACGCTGGCCAATCCCGATGCGAACGGGACGGTGGGCATCTTGGTGGGCACGGGTGTGTCTGACCTTGCGGGCAACGCGTATGAGGGCGGCTCGTCGCCGATCTACACAATTGCGAACTGGCCGGGCTTCACGACCGAGCCGCAGGACGTCAAGATATACACGTACGACGGCCACATCTTCGAGGTTGCCATCGACGGCGGTGGCACGGTGTCGTACCAGTGGAAGTGGAACGACACGGCCAAGGCGGTTCACGATGGGCCCATTACGCCCACATGGGCTCTGACGGGTCTGACTGCGGCAAACCGCGGCGTTTACTGGTGCGAGGTTACGTACAACGGGATAATGCACGAGTCGTCGCATGCGACTTTGGAGGTGGCCGATCCTCTCGCCATCTCGGCGGACCCGGCCGGTGGGACGGTCAATGAAGGCCAACCATTCGCGTTCCACGTGCTGACGACCGGCGGTTTCCCGGTGCTGTCCTATCATTGGTGGAAAGACGGCAGTGCGGCGCCGGGTGCGCCCAACGCGCCCGATTACGTGATTGCGTCCGCGACTTCGTCGCACGCGGGTCATTACAGCGTCGTCGTAAAGGACGCCAAGGGCGATACACAGCCCTCGAACGAAGTCGAACTGACGGTGATCGACCAGGCATTGCCCATTGCAGGCGGTGTAGCGTTGCTCGCGCTGGCGTCGGTGATTGCGGGAGTGGGCATGACCGTTTTCAGACGAAGGTAGTTCTTTCGGCGGAAATAGTCCGTTGGAAGCGCCCCGTGGACGCCACCCAAAGGCGTCCATGGGGCGTAGTCGTTGGCGGATCTATTTTGCCGAGAGATCTTCGATGGCGTGGGCGATGGTTTCGCGGCGTTGTTCGATGGGTTCGGGGTCGCGGTTGAATTTGGTTATGCTGGCGGTGATGTCGGTTGGCGCCTCGAGGAGCGCTTTGTATGTGGCGAGTTTGTCGGCGTGTAGTTGGGCTGCGCGTTCTTCGAGCAAGCGGCGGAGAATGACGAGGTACTCGTAGTCTTCGATGCCGTCGCGGAGCATTTCCCACCGGATGCTGTCGACGGGGCCTTCGAGGATGGGTGCGTTGGGGCGTCCGTCTGCGGCGGCTTCGGGTGGATAAATGAAGCGTCCATCGCCGTTGCCCCAGGGTAGGCGGGCGCCGACGGGTGTGCTGTAGCCTTCGGTCCAGCTCATGGTGTCTTCATAGGGATTCTGGGGATGTTCGGGGTCTGGATAGGCAGGTGTGCTGTTCCAGTAGTTGCTCTCCCAGACGAGGATGCCGTTGATTTTGCGTTGCCAGGTCTGCCACAGCCACGCGCGCAACTCGACTGCGGGATGATCGAGGAAAAGGGTACAGTAGGGTTCTTTGGGGCCGCAACAGACGTACCACCAGAAATGCTCGCCTTGCGCGCGGCGTGCATCGGCTACTTCCATATTGTAGGAGGGTGTCAGTGGACACCAGATGTCTGGACCGCCGATGAGTTGGGGTTCGACTTGTTCGGTGAGCATGCGATGGATGTCGGGGGCGGCATCCTTGAGTCTGCGGAAGCCGTTCATGACGAATTCGTAGTCGCGGGGTTCGGGTTCGTCGAACCAGTAGACGTAGGCGTATGGCAGCAGACTTTTTTCGCCGAGATGCTTTTGGAGGCCTTGGCAATAGTTTCGGAAGGCGGATTTGTATTCGGGCGTGTTTTCGCCGTAACCGAGCAGAGTCGGTTCCCAGCGTTCGTGGAAAGTGCCTCCGCCCATGCCTTGGATGGGGACTCGAATCGAGTTGAAATGGTAGGTGTCCATTGCGTGGGTTGTGGCGGTGTCCCATGCGGTCCAGTCGAAGGATGGGGTCAGTTCTTGCGCGTCGAGAGGATCGAAGCCGCCGCCTGCGACGAGTTCCTGGCCGGTCGCCGCGTCTTGTATCGAGACGTTGTCGAACCATGCGGCGCCCATCGTCGAACCGTCTTCGGCCCAGAGGTCCGGTCTGAGCGTGAACTGCACGGTTTGTGCGCCTTCGGGGAATTGCGCGACGATGCGGTCGAAGGCCTGCCATGTCGCGTCGCCTTGCACGGCGATATCGTTGTTTCGGCCCGTCATCCAGTTGCCTGCGGCGTCGGAATGCGCGAAGGTCACGATAAACGTTTGTCCGGCGTCGCGCGTTTTGTACATGAATCGCAGATGGAATCCCTGCGACGGGATCGTCAACCGCTTGTCGTACGCGTGTTGCATGTTCGCGGTCGGACTTGAATCATCGAGGAAGAGTGAACTCTCGCCGGCGTACTTCTCGGAGCGGTCGCGGATGCCGTTTCCGGTCCAATTGTCGAGCGCGGGCCACGTCACGACGAATGGGTCCAACGGCGCAGGGTCGTACGGGGAGATGTGGTGTGCTGCGAAGCTGGCCCAGTACTTTTCGAGTACGGAGCGTTTCTCGTCGGGTGTCGTGAGCTTCTGATAGGCGAATACGCGGCCCGGCGAGAACCCGAAGGCGGATGTACACGTCATCCGGTCCGGCAGTGCGAATCCGAACACCGTCACGTGCAACGACGCCTCCGTCCGCATTGTTCCAGCTTCGAGGATGAGACTGCCGGAATAGTCTCCGGCGGGCGTGTCGGCGGGGGCCGTCACCCGGACCCACAAGGGTTGGTTTTGGTCGGCGGCGATATCGATTGGGGCGTTGAACGGCGGCAAGGGGTCGGGCCACGGCGCGGCGGCTCCGACGGCGTCGGTGGGTTGGGCGACGGTCACGTAGCGTACGCGTAGCACGTCGATGCGCTCGGCGGAGATCTCGACGCCGTTCGGGCCTTTCAAGGCTGTCGCGTGCGCCTGGAATCCCTTGAGGGCCTGCTTGGGCCGCAGGACGATTTGTGCGGCGTCGGCCTCGTTCGCGGCGAGCTTGATCTCGATGGCTTGGGTGGTTGCGTCCGGCATGGGGCGGGTTTGGCTGATTTTCCATCCCGAGCGGCACCACCACAGGCCGAGGGCTTCGGACGATTGTGGTAGCCGCCACCCGTAGGAGGCTTCGTACAGGTCGGGCACGCGCACGTGGGTTTCGGCGAGATATGCGATCCCGGATCCCAGGGTGAAGCGGGCGGTATAGGCCCCGGCATTGGGCGCGCGATATGACAAGCTCACAGTCTGGGGGCCAGGTTCGAGCGTGACGGCGATGGAGTTTTCCTCGGATTTCACGTCGGCGGTCTCGAACGTCAACGTGGGGCGCGCGACAATCGGGTCGTTGGTCAGATTGTCGACGAGCGCTTCGAGGGTATTGTGGCCGCCGGGGACACAGTCGCCGAAATTCATCGGTTGGACCTCGATCCTCGGATCGGTTGTTCGTAAGGTCACGAAACGCGTCGCGCCGACGAGATGCGCGGGTGGGCCGTCCAGCGTCGCGCGGTACCCGTAGGCGTCGACTTGCAGGCTGCCCGGCGCGACGCCGGCGGGCAATTGTGCGTCGGGCCGCGGGCGCATCCGAATCCAAATTGCGTCGGCGGGAAACAATGTGCTCGGCAGGGGGAAGGTCTTGCTGCCCTTTTCGTGGAGGCCGCCGACCTCGTACCATGTCTGGCCGTCAATGCTGCTCTCGATGACCAGTTCGCCGCCCGTGTACAGACACAGGTCGATGTCGACGGACGCTTTGGTCTGAGTGCGGACTGTTTGGTGGCGGTAGACTATCTCTTCGGTGCCGGGGAAGGTCCATCGGAGCGTGTTGAAGGTCCCGCGATGGCTGACGAGTGGGCGCGATTGGTTGCAGGATTCGCCATTGTATGGGGCCTTGAACGTGTAGGTGTTGCCGTCGATCTGCTCGCCCTCGCCCAGGGTGAAGCCATCCCGGCACAGGTAGATGGGTTCCGCGCGTGCGATGTCGATGTTGTCGAAGAAAGTCGTGTCCGAGCGTTCCCATTGACCGAACCGGAGGCGCGACATGTCGGACGCCACGATTTCGGGAGATACGAATATGGAGACGAACTCTGCCCATGTGTTCGGGATTGCGCCAAGGTCGCGGTTGCAGAAGATGGGTCCGGTTACGGGTGTGCCGCTTGCGGACGTCCCTTCGGAGCGCGCAAAGAAGCGCAGTCTATAGACCTTGTTGGGAGCGAAGGTTAGCGGTCCGGTCGTCCAGTAGTTGCTGCTCTCGGTCGCGCCGGTTCCTGTCACGGAAATCGAGTGCGCCCCCGTCCTGGGCTTCGTTGGCCCAGTTCCCTTGGCCTCCGGAAAGGGTCCAGGCCGCTGGTTGGCCCGCCCCATCCTCGAACGAGGGGTTCGGCAGGTCGATGCTCTGGGCAACGCAGCCCATCGACGCGAGCAAGATCCACGCCGCTACGCAAGTAGTCGAAACTGCGGTAATCCGAATCATGCGTCATCCTCCTTCATGTAAGGCTGTAGGCTGTAGGAACTCCGGGTGGTTCGCATTTGAGATCTGAGATTTGAGATTTGAGATTTGAGATATGAGATCTGAGATTTGAGATCTGAGATCTGAGATCTGAGATTTGAGATTTGAGAATTGAGATCTGAGATCTGAGATTTGAGATCTGAGATCTGAGATCTGAGATCTGAGATCTGAGAACTGAGATCTGAGATCT
>CAIYET010000685.1 GCA_903925285.1 Candidatus Hydrogenedentota bacterium | reverse complement strand
GAGTCGTTCCAGATCGTGGTGCGCCCGCCGAAGGATCGGGATCTGCATCGCGTCACGTTCAAAATCCCCAGCCTGCTACATCGCGAATCGGGCCAGCCGCTGGGACCCAATGCCATTCGCCTCGCCAACATCGGCTACGTGCCCATCCGCGTGCCGTCGCATTACGAAGGTCCGACGGGCGAATGGCCTGACCCGTTGCCGCCGTTCGTATCGTTCACCGCACCCGGCGAACGTTGCACGCCGACGTGGTTCACGGTATACGCACCGCCGAAAGTGCCTGCGGGCGTCTATACGGGACGCATCGAGATGGCCAGCGACGAAGCGGACGAAGTCGTGTTGCCAATCGAAGTCACCGTATACGATTTCGATCTTCCGGTAACGCCGTCGCTCAAGACCGATTTCGGGTTCAGGCCCGACCTCGCGCGCGACGGGGCCAAGCAAAAAGGGTGCATGCTGGCGCCGGGAGACCTCGCGGCGCGGTATGTGACCGATGCGCTCGAACATCGCGTCACGTTGCGCGAAACGGCGCAGTTCCCGGCGGAGAGCCAGGATTATGCGTCGGATTTGGTGCGCTTCGACCCGCGATTCAAGGATCTGCTCGTTCGCGGCGCGACGACATTCGCGGTTCCCCCTGACTTGCTCGATGCGACGGCCGCCCTCGAAAAGGCCGACGCGTTCGTGGTCGGCAAACGCATCGAGAAACGCGCCTTTTGTCCGATAGCGTCCGAGCCGCCGCCCGCGGAATGGCCGAAGATCGTCGAGCGGGCGCAGCAGTGGCGTTCGCTCGCGCCCGACATCCCGCTAATGATCACGGCGTTTGGACTCGATGCGTATCTGCCCGAATCCGTGCAAATCTGGTGCGCGCATACGCAGTTGTTCGACACGCCCAACGGACGGCCCCTGCTCGAACGCATCAAACTGGGCCAAGAAACGTGGTTCTACGTCAACCAGCAACCCGCGCGGCCCTATGCCAATCTCTTCATCGACTTCGCGGGCATCGAGCACCGCCTCCTGCCGTGGCAGGCGTGGGCCTTGGGCGTTCGCGGCTTCCATCACTGGTGCGTGAACCATTGCGAACCCGGCCAGGACCCGTACGCCAACCCCGCCGATGTAACGCCCGTCAATGGCGACGGACTGCTCGTGTATCCCGGCAAGGAGGGCTTGGTCGATTCGATCCGCTGGGAGATCCTGCGCGACGGCATCGAGGACTACGATTATCTCGCGATCCTGTTCGAGCGATTCCGAAAGGCCCAGCAGAAAGGCGTGTCTGCGGCCGTGCTCGAACAGGCGGCCAAAGCGCTCGATATCAAGGCCGTGGTGCCCGACCTGACGGCGTTCACCCGCGATATCGCAACGCTCGAATCCAAGCGAGACGAAATTGCCCGCGCAATCATGGCCCTGAATCGAGTCCTGTAATTGGCAATCGAGGATAAGCGAAAAACGCCAGGCGTGGACGGTTTTCCTTGCCGACCCACACCTGGCGCTTGCGTGTTTGCGCAATCGTTACCGCGCATTAATTACTTGGCGTAAATAGAATATACTAAAGTAGCACGATGTTGGAAACGTCGTACTACTTTTCACAGTCCATTACCGGATGAGGTTTACCGTTTCCTGCATCAGCGTATCGGCGGCGGTGATGGTTCGTGCGTTAGCCTGGTAGCCGCGCTGGGTTACGATCATGTTGCTGAATTCGGTGCCGAGATCTACGTTCGACCCTTCCAGCACGCCGCCCGACACGGTACCGAGACCGCCCGTGCCTGGCGTTCCAATCAGGGCGAGGCCCGACGCGGGCGTCTCGGCGAACAGGTTGTCGCCGGCGCGAGAGAGTCCGCCGAGATTGGTAAACGTAGCAAGCGCAACCTGTCCAATGACCTGCGAGATACCGTTGGAAAAAGCGCCATTGACAACGCCGTTACCGCTGACGCTGAAGCTATCCAATACGCCCCGCGCATAACCATCTTGACTGGTCATGGTTAGATCGGTCGATCCGGACAGACTGGTGGCTTTCGAAAAATCGATGCTGAACTCGAACGGCGTGGTCGGAATCGCGGCGCCGGTGAACGCCGTGGAAGGAATGGACACCTCGTTCTGCGACGGCAGGCCCGAACGTGCCGCAAAGGTCCCAGCAGCGAGGGAGCCTTCCGCATAGAATGCGCCCGTCCCGTCAAACAGGATGCACCCCGTCTCTCCCGCCGGAACGCCGGTCACATCGACGCCGTTGAACGTAGCGCTCCACGTCCATGCATTGTACGCCGTGGCGCCGTCGGTCACCTGTGCGCTTTTCGTGTAAGTCACCTGGATATCGCGTTCGGTACCGAGCGAGTCGTATACCCGCAACGTACGCGACACCTGGGCGCCTACGGCCGCAGTCGCGTCGAGATTACCGGCGAACGCGGCATTCTGCGACGCTTTTACAATGGAAGCACTGCCGACGGGAATCGTGATGTCGCCCAGTGCCGCGGTGGTCGGGATTACACCCGTCGCGTCGGCCATATAACCCTGCACGGGCAATCCGGTGGCCGGATCGACCAGGAGACCGTTCACGTCGCGCGAGAATGACCCATCGCGCGTGTACAGTTTGTTCGTGCCGTCACTCAGAATGAAGAATCCGTTGCCTTGGATGGCCAGATCCGAATCGACACCGGTGCTAAACAGCGAACCATGTCCGAAGTCGATGTCGATACTGCCCACAAGCACGCCAAGGCCGATCTGTTCAGGATTCGTGCTCCCCCCGGCTTGCAGCGTTTGCGAGAAAAGATCTTGAAAATTCATCCGCGATCCGCGGTAACCGTAGGTATTGACGTTCGATATGTTGTTGGCCACGACGTCCATGCGGCGCTGATGCGCCAGAAGGCCCGTGACGGCCGTACTCATTGCCGATCCCATACTTTTCTCCTTTTCGATTGCGTTGTGCCAAGCACGACGCGGTTATTCGATCCGTAGTATCGAGTTAAGCGGAAGCGTCGCATCGCCCACTACGACGCCGATCCCGTTGGTCCCGTCCATAACGACCCGCGTCACCGTACCTTGCTGCGCGGCGCCTTTGGCATCGACGCCGGATACCGTGCGCCCGATCAGTGAATTCGCCGACAGGAAACTCAGTTGATCGACATTGCCACTCAGCGCCTTGAAGCTGGCGTTCAGATTGTTCATCTGTTCCAGCGACGAGAACTGCGCCAACTGCGCCACCATCTGCGCATTGTCGGTCGGGTTTAGCGGATCCTGATTCTGCAATTGAAAAATCAGCAACTGAAGAAACGCCTGCTTGTCGAGTTCCGAACCCATGACGCGTCCCGACGACGTGTCCGTAGTACTGTTGGTAGCGCCGGTGGTATCGGTGGCGGCGGTGCTCGCGGCCTTGGTTTGCGTGGCCGACTTCGTCGCGTTGGCGGCCTGCGTCTGCTGCCGCACGCCCGCGAATTGCGTGGCCACCTTGCGAACCACTTCGTCGCGTTGCGCGCGGGTCGGTTCCTGCGTCCCAAGCCCGACGCCTACAAGTGCATTCATGTTTACATCTCCTTTGTTAGACTAGTACGTTCAGTGCGCCATCATGCGGTGGCGAGTATGCCATGGACACGTCCTTCTCCGCGGAAGCGGCAGGACGAAGTGCGGCGGCCATCGTATGAGGGACCGCATTGCCGGTAACATCGGTAAATTGTGGGTTGGCAAATGGATGGCCGGACGTCTGGCCCGCCATCCCGGAAAGTACACTGATGTTTTTCACATCGATATTATTCGCCACGAAGGTATCACGCAACGCCTGCAAGTGGCTTTCGAGCGCCTCGCGGACCACGGGATTCGCGGAAAACAGCCGTACGCGCAACGCGTCGCCGGTCGTGGTCACTTCAATGTGCAGTTCGCCCAGCGAAGGCGGCACGAGGCGCACAGCAATTGTTTTATCTTGCGCCCCGATGAGATATCGGACGCCTTTGACCGCCACTTCCTGCAACATCGTCGCGGAAATGTGCTCCGCCGCCACCGGCGCCGCCGGCGTATCCGATGGAGCCGCATGCTGAACGGTCCGGGACGAGACGCCCATCGCCGATGAAGCCTTCGCACCGTTTTCGGGCTTCGCGGGCGTGACGACTGCTTCGGCAGCCGGCAACTCGGTTGCGATGTCCGCTTCGGCAGCCAGCAACGCGGTTACGACGCCCGCTTCGCCAGTCGGCAACGCGGTTGCGACGTCCGCTTTGGCAGCCGACAACGCGGTTGCGGCGTCCGCCGCCTGCGCGGGAGTCGGCGGCGTAGAGATGGCGGCAACGAAATCGGCATCCATGTCGAGCGAAACAGGCAAAGGTTCCGTTTCAATTGCGCCTGCCGCAGCATTGAGAAGCACCCGCAGAAAAACAGACACATCCGTCGCGGTTTTGGACTGCTCCATAGCTGAACTGTTAGCTATTATAGAATCTGTCTTGACTGTAGGGGCAAGGATAGTTGCGGCGTTGGATGTTGGCACGGAAATCCCAACTTCTTCGAGGACCATCGCGATGAGAGCCTGCATTGGCGGTGGCAAGACAGCGCTCGGAACCACTGCAACGGCAATGGTGGCCGACATCGTCTTCTTGCTGTCCGGCAGATGCGTCTCCGCCGTGGATGCGTCGCCGCTTTGCGATGTATCGAGACCCATAGGCGGTTGCGGCATTGCTTCGGCGGTTTGCGCCGATACGCCCGCCGACGCGTCCGAGGCAAGCTCTGCGTTTCTATCCGTTACACCATTCGTCGTATCGGATTCCGCCGTTTGGCACACCTTGCGCTGTTCGGCCAAGGCGCGCGCAAAACCATCCGGCACGCCCTTCTGCACGCGCGCCGGGGGCGGCTCGGCACGCGGTTGCGGCACCGCAAGCACAATCGATGCATTCATATATAAACATACCTCCTGTGAAGAAAAGATTCCGTTGTCATGCGATAGGGAGTTGAGATGATGGACCGTACAGGCGATCATGCGGACTTCAGCCTGACCGATCTTGGAAAAATCGGTTGGTTTATTCAGAACCGTCGAGAAACGGGGCTTACAGTTTCTTGTCCTGAAGGCCCAAAAGCAGCACGGAGGATTGTTCGGGCTTCATGGCGTCAAGGATCTTGGCGCGCTCCTTGTCTTTGACGAAGCGGAGAACGGCGACGGCATCTTCGACGGGCCAGCTCCCGATCGATTCGGCGGCGTTGGTGGCCTTCATCTTGCTCAGCGACAGCGCGACATCCTCCATGCGTTTCTTGTGGTCGGCATCGACGATTTTGATGGACGCGCCGATTTTCGCCTGCATGGCTTGGACTTCAGTGCGCAATGCATCGAGGTCGGCGCGCGATTTCTTACTGCGCTCTTCTTCGTCGCGCATTTTGGTTTCACGCTGGTTGAGTTCTTCCTCGCGTTGTTTGAGCGCCTGGGCCAGGGCGCTGGATTCATCGCCTTTTTCGGCGGGCGTTTCCACAGCCTTCTGCCCGGCCGACTTCGGGTACAGGAGCTTGTCGATCCCTTCCTTCGACAGGTTGCCGCTGTAGGCTAGCAAACCGGCCATCGCTCCCGCGAAGCACAGCACGGCAACCAAGGCAATACCGATCAGCTTGAGGACCTTCATCGTCAGGCCCCCTCCTCTAAATACGCCACCGGCGTCATGTCGCGTCGACGCGCGAGCGCCGCGTATTTCGAGGCCGTCTCGTCGGCCGATTTCTGTTCCGCTTTTCGCATATCCTCGTGCGCTTGCCGCTCCTTGCGTTCCAGCAGTTTCTCGATGATACGCCGCCGTTTCATCGCGTCGTCTAGTTCCATCCGGCGTTGTTCCGCCGTGCCCGACAACTGGACGATTTGCGCGTCCTTGTCGTCGATCAGCCGCGCCAGATGCCGCTCGTACCGATAGTATAGCCGCACATCGCCCGGATCGAAAACCGCGCGGGCGCGCGTGCCCGCCTCATCGAACATTTCGCGCCGCCATGCCGACAGTTCGTCGCGCTCGCGTTCGGCCGTGCGCACTTCGCGCCGTGCATCCGCAAACGCCAGCGCACGCAACTCTTCCTGGCGTTTCCGAATACGCAGCAACGTACCGAACTGGCCTTTTGCCATCGCGTCTCGTTATCCTGCCAGGGCGCGTTGCATACGCGCCTCGATTTCCCCGTACGGCGACCTCTCGAACAGGCCCTGTTGCAGAAATGTCCGGATGCCCGGCATGAGCCGAATGGCCAAATCGATTTCCGGATTGCTTCCCTGCACGTACGCGCCAATGTTGATCAGATCTTCCGCGTCGCGATACGTCGCAAGCGCCTGCCGAATGCGCGTCGCCAACGCCTGATGCGAAGGCGGCGTCACGTCGATCATCGTGCGGCTGATACTCTGCAACACATCGATGGACGGGTAATGCCCCCGCGAGGACAGATCGCGCGTCAGCGCGATATGACCGTCCAGAATGCTGCGCGAGGCGTCGCCCACCGGATCGTTCAGGTCGTCCGCCTCGACGAGGACCGTATAAAGTCCCGTGATGCTGCCCACGGCGGACGTGCCCGCCCGTTCGAGCAACTTGGGCAGCAACGCGTACATGGACGGCGGATAGCCCTTCGTCGTCGGCGGCTCGCCCGACGCCAAACCAATTTCGCGCTGGGCCATCGCGAAGCGTGTCAGCGAATCCATCAGCAACATGACGTCGGCGCCCTGCGCGCGAAACCACTCGGCGATGGTCGTCGCACAGTACGCGCCTTTCACGCGCCGCAACGCAGGCTCGTCGGATGTTGCAACGATCACCACGGACCGCGCCAGACCTTCCGGACCCAAGTCGACATCGATGAAGTCGCGCACTTCGCGCCCGCGTTCTCCGATTAGGGCAATCACGCTAATGTCGGCGCTGGTATTGCGCGCAATCATGCCCATGAGTTTGCTCTTGCCGATGCCGCTGCCCGACATGATGCCGATGCGCTGGCCTTTGCCGCAGGTGATGCACGCATCGATCGCACGCACACCCGTGGCGATCGATTCGACTATCCGCCGCCGTTCGAGCGGCTTCGGAGGCGCCGCCAGAAGCGGCATGCGCGTCCCCGCGTTCAATGGAGGTCCACCGTCCAGCGGCACGCCCATGCCGTTGATCACGCGCCCCAACACGTCAGGCCCAACATGCACCTGTTCCGGCGCAAACGTCGGCAAAACCAGGCTGCCCGGCCCGATGCCCTGAATACTGCCAAGGGGCATCAATACGATGCGGTCGCCGCGAAAACCAACCACCTCGACCGGAAGCAGGTCGTTGCCGGCACGCGAATGGACATAACACAAATCGCCGATGCACATCGGCGGCGCCGTGGCCTCGATGGTCAGACCGACCACATCCACGATCCGCCCCAGCGTGCCGACGGGATCAAGCGACCGTACGCGATCGCAATGGCTGGAAAGGTCTATCCTTTTCACGCGTCTATTCCACGCGAGGCGTTTCGGACGGTTCGCGCAACGCCTCGACAATCCGCGCGAACTGGCTTTCCACCCCCGCATCGATATGCACCGACTCGGTGTCGACCGTGCAACCGCCCGGACTCACACGCACATCGGCGCGAACAGTCAATTGCCCAATCCCTTCAAACGTTTCGAGCAGACGCACCTTCTCCGCGCGCAACGCATCGAGATCCGCCGGATTGACGCATACCGTCACGCCGGCCGCGTCCACCACGTGCTCCAACGCACGCCGAACCGTCCGCCCGACCACCTCGCGGTCCGCAGCCAACTCGCGCTGCAAGACGCGCTCCGCGATAAGGATGGCCAGCTCCACAACCTGCGGTTCGAGCGATTCGAGAAAAGCCTCGCGCATGCGAACCAACTCGCCGGCCGCCGCCTTCAACGCCGCCGCCGATTGCCCGACGGATTTCAAGTATTCGACCTTGCCCGCCTCGAAGCCGCTGCAATAACCTTCCGCATGGATGTCCCGGACCTTCTGCTCCGCCTCGAGCCGCGCTTCCTCGACGATCATTTCCGCCGTGACGATTTCTTCCGGTCCGAGGACGCCTTTCACGATCTCTTCGAGAGGTGCGCGTTCGTAATAGACAAGCGAGCGTGGACCCGGCCCCCACGCTTTTATCACTTTCGTCATACGGTCTCCAGCGGCAACCAGCCGCAACATCGAGCAGGAGGCACGGCGGCCTTGCGCCTCCGACATAGCGCCGCGCTACACAACCATCTGATCTTCGGTGCCGCCGCCGCCGCGTCCTTGCACCATCAGTTCGCCCGCGTCCTCGAGGCGGCGCACGACGGATACGATCTTCTGCTGCGCCTCCTCGACCTGTTTCATTCGGACCGGACCCATAAACTCGATTTCTTCCATGATCATTTCGCGCGCGCGTTCGGACATGTTCTTGAACACTTTGTCCTTGACCTCTTCGCTCGCGGACTTCATCGCCAAGGCAAGATCTTTCGTTTCGATTTCGCGCAACGCTTTCTGGATACCGCCGTCTTCGACGTATACCAGGTCGTCGAACGTGAACATCAGCCGGGCGATCTCGTCGGCCAATTCCGGATCCCGTTCTTCGAGGTCGGCCAGGATCGCCTTTTCCGCGTTGCGATCAATGCGATTGAGAATCTCCGCGACTTCCTTCACGCCCCCGGCAAAAGTAAACCCTTGACTGAATACCGATGCCATCTTGCGTTCGAGCACACGCTCGACCTCGCGCACGATTTCCGGCGCCGTACGATCCATGGCGGCAATACGAATCACCACCTCGGCTTGGATGTCCTGCGGAAGACCTGAAAGGATCACCGACGAGATCTGCGGGTTCAGGTGTGCAAGAATGAGGGAAATCGTTTGGGGATGCTCGTCTTGAATGAAACTGCAAATCTGCGCCGGGTCGGCCCGCTTCAAAAATTCGAACGGCACTTCTTGCAGATTGCTCTGCAAACGGGTAAGAATTTCAAGCGCCTTGGCGCTGCCAAAAGCATTTTCGAGCAGATTGCGCGCGAAGTCGATACCGCCCTGCGAAACAAAGCGCTTGGCCATGGCCATCCGATAAAACTCTTCCATCACGGCCATGCGCACATCCGGGTCCACCGGACCGAGACTCGAAAGATCGAGCGTCATCTGCTCGATCTCCTCTTCGGTCATGGAAGACAGAATCTTGCCCGCCGCCTTCGGCCCGAGACAGGCAAGCAAAATGGCTGCCTTTTCACGGCCCGACGGCCCGGTCGGCTCTACTTTGGTCCGCTGCTTTTGCGTAAAACTAATCCTCTTGCGACAACCACGAACGTATCACTGCCGCCACCGAGTCCGGTTCTTGCTCCGACAACCGCGCGACTTCGGCCGCAATCTCTTGACGGCGGCGATCCTCCGGGCTGGGGGCCATATCATTGAGATTGACCGGTTCCACGATCGGCGATTCGGGTATCGCCTCTTCCACGCGCATCACAATGGCCCGGCGCAGGAAACGCCGCACCAACAAAAAGCCAATCAGAACCAACAACACCTTCCCGGCGTCCGTCCCATATTGTATCATCCGCTCCACATTCTTCGCCCCTTCAATGACCTGAAACGTCGCCGTCGCCTCCGTAAGCTTCGCCAAGTTGAACGGTTGATCGTTCACGGTGATCTCGCTGGGCGTGTCCCCTTCACCCACCGCCGCACGAATATAATCCTCGTAGACCGTCTTCCGTTCCGCCGTCAATCCCGTGTATTCGGACGTCTCGACGCCGTTGGCGTCCTTCGTCTTCTTCACATCCCCCTCGATCAACGCACTAATGATATAACGCTTGACCTTGCCCGGCTCGCGCACCGTCTTGGTTTCCGTCGTACCCGGCTGGAAATTCTGGATGGTCTCCTCCGTCGTTTCCTTATTCTCAGTGCCGCCCGGCGCTGCGGTGCCTTCGGGCATGTTCGCCATCGCACCCGGCGCCCCTTGCGCCAGCGCATCCTTGTTCGCGTTGGTCGTATTGGTCGAATACGTGCTGATCGGCACGCCTTCCTCGGACGAACTAACCGTCTCGGTCTGCTGATCGAAATCGACCTGCGCGCTCACCTTGACAAGCGCGCGAACGCCCAACTGCTCGAAATCCTTGAGGACGCGATCCTCGCGCTGTTTCTCGAGTTCGGCGATATATTCAAGCTTCGAGTTGGCGATCGACGCAAACTGGCTCGTCGGCGGCAAATGCAGCGGCGTGCCATCCGTCGTTACCAGCGTAATATTCTCGATACCCAGATTCGCGCCGCCGAAACTGCTGATCGTATGAAGGACAGCCTTAATCTCGGCACGCGTCAGTTTGCGCTTGGCATCCAGCGTGACCGCCGCTTCAGATGGTTTTTGTTGCGCCGTAAAGAGTTCGTCTTTGGCCTCGCGAATGAAAACAAATGATTTGTTTACAAAATCGAACTCATCCAATTGGCGCTGAAGTTCCCCCTGCACAGCCCGCATATACTTGACGTCCTGCGTCCAGCGGTTGGACATGATGTCCTGTTCCTTGAAAAGCTCGAAACCCGGCGCACGTCCCTGAACCGCCGGAAGACCCTTGCCGCTCAGCACCATCTTGGCGCGCGAACGATCGGTCTGAAGAACCAAAATCGTCTGATCATTGCTCCCCAAGCGGTACGGAATGCGCTCGGCGCCGAGGGCATCGGCAATCTTGGGCAACTCATCTGGACTGATACCATCGTACAGACGAACATACGTGGCACGGCTGGCCGTCGCGACCATAAACACGATCAGTGCGATGGTGGCCAGGGAGGCCAAAACCAGATTGATGCGTGCGCTGGCCGTCAGGCGCTGCCATGCCTGAGCCATACCATTCACGAGCTGGCGCAGAAATTCCACGGGCTACACCTCTCATCGTCCCCGCCAAAACGCTTAGCGGCCTTCCACTTGGCGGTTTTCCAACCGCCACATTCCGTCGTCAGCACGTACTCCTGCGCCCGCGTACACCTCTCCTGCCGCGATAACCGAAGACAAACGGCCCGCTCCGCCCGCCTCCGGACAACAAAATACTACCCCAAAAACGCGTTTTGGGGCTTCAACTGTCACCTCCGCGCTACTCCGGACCGGCCTTAGGCTTCGGCCCAGCTCTCGGCGATCCGCGCTAGACTTGCATCCGCATGACTTCCTCATACGCCGCAAGCATCTTATTGCGCACCGCCATCATCGTCTGAAACGAAACGTCCGCCCGCTCGACGGCCACCATCGTTTCCGTTACGTCCTTGATCTCGCCCGAAACCAATTTCTTAATCGTCGTATCCGCTTCGGTTTGCAGACGCTGCACCTCGGAGATCGCATCCGACAAAACACTCTTGAAGGACCCATCCGACTGGCCCGGCGAAACGGGCCGAGGCGCAAGAGGCTGCATCGCCTCCACACGTCCCGGCTGGAGCGTCACGGCTTGTATCTTCGGATCAGCCATTCATCGCCTCGGTCATCGCTGGATAATCTCCAACGCCTTCGCACCCATCCGCTTGTCCGACAGGATCACCGTTATGTTCGCATCGTACGCCCGCTGGGCAGATACCAAATCCGCCATCTCGACCGCCATGCTCACATTAGGATACGACACATACCCATCCTTGTTCGCATCCGGATGGCCCGGATCGTAAACTATACGCGACGGCGACGGGTCAGACACAACTTTCGACACACGAACGCCCAACTCCGACGGCTTGGCGCCCGGCTTCCACTCGCCGCCCCGAAACACCGCCAATTGGCGACGGAACGCGCCACCTTTCAGCGTACGGGTCGACTCGGCATTGGCAATGTTATTTGCGATAACATTCATGCGCGTGCGCTGAGCTTTAAGCCCACTCACCGCAATTTCCTTGCCTGATATTTCCCTTACCATAAAAAACCCCTATCGCTGCCGCACATCATATGCTAATTACCTAAGCGCTGTCAACATATTTTTCGCCATATCGAATTGTTTGACAACCAGACTACCATATGTTGTATATCGACTCGTGTTCGCGTCAAGATTTGCCATCTCTTCTTCCAAGTCAACTTTATTGTAGTCATTCTTGGATAAAAATGAAAGACGTTCGAATTCGGGGCGAGATACGCTTCTCTCGATATGTTGGGGCTGGGTTTTACGGAGTGAAACGCGCCCCTGACCATCGAGTGTGTTACGCAAAGTAGTCTGGAAATCCAACTTCGTCGGAGTAAAATTGGGAGTGTCCACATTGCTGATGTTATTGGCAATAATTCGGTGGTTTTCGCGGGCCACCTTCATCGCCGTCACAAGCAGTTGCGTGGTATCGACTCCCGCAAACGCCATGTGCCTTTCCCTCCTTTCCGCACGCCATTGAACAACGCACCGACAGGATCAAAAGCAACCCCTGTGCCACAACAAGTATCCAACCTCAAATACTTGTCTCAATTGGGTTTAGGAAATAAGTCGCAGACAGCACGCCAAAGAAAAAGAGGTCATGCCTGCACGGACAGGGAGTTTTCTGCCTACCACGCCAAGGCAATGGCCCGGTAGAAGCCGCAATATCCGGCTCAAGCGCGTTTGCGTTCCTGTGCCAGTTCGATTACGCGGTAGGCGCCATTCCAGATGCCCTGTTGCTTAAGCTTGACGATATTTTCGCAATAGAGTGATAGGAGGTCGTCTTCGGCAAGCATGAGGTCGAGCGTCTGCAAGACTAACGCGGCCGACGTGCATTCAGAGGTTCCATAGCCCAACTCGGAGGCGCGGATTGCGCCCCACGCCTCGTGTCCGCCCACGCGCGGCATCAATAGCGTCGGGATCGGATAATAGGCGAGTTCGCTCGGTTTCGTGAGCAGGATATCCGCCGAACGCATCAACAGATTCGTCGTATAGACCGCCGCGAACGCGTCGTCGTTCAGGAACGTGTGCAGCCCCTTGACCTCGCCACCGATCGCGTCCTGCGTGAACCGGACGGTCTCGGCCCAATCGAAATGCCGCGTAGCCGTTTCCTCGAAGTTCGGGATCTCGTGCTTGAGCAAGTCGTAGACCTTCCGGTGATCGCCGAAGTTGAGGTAAAGCGCCACATCGCCCCCCAGGATCAGCGGCCACAGCGCGCGGACAATCGCCACGAACAGCGGCTGTTGTGCGCCCGCGCCGCCAATCGAGATTAGCAACCGGCGCGGCGCCTTTCGCGCGATGCGCTCCATGCGCGCCGCACAATCCGCCTCGACATTCGCGACCAATTCGTGATCGACATAATGCCCCGCCATCACAACATCCGACGTTGTCAAGCCCTTCGGAACCTCGCCCGCATTGCCCAAATCCTTCAGCGTGCGGAAGATCATATACGCGCTCGGCGACTGCACCGTATGCAGCGCGCCCGCCGCGAGATGAAAACCGAGCGGACAATTGTCCGGTACCACGTTGATCACGTTGGGCATCCCTGCGAACACCGCCGCCTGCGCCGGCCACGGATGCGTCCCGATAAACGGCATGTCCCGCGGCACATCCTTATAGACATCCGCGAACAACTGCGAGATCTGCATGATCGGATAGTTCTTCTCCGCGCGCTTGTACGCCTTACCCATCAACGGATCCCAGACGAACTTGTTGAACAGCTTCGACTTCTGCGAGATCCGCGAGCCGAACGAGTACCAATAATCGACGTCGTGGATCATTCGCGCGCCCGGCGTCTTGAATCCGAGCAGGTCGAACCAGTACGGAATCAACCCCATGCTGTGCGCCGCGCTCGCAATTGCCATCGCGATGCGGTAATGGCCGTACCCCATACGAATCGTGCCGATGACCACGCCGCGTTGCGCGTCGAGCTTCTCGATCGCCGCGCCCGACACCACGTTCTTCACGCCGATGAACGGCGCGATGACGCGGTTGTCCTCGACGAACAACGGATAGAACGCGCTGTCGTCGAACCGGTACTTGCGCGCATACTTCTTGAGCATCTTGATCGCCTTGCGCTGGCGCGACAACGACACCGGATTGCCAAACAAGTTCACGGGCGCCGTCGGCGACCGCTCCTCCAGAACATCCTCATCCATCGCACTCACCCTCCGTCACCGTGCAAAACCCGCCACGCGATCCAAGTCCTCGATCTTCACGCCATACACCGCGTCCAACACCGGCCCCATGAGCGCCATCAGCTTCTGGAAATGCGGCGTCGCCATATGCGCGTCCTTCGCAGCCTGATCGGCATAGACCTCGAAGAAAAGAAACTCCCCCGCGTTTGCCGTCCTATGACAAATATACGCCAACGCCCCCGGCTCCTCAGCCGCCACCGCCGCCACCATCGCCTTCAACCCCGCCTCCGCTTCCGCTTCCTTACCCGCCAACACCTTCAACCGCGCCGTAAACGTAATCATGAGCAATCCTCCTTCTGTCGCCGCTCACCATAGCCAAACCCAGCGCGACAGTCAACAAGAAGATCGAGGAAATGCGAAGAGCAAGGTGCGAAGGGCGTCTTATGCCTGGTTTATCTGCCTTTGCCAGATCGGACAATCCCGCCAGTTGTCAGGGAACCCCATCCATCTCTTGGGAATGTACGGATACTGCGCGAAAAGATCGGCCAGCCTGTCTTGCCATGCGGATTGCGGCGCGACAATGTCAAGCATGTACTTGAGCAACGTGAAGACGGAGAAGGTTCTGTGTTGGGATTTCATCACGTCGACGGGAACATGCCACTGTGGCTGGCGATCTGCTCTCGGGACAAATGGGCGAATGGCCAGTTCGCGGTTCCACAACCTGGAATGGTGGGCGCAGATATTGCGGACGTAATTCAGCGTCCTGAGCCAGGAATCGAGCACTTTTGGCTCCAGGCCATAGCCTTCGGCAATTTGCTTCTGCGTATGCTTATCGAGGCCTTTGTACATTGTCAGCATCGTTCCGAAGGACATGAGTTCGCACGCCATCCACATGGGCAGCGGTTCGTCCTTACTGTACTTTTTGCGATAATGCTGCACGAAGGATTCTTTGCTGCTTTCGGTTTCGCGTACGATGGTTTCAATGAACTTCCTGTGCTCATACTCCGATATTCCCGACAGGAGATTCCCGTCCAGATAGCCGAAGGGACCGGTTGCGAGCGTGAACACATTCACCATCCGCGTCCTCACCGATACTTCGATTCGCTCGATGGCGTCCATCGCGAGAAACCGCAGCCGCCGGTCGAAGGTATAGGATTGCCACACGGTGTCGAGCGTCGTTCCAGGCGCAAATTGTTCCGAATCTTTCAAGCGGTAGGGATGCCAGTAGGCACTGAGGCGGTAATAGTTGACCTCGCGCAGGCGTGCAACGAGTATCCTGCGATCCGCGACCAGCCCTCGTTGAAGCAGCCTATCAGCCTGCGCTTCAAGAGTCAGCGCCTGCTTAACGTATTGCACACCGTATTCCCTCCGTGTACGGCCACAAAAAAAACCCGCCACATTTTGGCATACTCCCCTTGCGGGGCGCATAGGCCTGGCGGGCATGTTGATTACTTTATACCACATTCCCCTTACAGATGCAAGAGCCTGATGCCTTGCCGTTTCGTATGGGCTGAATTCATACTGCGCCGCACAGTATAATAATGGGTGTCCTTTTTGTATACCTTTTTTGCTTCGCGGCGCCCGGTGCGCGACGAAGCCCGAATAATGAAACCGAAAGTCCGTGCCGATGTTCTGGATCAGCAAAACATTCCATCGAATCACCCGGCTCAAGCGGCGAACCCTCACGCTGCTGGTCGTGTTAGGCCCCGGCTTGATTACGATGATCGCGGACAACGACGCGGGGGGAATCTCGACATACGCAGTCACAGGCTCGAAGTATGGATTCAATCTGCTCTGGGTGTTCTTCATTCTGGTGCCGATGGCGTATTTCGTGCAGGAGATGACGGTCCGGTTGGGCGCGGTGACGAAGCGCGGCCTCGCGGAAGCGATTTTCGACGGGTTCGGTCCGACTTGGGGCTGGTTCTCGCTGGCCGACCTGGCGATCGTGAACTGGCTCACGCTGGTCACGGAATACATCGGGATGACGGCGGCAATGAGCATTTTCGGCATACCGCCGTGGATCACGTTCGTCGTTGTGACGGCCATTCTGATGGCGGTCGTGCTCACGGGACGTTACATGACCTTCGAGCGGCTCGCGTTTCTCTTCTGCGCGTTCAACCTGGTATACGTGCCTGCGGCGTTGTGGGCCATGAAGACACCGCAAGCGCCGAGTTGGGGCGCGGTGGGACGCGGTTTCATTCTGCCGGAGTTTCCATCGGGCCTGACGCAAGACCTCCTCTTCGTGGTCATGGCAAACATCGGCACGACCATCACGCCGTGGCAGATCTTCTTCCAGCAGAGCGCGGTCGTCGACAAGGGGCTTGACGTTCACGACATTCGCTACGGCAAGATCGATACCTTCGTCGGGTCGTTCCTGACGGGCGCGGTGGCCGTCTTCATCATCGTGACTACCGGCGCCGCATTCTATTACCACCATCCGCCCATCGCCATCGAAGATGCGCGGCAGACCGCCGAAGCGCTGACGCCGCTATTGCCGCACCAAGAGGGCGATTGGGCGCGCCGCCTCTTTGCCATCGGGTTGTTCGACGCGGGATTTCTGGGCGCGTTGTGCATATCGCTGTCGACCTCGTGGGCCGTGGGCGAGGTGTTCGGCTGGGCGCACTCGCTCAATCAGAGCGTGAAGGAAGCGCCGTGGTTCTATCTGCTGTACCTGGCTATTCTCTTGACCAGCGGGGCCGTGGTGCTAATCCCCGGTGCACCGCTGATCACGATCACCATGTTCGTGCAAGTGGTGGCGGTAACGCTCTTGCCCGCAGCCATGGTTTTCCTGATCCTGTTGCTGAACGACCCGAACCAGATGGGCGCCTATGCCAACACGCACTGGCAAAACACCGTCAATTGGACTATCGTAATCTTCGTGATTTGTATGTCAACCCTGTTTGCCGTTTCGGTGCTATTTCCCGGAATACTGGCCTGAGGAAGGGAGCAGCGCCATGAGCGAGACTGCCATCGAGAGTTCAAGTACCTACGCGCTGACGGCGGGAATGAAGGATTTCCAGTTCCTCTATTTCCTCGAGATGCAACGCCTCCCCGTATGCACCGGCGACATCCACCACCGGATCGGGCGCGTCGACGATGTGGCCGTCCGCCTGGCCGAACCCTATCCGGAAGCTACCGGCATCTGCATCGAACACGGCTGGGGCAAACCCGCCGAGTTCATTCCGTGGGACAAGGTGATCAAGATCGACGATGACGCCGTATTCGTCCAACCGCCCCCAAACGGAGAGGCATATTCCCCCTTCGTGGATCAGCCGGGCTGGATCCTGATCGATCACCACCTCATGGGCAAGACGATCCTGGACATCGACGGACGTACCACAGAGGTCGTCAACGACGTCCATTTCCTCGAATCCAATGGCCGCATGCTCCTCGTGCACGTCGACGTGTCGCTCAATGGCTGGCTCCGGCGATGGGGCATCCGCCGCCTCCGCATCGGCCAAGATCGGCTCATCTCCTGGAAACACGTCCAGCCGTTCTCGCTCGAAGACGTGGGCGCCAAAGACGTGCTCTCGCTGTCGGTCACACGCAAACAGATGCGCGATCTCCCCAGCGAGGATCTCGCCGACGCACTCGAAGAACTGTCAGGCGTCGAACAGCAGGCCCTCTTCTCGGCACTCGATTCTGAGAAAGCCGCCGAAACGCTGATGGAGGCCGAACCGCGCGCCCAACGCCAGTTGATCGCCGATCTTCGCCAGGAACGCGCCAAGGCGATCCTCTCGGAGATGTCCATGCCGCAATTGGCCGACCTATTCTCCGTGCTCCCCCACGACGACACCACGAAACTCAGGAAACTGCTGCCACGCGATCTGGCCAAGAAGGTCGATGCGCTGCTCGGCGCGAGCGAGTCCACCGCCGAAGCCCTCATGACCCGGCAGTACTTCACCGGCACGAAGGACGAGTGCGTCGGCGATGCGCTACGCGCACTGAAGGCATCGGGACTCGAACCCGCCTTGCTTTCCTACGTGTACGTCGTCAGCCCCGAAAACGTCCTCATCGGCGTCGTCGACCTGCGCGAGATCGTGCTCGCATCCGAAGACGGCCCGCTCGAACGAATTATGACCTCGCCCGTGGTCTCCGTCGATACCGACGATACGCGGACCGATCTGGCCGAACTCTTCGCAAAATATCACTACCGGATGGTACCCGTCGTCGATTCGCACGATCACCTCGTCGGCGTGATCCAATACAATGAAATCATGAAGGGTCTCGTGACCCGCGCAAAGCTCTGAGGATACTGGCCATGGCGCGCATCAAAATGACCCGGACCACACGAGTCGTTCTCTTCTGTCTCCAACTCTATATCGCCGTCATGCTTGTCCTGATCCTCGTGAAGTTCCTCAGGGTGCTCTAGCGAGGCGGGGACAGCGGCGAATGCAAAACGAACTTCTTGGACAATTCTTTTCAGTCAACCCGCTCAAAATGCTATTTCTGGGCAATTCAGGATTTCATGCCTGCGATAATGGGTTTGTCCGCTAAAGTTCAGTCCACAAGTGCCGATAAACGGAGTGACGGATAGTTGATGCAAGTGATGCCGGTAACGGTTGGCCGAACCGCGAACGGTTGGAGGGTTGCACATGTCAGGCACGTTCAATATCGGCGGGCTTGTTACAGGCCTCGATACCAACACGATTATCAGCCAACTCATGGCGATCGAGAAACAGCCCGTCACCCGTTTGCAGAGCCAGGTGACGAAGTTCAACACACAGAAATCAGCCGTCACCGAACTTCGAACGCAGCTTCAAACGTTGCGCGGCAAGGTACAAGATTTCCGGCTGATGGGCGTATTTTCGCAGTTCAAGGCAACATCGAGCGACGAGAAAGTTCTTACCTCCACCGTATCGGGCGCTAGCCCCGTGGTTGGCTCGTACGCCCTGAACGTGACGCAACTGGCAAGCTCGACCATGGCGGCCAGCAATGGAGTGCTTGGCCATGCCATCAATCCCGCCGCCACGCTGGCATCGAGCGGGATGACCACCTCAGTCACGGCAGGCACATTCAGCATCAATGGCATCTCGATCACGGTGGATCCCACCACGCAAACGCTCGATCAAGTCCTGACCGCCATCAATGGCAGCGGCGCCGGCGTGACGGCCACCTACAACGCCACAACGGACAAGATCGCCATCCAAAACACCACGCCGGGCAACACGAACCTCATCAATCTCGGCGCCACTGCCGATACCAGCAATTTCCTCGAAGCCGTCAACGTGACTCAGGCCACGCAAAGCACCGGCGGCGGCGGTTCCACCGTCGTGACGGGTACGCGCAACCTGGGCGCTATCGACAGCACAAAAACACTGAACCAGGTCACGTTCGCCAATGGCGCCATGACGGCGGGAACCTTCAAGATCAACGGCGTCAGTATCGCCGTGGACCCCACAACCGACACGATGAGCGACGTAGTCCAGCGCATCAACGATTCCGACGCCCAGGTCAGCGCGAGCTACGATAGCGCAACCGACTCGCTACGGTTCGTGGCCAAGACGCTGGGTAGCCGTACCATCAACTTCGCGGCCGGCACGAGCAACTTCCTGGCGGTCACAAACCTCGCGTCCGCGACGCAGACCGCAGGCAGCGACGTCCAGTTCACGATTAACGGAGGCCCCGTCCAAACCCGCAACACCAACGAGGTGTCCGACGCCATCGGCGGGTTAACAGTCCGGCTGCTGAGCACCGGGACCAGCACGGTGACGATCGCAGCCGACGACACCAAGATCGTCGACAGCGTCAAGTCATTCATCACCGCGTTCAACGAAGCCGTGGACAAGCTCGTGAGCCTGACCGGCACAGACGGCGCGCTAAAGGACGACGGGACAATCAAAGACGTGAAATCGACTCTTCAAACGCTGGTGTTCGGAACGGCCACCGGCGTCACCGGGTCATACACCTCGCTCATCGACCTCGGCATAACGACCGGAGAAACGTTCGACGCCGGCTCGACCTCGCATCTGCAACTGAATGAGACCACGTTCACCGAGGCATTGCGTACCGGCCGCACTAACGTGCAGAACGTCTTCAACAATTCCGGCTCGACCGGAGTCGCCGACCAGTTGTCCACCTATCTGGACAGCATCACCAAGGTCGGCGGTTTCCTGAACGACCGCGCCAAGTCGAGCGGGAGCATCGACCGGCAGGTTCAGGACATCAACGACCGGATCGAGCGGCTAAATCAATCGATTGCCAAGAAAGAGACGAGGCTAAAGAAGCAATTCTCGGCTCTCGAACAGTTCTCAGCGCGAATGCAGTCGCAAAGTTCGGCCATTTCCGCCCTCGGAAACATAAGCTACTAACAATACGGCACGCATTATTGCAAAAGAAAGGAATCGTGCATGGCAACGTCAACCGCCGGATATGGGGTATACAAAAAGGTCGATGTTGAAACCGCCTCGCAAGGCAAGCTCATCGTCATGTTGTTCAACGGGGCGATTCAGCGAGCCGAGGAGGCCAAACGTCAGTTGGAAAGGGGCGGCGTCGAGGGCGTCCACAACAATCTGATCCGCGCCCAGGACATCATCGGCGAATTGCGCGGAGCCCTCAACATGAGCGCGGGCGAGCTTGCACGGAACCTCGACCGGCTCTACGAGTATTTCCAGCATCTGCTGATCATGGCAAACATCCGCAAGCAGGTCACTCCCATCGAAGAGTGCATCCGGCACCTGACTTCCATGCGCGACACCTGGAATGAGCTTTTCGACAACATCGCCAAGGAAGAGAAACCCGTTACGCCGCACATCAACCAGCACGGCGCCGCCCTCATGAACATCCAAGGGTGACACGCGAGTCCCCTGTCGGAGTCTAAGACTGTCGGATGAATTACAGCCGCTCGCGCTTTCTGCAGACTACACCGGACATCCGCACATGAGGCCAGCATGTAGGCGTTAGATTCTAACGCCCAGAATGTGAGAATTTCCTTCGCGCATTCATTTTGGATTTTAGATTTTGGATTTTGGATTGGCGCCGAAAGTGCAGAGCGTTGAGTGGAGAGCGGCATTGTCGCGAAGGTTCTTGCCACGTTGCAGCAGTTTGACCAGCGAATGCAGACGATCCCGCAGTCATGAACGGCAATCCAAAATCCAAAATCCAAAATTTCAAATCTTTTTGGTTAGGCGTTAGAAGAATTAACCTGGAGCGGCCATTCTAACTTCTAACTTCCAAGAAGAGATGCACGCAGTCCTATCGATGTAAGATACCGCGCGAACAAGGCCATGCCCCCGCGTCCCGTCAACGTCTCCAACATCGTCTCGGATACTTGAAATCCGTCCTGCCGACATGTACTGTTTCATCGTCACACCTCACTTGTTGGGTGGTAGGCTGTGGACAAAGCGAAATACCATCTCCGCGAATGCGCGACGTGGCCAAGTGAAACTATTTGGATTTTCGGAAAATCGGAGGGGTGTCATCATTCCGAAACATTTTTGTAGCGTTTTTTTTAGCCTCGCGTTGGTGGTTTTGTCCCTCGCCTGCGCCATGGGCCTCACCCTCGTTATCGACCGGACGATGGGGTTGTTGCTGCCGGCTGCAGCCATTCCATATACGAAGGGCCTGGTGTTCCCGCCGCATTCCGAGATGGCGTTTCGGACGATGGAATTCGCCTACACGGTTCACATCAACGCGCTTGGACTTCGGGGGCGGGAACTCACGCCGCAGAAAACGCACGCGTTGCGCATTGCCGCCATCGGTGATTCGTTCACGTACGGGCTTGGGGTGGATCTCGAGCAAACGTGGGTAGCGCAACTCGAGTGCAATCTGCGCGAGGCGGGCGTGGATGTCGAGATCGTGAATCTGGGCAAACCCGGCGCCGGGGCGTTGTTTTATGCAGAGATAGCCGAACGGGCGTTGCCCGTGGTACACCCCGACATTGTGATCGTGGCGATGCTGCAGAGCGACGACGTGTCGGATTCCGGCGACCCGACGGGAAGGGTGTCGAAACATCCGCTCCTGGAGAAGGTGCAAGCGATTTACCCGAACATGACGCGTCTCGTGGATCGCGGCTGGGGCAGAACGGCGGATACGGTTTCGGCACAAACCGTTCAGCAGCCCATGCGGGCCACAGCGGATGAGAACCAGGCAGGAGACCGCCGTGCCGCGGCTTTCACCCTCAAGGATATGACGCCGGAACAACGCGCGCGCTACGATGGAATCGACGCCAAGGTGAAAGAGGCGTTCACAAACGGCGATCTGAATCCATTCCTTGTCGGCATGGCGTCCCGATTTCCCAACTTCTTCGTCTCGATGGCAAACGGGAACGATCCGGGGCTTCCCCCGTGCATCGATCGTACGAGCGCTTGTCTTCAACGAATCCGGCGGGCAGCTAACCAATGCAACGCGCGCGTGGTGGTCCTTTCCGTGCCGCACGGGGTCTACGTCAATCGTCCGACGTTGTTGAACTACAGGAAGGTCGGGTTCAACCTCGGCGAAGATCTGCTCGATACGGACGTTCCCGATCGATGCATCGAGGAAGCATGCCGAAAAGCGCACCTGCCGTTTGTCGGCGTGACATCGGAATTCCGGCGTTTTCGCGAGGCGCCGGATCTTTACTATCCGTTGGATGGACATTTCACCGCAGCCGGGCACAAGCTCTATGCCGAGTTGCTGACGCCTCTGCTGGTACGCGAACTTGTGGGAAAGCCGGGCAATCCATGAGCGGCCCGCGCGTGGCGACGGATAGGAGCGGCGCCGATTGGTTCTTGGCGTCCGTGGTGGCGACTGCGGCCGTGGCCGTCGGTTCCATCTACTTGTTCGTCTGCACCGGACCCATCGGCATAGGTTACGGCGTTGATCCGGTGTGGTTCGAAACATCGGTGATGGTGGCCTGTGGAAGAGGCTTCACAACGGCCGATCCCGCCGAAGTGCCCGGTCTCGCCGACTTTCTCGATCAAAAGCAGATGGTTTTTGCGCCCAGCGAAGTGCCGGCCGACATGCATGCGCGGCAGGTCACGTTTCCATTCTACTTGTGCCACCGTTATCTGTTTATGTTTATGGGCTACAACTGGCGGCTGTTCGGCATTTCCTGGACCACGTTCAAGATCCCGTTGGTAGTGTCGTATGCGCTGACCGCGCTAATCGTGTTCGGCCTGTGCCGACTGGCCATGAACAGAGCCTTGAGCATGTTGTGTACCGCGCTGTACATGATGTCGCCCGCCGTGTTGGTCATGCTGCCTTCGATGCGCGATTTCTGCAAAGCGCCTTTCATTCTCGGCGTCCTGTTGATTATGGGACTCCTCTTGAAGAACAAGGTCCGGCCACGAACGTACCTGGGGGCGTCCGTGTTGCTTGGTTTGGTGTTGGGTATTGGGCTTGGTTTCCGTCAGGACCTGCTGATTTGCATCCCGCCCACGCTGGTCGTTCTGTTTTTTTGTGCCCGTGGGCAACAGCCGATCCGGTTACGGCGCCGAGTGACCGCCGTGGCGCTGTTTCTCGCGGTATTTCTCGCAAGCGCCTTTCCCATTTTGCAGGCCATGACGCTGGACGCTGGGGCTGTGTCGAGCCACACGCTGGTACAGGGCTTCTCGAAGAGCGCCACGGATGCGCTGGGCTTGGGCGGCTCGTCCTATGAAGTCCTCTATTCGACAAACGATAACTTCGTATACGCCACCATCAATAGCTATGCACGTAGAATGGGATGCATGGAATCCATGTACTTCCACTCTCCCAGTTACGCACGTGCTGGCAAGCGCTTCGGATTCGACGTGATGAAGGTCTTTCCAGGCGACATGCTCGCCCGGACCTATGCTGCCGTGCCTGCGGTCTTGGGCAGCGTGGCCGCCATCTCGACCGGCACGATGGATGCGGCGGCGTCCAACAGTGCATTCCTGCGAACGGTGGTTCGATTGGGGTCGCCTTTGACGGACCACTTGGGGCGATGCGCATTGGTGTATGCGTTCGCGGTTCTCACGGTGTTGAGCCTGCGAGGCGCCCGGGCGGTCTGGACGGTTCTGCTCCTGTGCGGATACATGTTTGGGTACACGAGTCTTCTGTTTCAGCAGCGTCATTGTTTTCATTACTCGCTCGTTTCTTTTCTCATGCTGGGGTATCTCGCGGATCGATCGATTCGCGCGGGGGCTATGTTCCTTCACGATGAAACGAGACGGACTCTATGGCGGGGGCTTTTGACGCCGCGACAGTGGCTGGGACCGGTACGGCGCGCCGTGTTCTTCTGGCTGATTTTGTGCGCGCTACTCGTCCCTCCGCTCTACGCGGCACGGGCCTACCAACATCGCGCACTCGACACGCTCCTCGATACGTATTCGGCACTCGATCTTCAACCCCTCGAAACCGAAGCGACGCCGTTGGACAAGTGGGTTCGGTTTCAACCCAAGAGGCATTTTCCGTTCCGGCCCAGGCCGTGCGATCAACTGGCGTGGAGAGAGAGCTTCAAGCAATGGCTCCGCGAGTGGACGCCTTCGCTGGCTGACCGGCTACCGGAAAGGAACTGGGAGGTTCCGGCGGAATACTATGTTGCCGAGTTCAGCCCGGACGGCACGAGTTTTCCTATCCGCATCGACTACGAGACGGGCAATGTGGCCAATGATTTCTCGCAGGCTCTAACGGTGGAATGCACCGGCGCGAGCGGCCCGGGACCGGCTAAGTGCTTCTTTCCGGTATACGCGGCGGCAGCACCCGATGTGCAGCGCCCCATAACCTCTGTCAGCGCGGGAGCGGGGCCGGCATGGGTAAGGGCACGGTTTGCGGGATTGACGATGTCCGATGAACAGGCGCGAAGATTTCGCGGTCTTTATCGTGTGGTAAACGTCGAGAAATGCCCGTTGTTTCTGTTCCTGTCGATCCCGGGCGACCGGCAATTGTTCCGCGCCTACAAGACGCTACGTCAGGAAGGGGACGCGTGGCATGCCTATGTCGACGCCCGGTATGCCCTCGACCGCAATGTGGACGAAGCCATCGCAGCATGCGGCGAAGCAGTCGACTGGTTCCCGCAGTGCCCTGAATTTGTCCCGACGCTGGATGCGCTGCTGGTGAGCGCGGGCGATGTGAACCGGCGCGTGGCCGCCTGGCAGAGAATTGCCGACTTGCACGGTGGCGATGGGGCCATCCAGGACCGCTATGCATCGGCACTCCGCGCGGCAGGTCAAACGGAAAAGGCCAACGACGTCATGCGCAGGTTTGGCGCTTTGCCTCCAGAGCCGCCAATACAATAGGAGTTAGGAGTTAGGAGTTAGGAGT
>CAIYET010000684.1 GCA_903925285.1 Candidatus Hydrogenedentota bacterium | reverse complement strand
TTGTGGGTGAGTGAAAGCGGCGTCAAGCCGCCGCACTCCAAAATGGAGGTTCGGCGCGTGGGCTGCATACGCCGCGCCGATGTCCGTTTGGTGCTATTCGCTGGGTGCCAGGAAGAAGACCTTTATTATTACGACTAGGAGGATGGCCGCGCACACGAGCACAACAATGTGTGCGCCCCATAACGTGATGAAGCTTGGCGGAGGCGGGGGCTGTGTGGTAGCGCCTTGCACGGATGTTTCTGCAAGGGGGGACGGGGCGGCGGCGGGTTGCTTTTGGTTTAGACCGGCCATTTCTTTGGCGCGATCGGCTAGTTGTGCCTCTGCGATGGGCACGCGTTGTCCATTGACTTCGACAAAGCCCACCTGTTCCCAACCGGCGCGAATGCGTTTTTCGCGGTCGCTTTGACGTTCGGTGCGCTCGACGGTGAGAGTGGACTCGCGGCCTTTCCAGTATCGTGGCTGAGAAAGCCACGGTTCGTCGAATTGCACGCGGACCCAATCTTTGCCGACCTGTTCTTGGCGGTCGTCCCAAAACACGGCTGCGGTGGTTCCGTCGGAGAACTTGACGATGGTCGTCGTGCGATTCTCCGGGGCTTTGGCGCCGACGGCTGCGAGCGTTATAAGGATTGCAAGCAAACTATGAAGCATGGCTCCAGTATAAAACAGTGCCGGGCGCTTGACAAGTGCGACGCCCCTCGCCGATGCTATCGGCTGGAATCTGCAATGGGCCGCAAGGCGCCTGCAAATGGATGGAGTGTCACGGATGAGAAAATTCCTAGCCGTCGCGGTGTGCCTCTTGTTGGCCGCGTGTGCCACGGGCCGCGCTGATCGTGAGAAGGCGAAAGCGGGCGATGCTTTACCGAAGGAAATAGCTAAGCCGCCGGTCGCGTCGAAGGAGGCCGCCCCGCTGGTAACGATCGCGCAGGAAATGGACACGCTTGGTAATACCGTGGTTCACTTCGGCGAGGCAGTCGGGGGAAGTCTCGTCGTTATGAAAGGCATCGAGAATCGCCGCGTGCCTCCAATGAACTACAAAAAGACGGGATTCAAGAAGGTGGCCACGGAAATCGCCGGCGCGACGCAATGCAATATCGTAACGTATCCGAACTATACGTTCCTGTATCCGGCGGGCTATGAGAATCTCTTGGGGTTGTCGCTGGCCAACCGGATCGATCCGGCGATAGCGACCCGAACCGTCGCCATGACTTTCGGTAGCGACACGCCGCTGCACAAGGCGTTCACGCTGCTGAGCGCGGCGCTGGGTGCGACGGTCGTTGCCGACAACGTGCTCGCGGAAGCGCGCACGGGCGCGGTGACGCTTGCCGAGAGTCCGGTTGGCGACGCGTTGGAAGCGATTCTGAAGTCGGCGCGTGTTGTGCCGGAAGCATTCCAGGTGGAAAGCACGCCGGAATACGTTTTCTTCTATGCGGGACCTCGAGTTCCTACGCACACGACGTTAATCGGCGCCGATGCGTTGAAGCCGGAAGACAACGCGTATCTCGACACGGTCGTCGACCTTTATCTGCCATCGAAGCCGGACGACACAAAGAATTACGAGATCCCGTCGCATGCGCTGCCCTTGGGACGTGTCCTGGATGCGCTCTCGCAACAACTTGGCCGGACGGTGGTTGCGGCGCCGGGCATGGAAGAGTTCCCCGTGAACCCGTGCGCACTCATCAAGGTGCGGGTAAGGACGGCGATGGACCTGCTTATCCGCCAATGGCCCGTGCCGGACTTCGGATATGCGATGGAAGGCGGCCGGATCGTCATCCGGCGCAACAAGGGAATGAGGAGTTAGGCGTTAGAAGTTAGAAGTTAGGAGTTAGGAGTCATTCTAACTTCTAACTCCTAGCTCCTAACTCCTACAATGCGTATGAATCGAAGAGGCATGATTTCCACGGCAAGGCAGTTGGCCCTGTTTCTCGGCAACGGATTGCGCGTGGCGAACGTCATGTGGAACCGTTTTCTGGGGCGCCCGCCGCGTTATATGCCCATCCTGCTGATGTTCGTGACCAAGCACTGCAATCTGCGTTGCAAAATGTGCGGCGTGTGCGAATACGATCCCACCTGCGATGAGCAACCGGAACTGACTACCGACGAATGGAAAGGCGTCCTGCGATCCGCGTGTAACCTTGGGTGCTCGCTTGTTTCGATGACGGGCGGCGAACCGCTGCTGCGTCCCGACATCTTCGAACTGGTCGGGTTCGCACGCGAACTGGGCATGGCCGTCCACTTGTGCAGCAATGGGATGTTGCTCGATCGGGAAAACGTCATCCGCCTGCGCGATGCCGGCGTCAACGCGCTATCCATCTCCATCGAGAGTCCCGAACCTGAACCGCACAATAGCCTCCGCGGCCCCCATTCGTTCGAACTGGCGGTACAGGGGGTCCGGCTCGTACGCGAACTGGCCCCGGATGTGCAAGTCGGCGTTAGTTGCGTCATCATGCGGCTCAACTACAAAAACATTGCCGCGATGATCCCCTTCGCGGAAAAGATCGGCGCGCACCAAATCAAGTTCGCGCCCATCCACACGAATCTCCTACACCGGCGCAAGCGCCTCGAGCACTTCTCGGATCTGATCTTCGCGCAAGAAGACCTCGATGCCCTCGATAAGGAGATTGCCGCGTTGATCGAGGCCTCCCGCCACTGCCATATCCTGACAACGTCCGCGATGTTTTTTGCGGGCATGGCCGACCTCTACCGTAAACCCCTGCAATTCCGCTGCTACGCGGGCTACGCCGCTTGTGCCGTCAATCCGGCCGGGGTCGTAACGCCCTGCTGCGATATGGACGGAACGTTGTCGGTGCGCGAACAGCCGCTCGAAGTCATCTGGCATTCCCCGGAGATGGCGCGCATGCGCGAGACGGTCCGCCATTGCAGCCGCGCATGTTGGGACACGACCAATACCGAACTCAGCCTGCGCATGCGTCCCACTTCAGTCGTTCGCGACCTCGTAAAAACCTGGCGCGACGTCGGTTTCTACTTTACAGGAAAAAAAGAATCCGCACCGTAGCGTACTTTTTCAGAGCTTCAATCTTTGGGAAAGTTGTTGCCTCAACTCAATTTCCCCGGGAAACCGAATCGAAACGATAATTTCCCGTGAAGGTGAAGATGGAGTACGCTCAATCTGGAAGAGCTTCAATTAGACGCGTTTGCCATGACCGCGAATGGCAGGGCAAACGCAATTCCGAGCAAATCCGGCGTGTCCGATTTCATGCGCTTCTCGTGCTCGTGCTCGTGCTCGTCATCGTAATCGAGTGAGTTATAT
>CAIYET010000683.1 GCA_903925285.1 Candidatus Hydrogenedentota bacterium | reverse complement strand
CCTAAAGCCTTCGGTTAGGACTGATAGGACCAATGGGATCTTTCACGCTCATATGTCATATACGTCCTATAGCTCCTATACATCCCATAAGATACGGAGATTCCTACAAATGAAAGCAGCGGTACTCGAAGGTTTGGATAAGCTGGCGGTTCAAGAAGTGTCGACGCCGACGGTCGAGGACGACGGCGTACTCGTGCGCGTACGGGCGTGCGCGGTGTGCGGTTCGGACATCCGCATGTTCCATCACGGCAACCCGCGCCTGAAACCGCCCGCGATCATGGGCCACGAATCCGCGGGCGAAGTCGTCGCCGCAGGCAAGCGCGTAACGAAGTTCAAGGTCGGCGACCGCGTGGCTATCGGCGCGGACGTGCCTTGCGGCGAATGTCCGTTCTGCGAGGCGGGCATCGGCAACAACTGTCCAATCAACTACGCGATGGGCTACCAGTTCCCCGGCAGCTTCGCAGAGTATGTCTACCTCAACCGCATCGTCGTCAATTACGGCCCCGTCCACAAGATCCCCGATCATGTCTCCTACGAAGAAGCGGCGCTCGCCGAGCCGCTCGGTTGCGTCCTGAACGCGCTCGAACTATCGAGCGTCCACCTCGGCGACACGGTCGCGATCATCGGCGCAGGCCCGATCGGCTGCATGATCATCGAAGCGGCCCGGCTGATGGGCGCTGCGAAGATCATCGTCGTCCAACGGTCGCGTCCGCGATTGGAGATGGCGCGTCGCTTCAACGCCGACGTGTATATCTGCAGTTCCGAGGAAGACTCGGTCGCGCGCGTGCTCGAAGAGACCGGCGGCCTCGGCGCGGACGTGATTCTCACCGCGTGCCCGTCGCCGCAGGCGCAAGTCGACGCGATCGCGATGGCGCGAAACCGCGCGCGCGTCAATTTCTTCGGCGGTCTGCCGAAAGGTCAATCGAACGTGACGCTGGATACGAACGTCATCCATTACAAAGAATTGTTCGTCATGGGCGCGCACGGTTGCGTCCCGCGCCACCACCAACAGGCCGTTGGCCTGATCGCCTCCGGCGCCTTTCGCATGAGCCAGTACATCTCGCACACGTTTCCGCTCGATCGGATCGCGGAAGCATTCGCGGCCGCCGAGTCGCACGCCGGCATGCGCGTCGTGGTCAAACCGTAGGCAGTAGGCTTTAGGCTTTAGGCTTTAGGCTTTAGGCTTTAGGCGGTAGGCTTTAGGCTTCCTACAGCCTACAGCCTAAAGCCTAAAGCCTAAAGAAAGATGACAGGGCGCGGGAGGCGGTAGTAGGATAGGCGCATGGTTGAGGATCTATTCGAGGCGTCCGCTGCCGAGCGGATGAAGAAGGAAGCGCCGTTGGCACGGCGTGTTGCGCCGCGCACTCTCGATGAGATCGTGGGGCAGGAAGGGATTCTTGGTCCGGGCAAGATCCTGCGGCGCGCAATCGAGGCTGACCGTTTGACGTCGTTGATCTTGTATGGTCCGCCGGGGACGGGCAAGACGGCGCTGGCACGGGTCATCGCGATGCGCACGAAGGGGGCATTCGAGTCGTTGAACGCGGTCACTTCGGGCGTGAAGGAGTTGCGCGGGTTGCTCGATGGCGCGCGCCAACGACTCGTACAGGACCAGCGGCGCACGATCGTATTCATCGACGAAATCCATCGTTTCAATCGCGGGCAGCAGGACGCGTTGTTGCCGGCGGTCGAGAATGGGACGATCACGCTGATTGGCGCGACGACGGAGAATCCGTTTTTCAGCGTCGTTGCGCCGTTGTTGTCGCGCTCGATGGTCTTCGAATTCGAGCGGCTCGACGATTCGCAGGTCGTCGCGTTGTGCCTGCGTGCCCTCGGGCATCCGAGCCGTGGGTTCCCGAACGTGGCGGTCGTCGCGGACGGCGGCGCCCTCGAACATATTGCGCTGTACGCGGAAGGCGATGCGCGGCGCGCGTTGAACGCGCTCGACATCGCCCTGCTCACAACAGCTCCGGAACAGGGTGCGATCCGTATCACGATCGAGGCCGCGCAGGAGTCGATCCAGAAGAAGATGTTGCATTACGACGGCACAGGCGACGAGCATTACGACGCCGCGTCGGCGTTTATCAAGAGCATGCGCGGGACGGATCCCGATTCGGCGCTGTATTGGATGGCGCGGATGCTCGAAGCAGGCGAAAGTCCCCGATTCGTCGCGCGGCGGATCTGCATCTGCGCGTCCGAAGATGTAGGCAACGCCGATCCGATGGCGTTGATACTGGCGACGGCCGCGTGGCAGGCGTGCGAATTCATCGGCATGCCCGAGGCGCGGATCATCCTCGCACAGGCCGCCACGTATGTCGCCTGCGCCGCGAAGAGCAACGCCGCGTACATGGGCATTGCGTCCGCGATGCAGGACATGCAAGAGAAGAAAACGGTCGCCGTGCCCAAGCACCTGCAAGACGCGCATTATCGCGGCGCGAAACGATTGGGACGTGGCGAGGGCTACCAGTACCCGCACAGCTATCCGGAGGGATACGTCGAGCAGGATTACGGCGTACCGCACGGCACGTATTACCATCCAACCGACCGGGGCAAGGAAGCGGAGTTCAAAGAGCGGCTCGATGCGTTTCACGCGCCGCCCGATGACGCCGGGAAGGGACCGTCGTGAAGGATGAATTGGTAATTAGGAATTAGGAATTAGGAATTAGGAATTAGGAATGGATATGCACAAAGATCCTTTGCGGCCAGT
>CAIYET010000682.1 GCA_903925285.1 Candidatus Hydrogenedentota bacterium | reverse complement strand
TCGAATTAAACCACATGCTCCACCGCTTGTGCGGGCCCCCGTCAATTCCTTTGAGTTTCAGTCTTGCGACCGTACTCCCCAGGCGGTGCACTTAATGCGTTAGCTGCGGCACAGAAGGGGTCGATACCTCCTACACCTAGTGCACAACGTTTACGGCATGGACTACCAGGGTATCTAATCCTGTTCGCTCCCCATGCTTTCGAGCCTCAGCGTCAGTATCGCGCCAGAAAGCCGCCTTCGCCACCGGTGTTCCTCCAGATATCTACGCATTTCACCGCTACACCTGGAATTCCGCTTTCCTCTCACGAACTCGAGCCGGGCAGTATCCAAAGCACTTCCGAGGTTAAGCCCCGGGCTTTCACTTTGGACTTACCCAACCGCCTGCGCTCCCTTTACGCCCAGTTATTCCGAACAACGCTTGCAACCTCCGTATTACCGCGGCTGCTGGCACGGAGTTAGCCGTTGCTTATTCCTGAGGTACCGTCAAGCCGGGGCCATTTCCTGCCCCGGATGTTCTTCCCTCAGAAAAGAGTTTTACGACCCGAAGGCCTTCGTCACTCACGCGGCATGGCTGGATCAGGCTTTCGCCCATTGTCCAATATTCCCTACTGCTGCCACCCGTAGGTGTCTGGACCGTGTCTCAGTTCCAGTGTGGCCGAACAACCTCTCAGCTCGGCTACCCATCAAAGCCTTGGTGGGCTATTATCCCGCCAACTAGCTAATGGGGGGCGGACTCATCTTTCGGTGGGGCCTTGCAGCCCCTTTCTTTGCCGGAACCCGAGTCCCAGCAACCACATGCGGTATTAGCGGCCGTTTCCAGCCGTTGTCCCCCGCCGAAAGGTAGATTATCCACCTGTTACTCACCCGTTCGCCGCTTTATATACCCTTGCGGGCTTTAATCGCGCGACTTGCATGTATGAAGCCTGCCGCCAGCGTTCGTTCTGAGCCAGGATCAAACTCTCCGATAAAACTATCGCGATCCGCCGAAAGGCTGTGCCTCATCAGCTTCACGCTTTTGAAACGAGTTTGACTCCCTGCATTTGTGGTACAGGTATGTCTATTTGGGGCATGCGAAGGTCGGACCTTCGCACTCACACAAGTGTGGTTTATCACAACATACACCGTATTCAATTTTCAAAGAGCATCCAACTCTGCCCACGCAAGACACAAAATTCCCAGCGCCGCTCTACCTACCTCGGCGCTAGCTTGTTCCAGCGCTTTGCCGGGCAACTCATTCCTTACAAGACTTGTAGTCTATCACATCTTCGGGCTTTTGTCAACCCTTTTGTTTCCGCCGGGGTTGCGTCCCGTTCCATGCGCCGTACTTGACGGGTTAGGAGCCGAAACTATAGCACAACGAAGCACGTTTGTCAACACTTTTTTTCTTGAGCCAATTCCCACCCAAATCGAGCCGTCGCAAAGAGGCCCAAACAAGCCCTTCCCAATGCCGGGCGCAAGACGTTATTTAATAACATGTAAATATATTACTATTTACTGTGTCTAACGGAATGGTCCTTTTACAATTTAGTATTGATGGGCGCTTGTTTTTTGCGGACGGCGGCGAGCGTATTCTGTACTAGCGCCCAGCCGAACCAGACGATTCCGCCTACGGCTGCGCCGGTCAGCAGGGCTATGGCGGCGATGGTTTTCACGGGCGGGGCTCCTCCTCTGCGTATCCATGCGGCACCAGTGGCGGCACGGCTTTCTTAGGCGCGGGGGCGGGTTGCTCGCCCCGTGCGAGCCGGTCGCGAAGGTCCGCTACATCCTCGCGCATTTGCGCCAGATCGCGTCGCAACGTTTCATTCGCGCCGCGCAGCGACTCGATGGTCTTCGCCATTGCCGCCGTCTCGCGCGCAAGGCCGACGGCGGCCTCGGACGCTTCCTTTACGGCCGGGCTAGGCGGCGGTGGAGCGCTTGCGGACTTTTCTGCGGGCGTGGCCGTTTCAGTACCCGTTTCATAGAGACGCAGGTCATCGAACCAGGCGCTGCCCGCGCCGCGAACGACGCAACGCACGACAACGAAATCGGTATCGGACGGAACGGCAAACTTGACCGCGACGGGTTTCCAGTCCGTATCGCCGCTCACGGGCATGGCGTCCGCAGTGCTGGCGAGCCGGAGCATGCCCCACGGATCCTTGCGCCAGCATTGGACCCAAATAGCCGCGCTCGCCGCACCGGAGGTCTTGATGCTTCCGCCCGCGACGATAGTCTTTCCCGCCACGGTATTGGAGAGATTTTGGCTCCAGTTGTTGCAAGGGTCCTTGGCATAGGTATCCGGATTATGCAGATAAGCGGCACGCGCGCCTTCCGTGAACGTTTGGGTGTCCAATCGGCCTTCCGCACCCGGCTCGGGCTGCACGAAAAGGTTCCAATGCGCGGGCATGCCCCCGTCCAGCGCCTCGAAACCGGCGTTGTGCAGCAAGTTATCCTCCGCAGCACAGAGCCATGGGGCAATTACAATCAGCCAAGCCGCCGTCAATGCCGTTCCTTTACCCCGCGCAACCGCCATGGTTCAGTTGACGCGCAATCCCTGAATCCGCAGTTTCAGATCCTTCGCACTCGTTGCGTTTTGCAGCGCGACCTCCGCAGTGATCCGTTCCGCCTTGTACAAATCGTAGAGCGCCTGATCGAAGGTCTGCATACCATACTGATCATGTCCTTCCTCGATCAGCCTTACGATGTCCTTGAAACTCTTGCCCAGTTCGATGAACTCGCGAACCGTACGGTTCCCGACGAGGATCTCCGCCGCCACACACCTGCCCGTGCCGCTCTTGACCGGCACAATGCGTTGCGAGACGACCGCCCGCAACACACTTGCCAACTGTTTGCGAATCTGCAATTGCTGATGCGGCTCGAAGAAGTCGATGATACGGTTCAACGTCTCGACCGCGTCCACCGTATGCAACGTCGAGAAAACCAAATGCCCCGTTTCCGCCGAAGCCAACGCCGTACGAACCGTTTCCGCGTCGCGCATTTCGCCGATCAAAATCACATCCGGGTCTTGGCGCAAAGCTCCGCGCAACGCGTTTGCGAACGACAGCGTGTCGTGGCCCACCTCACGCTGGGTGATGATCGCGGCCTTATCCGTATGCACAAATTCGAGCGGGTCCTCGACCGTGATCACATGCACGGGCAACTTTTCATTGACCTCATTGACCATCGCCGCAAGACTGGTCGATTTACCACTGCCCGTGGGACCCGTCACCAAAACCAATCCGTTCTTCCCCTCGCAGATCTTCCGCAGCACGACTGGAAGATCCAATTCGTCTATCGTCTTGATGCGCAAAGGGATAAGACGCATGACAATGCGCGTGTCGCCATCATCCCGGCAAACGTTGACCCGGAATCGCGCCACGCCCTCGAACATATACGAACAGTCCAAGTCCAGGACCTTCTGATACTTCGCAACATCCGTCGGCGACGCAATCACCTTGAGGAACTCCACGATGTGCGCCTCAGTCAAAGGTTCATCCTCGATACGGTGCAAGTCCCCGTCGATGCGATAGATAGGCGGGTTGCCCGTTTTCAGATGAATATCGGACGCACGCCGCTCGAGCGCACCCCGCATCAATTGTTCCATAGACATCGCCATAGCGCACCCCTCCACCGCGTGTACGATTGCGCGATTAGTTACCGCTGTTTGTTTGAAGTATCAACGTGGTCGTTTCATCGGAAGACTGGATCATGACCATCAGTTGCCGGTCCCCCTTCAGATACGAAAGCATCTGCATAAGCGGCGGCCCAGCCTGATTCACGCTCTGTAACTCCGTCCAGCCCCGGCCGGCCAATTCCTTCTTGTAGTACGCCCCCACAACGTCCACAGCATCCTTCGTCGACGCCCGGATCATGAACGACTTATCCTCCGCACTCTCCGACGCCATCAACACCTCGACACCCACATACACGGGAATGTCCTTCGGGAACCCCTCCGGAACCTTCGCGCCCTTTCCAACGACCGACTTGGCCCCACTATCCTGGCTCGTCACGGTCGTCTGGCCATCCTGCGTCGAGATGTTCATCTGTTCCTTGCCGTCGTCCGAGACAACCTTCATCGAGCCGCTCTGCAAGTCAACCTTAGCCTTGACCTCCTTGCCATCCTTGCTCGCCTGGGATTCGATGGCCTTCTCCACAGCCTTCTCCGTCGCCTTCTGCGCCACCTTGCCGCCGACACCGCACCCAGCTACCGCCACCACGAGACTTACCACACAGCACAGCCGAAATTTACGCATTACGTAGTCCTCCATGCAATCGCCCAAGCTTCAGCTACATCGCACCGCGCGCTTTGTACTCCACACTTCCTAAAGCCTGAAGCCTTGTAACATGATTCGCCATTACATAAGTTTCTGTACCGGTTTGCCTTCGACGAGGATATTGCTCCCGCTGATTTTCAGCTTCATGGTCTTCGTCTGCCCCATCGCCGTAGCCGTCACAATCAGATCCGCCCCGTCGACTTTCCAAGTCCCTTGAATGGTGCCTATCATCGTCGAGTTCGTTTCCGCGACCGCCTTGCCTCCCGCCAATAGGGTGACTTTCGCCTTGATCCCCGATATATTGAGTTCCCACTGCGTATTTATCAGGTTGGCCTCGGTCAACAGCGGCGGTTCGAGTTTCACGGGCGGCGCTTTAGGTTTACCATCCTTCGTCTTCACGGCTTCTCCCACAGCCCTGTTGGCAGCATCGCGCTTGGCCAACTGCCCCAAATAAGGAACGCCTACGAATAAGATCAACGCAAAAAACAACGCAAGCTTTTGATGGTCTGTCATCTTCGCACACCTCGTCTTGCTCCCAACTTTATTTACATATACCACAACCAGCCGCACAGCCACAAGGAACAAATTAGGAATTAGGAATTAGGAATTAGGAATGGATGAAGAAGACCGTCGGAAATGAGAATTCAGAATTCAGAACGGTGGTTTGCCACCCAACATTCCTAATTCCTAATTCCTAATTCGCCGGCCAGTACGTGCAGAACCGGTGTGGACAACCCGCGCAACGATTTGGGAACGGCGGCGCCCCGACCGCCTTGTCCACCACATAGCCGCGCAAGTACCGCATACGTTCGCCGTTCCAGACAGACTCCGCCGACTCGAACAACAGGTTACCAAAGGCCACCGCCGGGTCCGCATAGAAACAACACGGGAAAACGTCCCCATTCGCGTTCACATGCAGCGTATTCCAAAGCTGCCGACACTCCGTATCCACGTACCGGTGCCGACTGTCCGTCACCACATACGTCTGCGGCGTATCCTTGTAACGTTCCCGGAACTCATCCGACGTCCACATCTCCGCCCCACCTTCCGGCGTCCAGAAAAAATGCGGCTGATAAAACTCCGCATCGAGTTCCACCGCCAACCGCTTCGCCTCATCCACTTCATGCTGATTGAATCGGTTCAGCAGCATTTTGTAGACGACATGCGGCTTCGCCAATCCCAGCAACCGCTTCACGGCCGCCATGCGCCGCAGATTGCCCAAGACACGTTCGAGGCTGCCGCCCATGCGATACTTCTCATACGTTTCCTGCGTCGTGCCATCCACACACACAACCATTTCATCCAGCCCCGAACGACCGAGCGCCGCCAAATAATCGTCGTCATAATCCTTCGCAGAAAAATTCACGCTGATCGACGTGAAGATGCCCCGATCCGCGAAGAACCCGATATACTCCGGCAGATGCTTATTCAACAACGGTTCCCCGAGCCGGTAGAGATTGACATGGACCAGCCGATCAAGCCGAATGTTCTTCACAATCCGCCCGAACACGTCCGGTTCCAGAAACTCCTTAACCAGCTTCGACGTCCCGTCCCCCGTCGGACAGCACAAACACCGCAAGTTGCAAACCGGCCCCAGATCCAGGCACAGGAACGGCGGATGCGTCAGCAACCGCCCCCGCTGGAACCGCATCTCCATCAGATTCGCCAGCCGCAACAATCGCGCCTGCCGATTCCCATAGCGAACGAACCGATACGCTTTGCGAAATACGTCAACCATTTACAATAAGCGTACCACAGCCCACCCGCGCCCGCAAACGATTACGGATTGGCGATGGCGGATTTCAGGGACGAGGCGCGTCTACGCCGCCCGAAGGCAAGGCGCCCATTCCTAGTTGATGCAAATCCCCGGCTCTGCTACCATCCCGAAAGGTACGAAGGATTCCGCGCAATGACCGATCTCGCCAACCGCCGGTATTCGATTTCAGAGGTCAGCGAACTGACCGGAGTCGCAGTGCATGTCTTGCGGCAATGGGAGAAAAGTTCGCCGCATCTGCGGCCCAAGCGCGACCGCAACAACCGCCGGTATTACATGCCCGCCGATATCGAAGATGTCCGCATGCTCAAGCATCTGCGCTGGCAGGAAGGCATGACCGGCGAAGGCGCCGACCGTCACCTGCGCCGCAAGAAACGGACAGGCCGCGATGTCCACTCGCCGCAACGCGCCCAAGCATTGGTCGACAAGATCGAATCCGAAGTCCGGGGAATCCTGCGTCTCCTGCGCTAAGGCACAGGGCTGAAGCCTTCGTTTCCCATTTGTCCCTCTTGCGAGTTGGGTGGTATTATAAGCGTTCGTGTCGATATTCGTGGTGGTAGAGAACAGTTTTCGAGGAGGAAGAGCGTACAGTGAGGACGATTTCGGTTCAGGTTCGAGACGACCACCTGGAATT
>CAIYET010000681.1 GCA_903925285.1 Candidatus Hydrogenedentota bacterium | reverse complement strand
CCTGCGTCGAGGGAGAGACCGGTCGCACAGTATGGAATGCCCTCTATCCAATAACCGGCAAGTCCCACCATAAAGTGTCCGTTCTGTTCCTGTTCTAAGGTCGCAATCATCATTTGCAGCGCTGCGGCAAGCTCGGCATCTCTCTGCCTGCGTTGGGTGGGGACGAGTGCTTTGTTTGCAGACGAATCGGCTGGCTTGGACTGATCCGCCAGGCTGGGTTCAGTGCCGGTGTTAGGATTGTCCATGCCTGGGGCGGGTTCGTGCTTGTTTCCGTTGGGCCGCGTCGGTTTGGCTTCTGCTGCCAGGAGACAATCGAGTTCGGGGTGATTTTTGTTATTTGGGTGCTTTTGCATATGTGTCCATTATTCCTTTCAGTTTTTTGTGATTGCCGGACTTTGAGCTAGTCCCGGCTGGGGACCGAGGATACGTTCCAGATCGAGTTCGGCGCGGAACCCTTTGAGTCTTCCGGTCCGAACACCGAGTCGGCTTGTGATCGGCGTAGCCAACATTCGTCTTGCGGTGCAGGTCGCCCCTCAGCGTTGCCGATGCTTGAATGTATGTATTCATCTGAAGGGAGCCTCTAACCAATCAAGATCGTCGCTACCTGTTTTTTTGTGAAAATTGCGCCCCCTACAGATTGTGTGATGGTGACTGCCAATCCACATCATATTGTAGAAAACCAGAATGAGCACTCTTGCCTCCCGCCAAATCAACAGATGGTCCGGTTCCGGCACTATTTCGTTTGATCCAGTAGGCAGGCTGGCGGGCTAAGATCTGGTGTGGCTGCGGATGACTTCCGTTCCACAAGCCTCTAACTCGATTTGTTTGTGGGTTGCGTTGAGACAAGGACGCCCCGTCATGGGCAGCACACATACGCGAGGCCAGTTTATTCGCATGCCACGTGCTGCGACTGAGAAGGATGACCCATCCTTGCTGACAATGATGTTCGGCAGTATGGGGGAGCTTTTGACCGCCGTGGACGTGGTCGGTCGACAGTTCCGCGAAGCACACGTCATCAAGAAAGAGGGACGCCGGAAATACTTGGAAAAGATCGCCGGTTGTCTTGATGGCAGGAATCCTGACGTTGACTCGGTGGCGTTGGGCATTCCAGAGCGCATTGATTTGCTTCCGCGGTTGCTGCTGCGCGGGGAGACGGGTGTTGGCAAGACCCTCAGTCTTCCCCGTTCTCACGAAGGGACAGCTGCGCCAGCGCTGACCTAAACTCGCTTCCAAGGGTTTCGAGGGTTAGGTCAATGAATGGGATTTGACGCGTCCCCACGAGTCTCAAATCTGGGGGAGCGTAAACTCCGGTAAAGAGCGCACCAGCGGGTTCAAATGCGACAAACCAACGCTCTGGAATCACGTAAACGGCAGTTGTCCGGAGTCCTTGAGTCTCGACCGTTCGGACAAGCATGCCCGCGCTTTTGGCGAGCCGCACAAGTTCATTTGAAATCTCGCTGTAGTCCATATTCAGTGGTTTGGTCGTATTTCCAGGGCTGCGCTCACACTGAGGATTGATCAAACGAAGCGGGGATCGACCGGGATGTCGCGTCTGCAGTTCATCCCGGCGCGAACGCCCTCGATAACCTCTAGCACGCCTTGGTTTCGGCTGCGAATACGGGTGCGGATTATTTCTACGACAAGCACCCTCTGTAGGCTGGCGGTTGCCAGTGTTATCTTCGCCTTGCGCGCAGCTGCCAACGCGAGTCCGGCAACCCTAAGGTCTTTCCTCAACGCCCACATAAAGAATGCCTTGCGTTGCATCGGGGTCAGCTTTGTCCACATTGCGAGCAGACCGTCGGGTGCCAAGAACGAAGCAAGCTCCGTTAACGATGTGTGTTCCCCACGGAGGAGCGTGCCGAGATATGGTTCGTGCGACAGGAAGACATCCGAGAGATCTCGATACTTCTGAATTCCCCCTAGCCCTTTAAGTTCCCTGTTCATGGCGTTTCCTCCGCCTCTGAGGTTTCGGGTTTGCTCACCGCGATGAGGCCCGTTCCTTGGTCACGGCCAAACGCGTAAAGAATCAGATTATCGGTTATGTCAGCTTTTTCGATCATAAATTTGTGTTTGGCAGCGTTTGGACTGCCCAGAGGATGGCCCCGAAGCATTCGCCACCAGGGAGATGACATCGTCCAATTGCGGACTGATGAGGTTGTCCGTCGCGGAATCGCTTACCACAGGCAGACGCGTAACATCTTCCCAGGGTTGACGTGGAAGAGAACCTCGATCTGGCTTCATGGGGAGACGGTGGAGACCGGGCACGATCCTCAAAAACACTTCAAGGTATCGTTTGGCGTTCCTCAAGCAATCCGGTTTGGGCACTCGCGGCTCGCGAATTAAAACGACGTTCCAAAAGTTCTTGTCGAACTCAAGCACGCGGGGCAGTTCCGGAATCGAACTGACGGTTAGGTGGCGGTTGAGTTCCTCGATGAACATGGGGCAATTGTGTCGGGTTACTTCGACGACCGTGCCGATGATCGTGTGCGCAGATCGAATGATCAACCCGCCCGTCACTCCCGTTTCGCATCGCGGCTGCAGCAACAAAGTGCCTCGTAGCCAGCACAATTTCCGTCCGAAGAACGGGCACCTAAACGGGCACCCAACGGATTAAAAACGGTTAAATTGGATTAAGTCGGATAGGGCTTGATTCCTCACAAAAGCAGCGTAATTTACCCCCAAGAAGTGGGTTTCATAGAGCGATTCCGACCCTCGCCTCCAAACCTAACTGATTGACTACACGAGGTTTGGAGATTTGAGGAGGTCGGACTTCCAGCAAAAGTTCCAGCAAAATGCCGGGTTTGCCACCTTTCTGCTTATGCAGATT
>CAIYET010000680.1 GCA_903925285.1 Candidatus Hydrogenedentota bacterium | reverse complement strand
GTCAATTCCTGCATGGGTTATTCCTTTTCAGGCTGTAGGCTGTAGGCTGTAGGCTGTAGGTAAGTGACTATGTGCGAAGGGAACGGAGAAGACCATTCAGCACCTTTCCTGTTTCTTCACAGAGGGACTGAACGGGCGCATAGCCCGCGTCTTGCGCATAGCCCAGTCTGTGAGCAAGCGAAATCTGATATTCGAGTTCTCGCGACGAACCGTAGGCAATGTCGAGAAAGCGCACATAATCGGCCTTCGTATGTCGAGCAGGCGGCGCAGGGCGCCGCCGACTTGCACACCCCTCTACGATATTCGATGCCACCGAAACGGCCGCACGGCGTATCTGTGAGGTCAGTGCGAACAATTCTTCTCTTGGGAACTCGCGCGTAAGTTTGTAGACCGCTATCGCCAACGCGTCCGCCAATTCAAACGCTCTCAACTTCCGATGGTCGCGCATCTGTTCTTCCTCCAGCCTACAGCCTACAGCCTACAGCCTATTGCGGTCCACGCGCACTGTGGAATGCGTGGATGAATGGGCGCGGCTTGTCGGGCGACAAAATCACGGGGATATCGTCTGCGCGTTCGATCAGTACGAGGCTGTCTTTTCGGGTGATGTAAACCTGGATGCGTTCCCAGCGCGGACTCGATAGGACGCCTGCGTTTCCGAAGGACCAGCCGGTGCCATAGATCCGCCGCGTACCGTGGAGGGCGTCGGTTTCCACCAGGGTTACGGCCTGGATGGTCTCGCTGGGAATACGAATGCTGCCGCGCCGCCGCACCACGATGATGGCGTCCGCGGCAATGCGATAACCGGTAATTCCGTACTGCGACAACATCATGACGATGCACAGGGTTGCGGTGGCGCCCAGGAAGCAGAGTCCCGACGCGACTTGCGCGCTTTGGAACAGTAGCAATCCCATTCCGGCCAAGATCGCGGCCAAGGCTATGAGCATGCCCACGGCGAACGAGGTCGATACCCATACGTTCGCATCCCACGAACACGGGAAGAAAGGCTCGGTTTCGTTATCGAGTTTGCTTGTCGGCGCCATTGGCTGCGCTCCAGGCTTCAGGCTTCAGGATACCGCGTCGCGACGTAGGTATCAATAATATCGTGAAACTCGGTTTCGATCTCGGTCGGCGTGCCCGATAGCGTGACCGTGCGTAGACCGTCGATGAACACGGGACAGTGCGGGTCTTCGTCATTGCCCGGCAGGCTGATCCCGATGTTGGCGGTCTTGGATTCGCCCGGTCCGTTGACGATGCAGCCCATGACGGCGATGATCATCGATTCAACGCCGGGACGCGTCCGCCGCCACTTGGGCAATCGCGCGCGGATGTAGGTTTCGGTTTCCTGCGCGAGGCGCTGGTACAGCGCGCCGTCCGTGCGCCCGCATCCTGGGCAGGCGGTAATCGTCGGCGCGAACGCACGCAGTCCGAGCGCCTGAAGTAGCTCGCAGGCGGCATAGACCTCATCGCGGCGGTCGCCGCCGGGACGCGGTGTCAGCGATACGCGAATCGTGTCGCCAATCCCTTCATCGAGTAGCACCGCCATCGATGCCGCAGACCAGACCAAGCCTTTGATCCCCATTCCGGCTTCGGTAAGGCCGAGGTGCAGCGGCTGGCGGGTCGCTCGATCGAGTTCGCGGTAGAGTTGAATCAGGTGGCGCGGCGATGAACTCTTGCAGGAAATAACGAGTTGATCTTCGCGTAATCCGCTGGCCAACGCCAACGCGGTCGAGTCCAATGCCGAGCGGAGCATGCAATCGTTCAGAATGTCGTGCGGGGACTTGCCGAGATCGTGCTCGATGTTTTCGCGCCGGGCGGCTTCGACGAGGTCGGGGTTGAGCGAGCCGGCGTTGACGCCGATGCGCACGGGCTTGTTGTGGTCCGCCGCGACCCGGCAGATGGTCGAGAAATGTGTGTCGCGCGTGCGCCCAGCGCCGACGTTGCCGGGATTGATGCGGTACTTATCGAGCGCTGTGGCGCATTGTGGGAACTCGGTGAGCAGGATGTGGCCGTTGTAATGGAAATCGCCGATAATGGGCGTCATGCAGCCAGCGTCCCGGACACGCCGGACCAACTCCGCAACGCTCGACGCCGCTTCGTGCGTGTTGACCGTTACGCGGACCAGTTCGGAGCCGGCCTCGGCCAGTTCGAGCACCTGCCGCGCCGTCGCCTCGGTATCGGCCGTATCCGTGTTCGTCATCGATTGGACGATGATTGGCGCGCCGCCGCCAAGTGTCACGTTACCGACGGAAACCGCAACGGTGTCTTTTCTCTGAGTGTTTCTATGTTCTTGTGGCAACATCTTGCACGCTTAACACTCAAGACAAAGGGACGTGTTCCAAAGTCAAGAGTGCCTAGAATCCCAATATTTCCGCAGGTTTTCAAGGGGTTTTGAATAGTGGGCGGTGCAGGACTCGAACCTGCGACACCCTGCGTGTAAGGCAGACCGGTAGTACACTGTCACTTACGGCACAACGGCCTAAACCATTGACTGGTAACACTTAAACTGTAGCCACAGTGTATCAGACTTTCGCGTTAAATGCAAGTGAAATATGTGCTCATCGCCTGAAAACGTGTACGGTACACGTTTGACGCTTCAGGACACGCTGTAGATATACTGGGTAACGCCTGCAATAGCAGCCGCGATAGCCTTAGAGGATGCGAATGGTTGACTGATTTGGTCAACTAAGCCCCCGGTGGCCACAGTGCGTGTGTCGGGAAGGAGTGGTGAGATATCGACAGGTGCGGCGTTCGTGTCGTGCTGGGCAGCGTGGGCGGTCAGGCGCATATCGGATCCGGGTGTAGTCTACCCGCGTGTACGCATCGAGGCGTAGCGCGTCGTCGAGGTCGAAGGTTTTGAAGCGTGTCCGTGCGCGTTGCTCGTCGAGGGTCGGCGCGTCGTCGAGTAGATATGCCCATGGCGCATGTCCGTCGGCGGCGTCGAGGTCGAAGGCTTCGAAGATCGCGCATCAACCGGTAGGGGTATCCGGGTCACGGGGGGATTGGGTGCCACCCATGGCAAATCATGGGCTTACCCTCAACTCGATGGGTAGTTTCCGGATTCCTTGTCAAAGACTCCAGCAAATCCCATGATGATGACGATTACCGCGATGATTGGCAGTGCGACTGCTATGAGTATGTCGATGTAAGCCATGGTGGAAAGCAAGTCTTTGTTTTGATTCACGATATGTCCTCCCTGTTGTTGGCTACAGCACTCGGTTCCGCGCGCCCTGTGGTTGTCGTCCGGCAGAGTGGGCGCTACTTCTTTGCCGCTACGCACTCGGCCGGATTCTTCCCGTCCTCAACATACGTCCCAAAGGGTTTATACTACAGTTCACGCGCCCATGCAAGCTGTACGGATAGGAAAGGATTACCCCGCGGCCACGTACCCCACCCCACCCGGTCACGGGGGGCACGCCTACCGGCCACGTCGAATCATGGGGGCTGCTCGAAATACCGGGGTAGTTTCGGATTCACAGGTAGTCGGGCGGCACATCGTCGCCGCTTGTATCGTCGCCCGATTCTTCGCAGGATGCCCCAGATTCGTTTGAAGGCTCATCACCCCTCCCGGAATGCTCCGCGCCAAAGGACGCCCCCGCAGCGTTGGCGGACTGGGGCTTCTCGCGTCCTTCCCAATACACATCCTCGAGCTTCAACTCCCGTAACCTATCCACTCCAAGTTTCGGACCCCTCGGTAACGGAGCCTGGCGCCTGGCCGGAGGGATGTAACCAGCACGGTCAAATATCATGGCGGCCGCCTGGAGTACGACGCGAGGATTGCCGTCTTCGAGCATTGCCTCCACCTTGCCCACTGCCAGCGGTGCAAGGCGTCGAAACTCGCTCATCACGTCGCAGCATTCCCGGTCGGTGTCGATGTCTGCACGGGCTTCCTCAGAACCCAAGGTGACGATCTTCTCGTCCCGCGCACGTTCGAGGTCCGCGGCGTACTCGATGTAGAGCTTGTGGTTGCGACGCCAGCGTTCGACGGTTCCAGGGGCAACACCGACGATTTCAGCCGTCCGCGCAATGCTCTTACCACCCAAAATTAACCGGGCAGCTTCCTTTTGTGCATTCGTCAGCCGGGGAACAGACACGTAACGTTTCGCGGGCCATGTCATGATCGTGGGGTTCCTTTCGGGTTGAAGATTCTGAACGTAGTCAGAGCATCGGATTTCGCCTGGCGCGGCTTCATGGCAGTTTGCCTTCCGCCTCGCCTGTGCTCGCGACTGCTGGATTCACCATTACCCCCTCGTCGTCATCAACCGCGGCGCTCAGTCGAGCCAGCGCCAACCCCCTACGGCTGGCCACGTCGTTCGGTTGCACGCAGGGCTTCCGTGCTGGCGGGACGTGACCAGCCAAATTCAGTACCGCTATGGACGTGCTCAAGGATATACGCGGGTTTGAGTCGTGAAGCAGGTCTTGGAGAACTTGAACGGCCTCATTGCACATCTGCGCTATCTGCGCGTGCACGTTCGAGTCGGATGACCCCGAGGTCTCTATCGCGTTCGAGATGTGGTTAAGGCCACGTTCGATTTCCTGTCGCTCGCGTTCAGTTTCGAGCGTATGCGCGTACTCGATGAATTCGGGATCGTGCCGCCAACGGAGCCACGTTGACTTGTTGATACCAAGACGCTGGCAGATCGTTTTGTCTTTTGTGCCGCCTGTGGCCAGCCTGGCACCTTCTCGCTGCTGGAAATTCATTCAGTGGTGTCCTTTCCTTGTCTCGGCGCATCCGTCGCGCGCATAGGGCACTTTGCCGACGAATCGCCGTTATAGTTTTCGGTTTCAATCCGCGCTAAGTTCGCGGCGCCGATCAGGTGCTCGTGAAGTTCCCGCGATTCGAGAATGGCCTCGCGTTCTTGCGTACGGTCGGCGGCTACGATCCGACACCGTGCCCATCTCGTGAATCGGCGTAGCGCGCGTTCCATCAGGTAGCCACGCATCCGCTCGCGTACACCAAAAGTGCGGCTCGTTGGGCATGCACATCGACCAGCATCCCGTGCGCTGGCGATGCACCCCACCAACCGGAGCGCCACCTTGATGCTCTCTTCGCCTTCGCCTTGGCCCTCGGCATCAACAAGCCGTCGTTGAGCCCAGCGCCAAAGCACTGTCGATCCGTGTTCGAGCACATAGAAGCAAATCCAATCGCGGCTACGCGTGAAGAACCGGAAAACGTTTTCAACGCGGCGACAACGTGCCCAGAGGCGGATTATCAGGGCCTTGGTTCCGGCCTTTCTCAGCGCCCACCGATTACCGCCTTCAGGGTGCCCACCACACACACTCTTAATAGTGTGTGTGGTGCCCCCTGAGCGGGACGTGTCAAAATGGGGTGTCATCATCGTCTACCTCCTCAAACTCGGCAGTACCCGGCATGAGCGCCGCTATCTCCTGCCCGTTTCCTTTCTTTCGTTCGATCTCGTTCAGAAGCCCGGCGCGGATACCTGCGGCAATTGCATCGGCGATCTTGTCCGCTGATGCCCATGGATGCGCCTGCACGATGTGGTCGTGCGCCAGCGCCGCGTTGCCTTTGCGCCCGGTAATGCCGATTCTAGTGATAAGCATCTTCGGGTTGTCGAGCAGCCATTGCCGCAAAGTTCCGGCCACTGCGAGCGGATCGCGGTTCTGTGTTGCCTCGACAAGCCCAGCCCCATCGAACCGAAAATCGGCCGGCGTCGGCTTTGGGCCGTAAGACATTTTGACGCAATGCATCGAAAACCCGCCGTTTGTCCCTTTCAGGCTGTAACCGCAACGGCTTTCGTCGAGGATTGCGGAAGCTCCTCGCACGTCGCCACCATTCGCCTCGGTATCGCGAGCACTCGCCTTCGATGTATGAGTCAACACGATGATGGCCGTGTCACCTTCGGATGCTAGCCGGGAGCATGCCTCCATGAAGACACCTGCCTCGTCATTGTCCTTTTCTGTACGTCCCCCGAAGTGTTTTCGGAACGTATCGACGATGAGCAGGTCCGGTTTCAGGCGGCGTACAGTAGCGAGCAGTTCCGCGTAGTCGGGTGATTCGGCGACGGTTCCGGAGTTGTCGATTCTCAGAAATCGCAATGGAGCAAGAGAACGCAGCAGTAGCCGATGGCGGAGTGCGTCGTCGAGGTCGGCGTCGGATATCCCGTGTAATTTCGCCGTCGCAACGAGTCCGCGGAGATAGATCGGCGTCGAGTCTTCGGCATTCAGAACCAGCACGGTCATAGTCCGGCTGGGGCGGAAAGAGGGGAATATCGTCTTCCCCGTAATCCCGCTCAAGGTAATCGCGCGTGCGAGCGCCGTCTTCCCGGTTCCGCCAGCAGCGGCGAAGACGATGGCAACCTTGTCAGGGATGCGCTGGTCGAAGAGCCACGGCGGTTCCTGTGCCGCCAGGTCACGCCACGATGTCAAATCCTCGAACTCGATGCCGTGCTTTGGCGTTCTCAGAGCGGCGGCTTGCTGGATACGGTCGAGTCCTTGGGTAGCTGTCAGCGCTCCGCACGAAATGGCCAACCCCGTATCTCGGATCGAGTGTTCGATCTCGGCATCGTCGAGTAGACCGATCGCCCGTTCAAGCGAAACGAAAGTTGTCGCCCCGCAATCGTTGTTATGGCCCAGCAGCGCGCCAAGGACGGACGGCGAGATTCCACGTTCCCAAAGTCCAACCGGCTCCACTTCCGCGCCGTCTTCCGCAATCGCTCTGATTGCGCAGGCAATCTCTTCGGCCTGCTTCGTGACCCAAGACGTATGGCGTCGCACGAATGCGACAGCGGCGGTCTGTACGGCAGCGTCAATGCTCATAATCGCTGCGCACAAGATAACCTGCTCGGCGCTGTCGAGCAGGTCATTCTGTTTGTGCTTGGCTGTCGTCGGCATTAGGGAATGCCTCACATCGCGCCTTGCGATTTCAAGTAGGCTTCGGCCTTCTCGATATCGCGTTCGCGTTGCTGAGGCGTGCGGCCCTTCGGTGGCGTCGAGGGCGTCGTGCGGCGCACGCGGCGTACTGGACCAACTGCGGCCACGGCTACCATGAATTCCTGCAACGCTTCGCGGCTCACAAGCAAGCGTCTGCCACACCCCGCGCACCGTAGCTTGACGCCTTTGACACCAGTGCTGTACCAGCGATATAGCGTGCTTACGTGGATTCTTTTTCCGTTTACCCTCGGCAGGGTCTTCGTGGCTTCGGCGAAGGTGAGTAGCGTCTGAGTGTCCATCGTTCTTCTCCATTGCGCCTAATTGCGCCGTCGCCCATATTGGGTGACTGGTCGCGAAATGGGCGGAATGAAGGAGCGGAAGGGTCTGTGTTTATTGGACTTGTAGATTATGAATCTGTCACTCGGTCGCGGGAATCTGTCACTCGGTCGCGGGTGACAACTACCCGATGTTTATCTGGCAATGCCAGCCGCGAGCCGGTTTGTGTTTGCCCCCGCGCGTACGGCTCTCCATTTTGGCTATGGAAATGATTGGGGCATTGCAGGCGCTGAATGTAGTTTTCAGTGCATCATTAAGGCGAGTCAGACTTCGCTTAAAGGCGGTCACTGTCGTGGTGGACGGCACAATATGCCGGTTTGGTTCATTGGCGAATCGCTTCAGCAGATTCCATTGTGCATTCGGTTTCCAACCGTTCCGCTTGTCTGCAAGTCCCAGTTGCGCTGCTGTAAGGCGTTCTTGTTGTCCACCGTCTCGTGTAACAAGGACTACATCCGGTGAATCTCTAGAAAATCGCATCTTGATTGTCGTCCAGTCTACGGTCGTGGCGGATATCGCGATGGCTTTCACTGCGTCATCGCCTCCTGGCCGTTGGGCTTCCTCGCGATCGCCGGTTGTCTCATCCCTGGGTACGGCCGCTGATGCCGAAGTCGACTCTGAAGTCTTCCCGTCCGCGGTTCGTAGTTCTGCGACGATTCTCCGTAGCGCACGGAACGCGGCGTATTTCAAGTCTTCGGCAGTAGGCTCATCTCCTGTATCGACATACCACCTGGCCAAGTCGAGCGGCCTAACGTGGCCTTCCCTCAGATCGAGTACGCCGTTGACGCCGGCTGTCGTGACGTGTTGTTCAAGTTGAGCAATCCATAGGCGTTGTTCATGGCTGCCCTCATCGAAGTAATGAGGAAACCAATGCCCCAGTGTGGTCTTTCGGAGGCTATCGCTGGTAAAGAAGAGTTGTTTCAAGGCTTCGCGGATCGGTAAATAGTATGTGCCTATGACATTCAGAATAGTGCGGACCATTTCCAGTGCGCGATCATCCATGCCGTTACAGAACGAGAGAATCAACGCAAGGCGGTCCCTGTCAAACTCACCTTCAGGCAATAGGGTGGGCGGCAATCCTGAATGGAATACCTCAATGCGTCTTTCGATCCCGTTGTACATGATTCCAAATGGTTCATCGCAGTGCGGTAGGAAAGAATGTCCCGTCTTGACGTCATAGGCGTTGACAATCGCAAAGAATCTATCGGCACCAGGCTCCTGACTACCCACTATCCGTTCAGCCGCCTGCCAGCCCGGTATAGGTGTCGTTCGATAGATGGCATCAAATGGTGCCACGAGCCGATGAAAGATGAGTCCGCCGATAAGACGATCATCTGTGAGCCAGTAATTCAACCACTCACTTTGCTCGATATCAGATACGCTGAAACTAATCCAGCCAGTACTCGGTAACGGCCAGAATCCACACAGATTGCAGTCGCGGGTTCTTATCTTCAGCGAGGTCTCATCTGCCATGTGGCGCATCCTTTCCACGCATCGGGGAATGCCGGGCGAAAGCGGTAGATGCTTACCGCGTTTCGGGAGCTACCCTATTGCCCGGCGAACGTCGCGATCCTACCGCGTAAGGGGAGTTTTGTCCAGCCCGAAACTGGAACTTGGCACAATATCTTGTGTGATTTGGAGATTCGTGTCGTGAGATTCGTGTCGCTTTGCATTGGACGATGAACCGGTGTATCGTGCTGGGTGATGGAATTCCCGCTGAACCGGCACACTCTTGATAGCCGACGGAGATGAATGAAATGCGCGGTCTATGCACGGGTTCGTGGTTAGGAGTGGTTGTCTTGGCGATGCTGTCCGTGCCGTCTTGGGCGGATGACCTGTTCACGTTGCACAACAACGGTTGGGACGTCGCCCGGTGGGACGCGTCGGACCTGACGCGGATTTGGGACAAGGACAGTCCCAGCTACCAGTCCGGCGCCTCGACGTATTATCCGTCGGCGGTGGCGGCGGGCGGCGGTTATGTCTATTTCCTGTACGCCAACGGGCAGGCAATGGGGGCTTTCATCGCGTCCGCTCTCGCTCCAGTGGCCGTCAGCGATTCCCCTTCGTATTCCTCGAACGGCTCGACCTACTATCCGAGGGGGCTGGCCGTAAGCCGCGGCTTTCTCTATTGCCTTTTCAACAACGGCCTCAAGATCGGCAAGTACAATATGTCGGGCTTTTCCAAAGTCTGGCTGAAGGACGGTCCCATGTACGGCGCTGGTCGCGCAACGGCGTTTGCGGTGGCGGATGACTACGTATACGGTCTCTTCAACAACGGCCAGCAGCTCGGTAAGTTCAAGGAATCGGATCTCTCGCAAGCATGGATGAAGCCCGCACCTTTTGCGTTGAACGGTCCACTTGTTGTCTACCCGGTTGCACTGGCGGCGGCGAACGGAAGCGTCTACTGCCTATTCGAGGGAAATGATCGGCTCGGTAAATACGATGCGGGAACGCTCCAGCAGGCGTGGCTGAACGAGGCGCCGTCCCTCTCCCAAGGCGCGACGAAACTCTACCCGTCCACGATTGCCGTGGCCGAAGGCGCGGGTGAAGTCGTCACTTTCCCCGACGCGAACCTTGAGGCGGCGATTCGTCTGGCGATCAGCAAACCGGCGGGAGATATTCTCGACAGCGACTTGCTGGGACTGACAACGCTCAACGCCTATGAAGCAGGTATAGCCAACATATCGGGCATTGAGTACTGCGTGAATCTCACGCGGCTGTACCTCAACGGGAACCAGATCATCAACTTGAGTCCACTGGCCGGTCTCACGAACCTCACGCGGCTGTACCTCAACGGGAACCAGATCATCAACCTGAGTCCACTGGCCGGTCTCACCAACCTCACGTACCTGATCCTCCAGAACAACCAGATCATCGACCTGAGTCCACTGGCCGGTCTCACCGGCCTCACGTTGCTGGGGCTCGCCAACAACCAGATCGTCGATGTGAGCGCCCTGTTGGATAACGCCGGGCTTGACGCAGGAGACACGATCGGTCTGCTTGGCAACCCTCTATCGGCGCAGGCCCGCATAGACATCGGCATCCTGGAGGCCCGCGGCGTCACGGTCGAGCACGATCCCGGTGACGGGGTGTCGATCACAGTGCAACCGCAGTCGGCGACGGTGAATCCTGGCGCGGTAGTGTCCTTCAGCGTGACGGCTACGGGGACAGGACCGCGCAGTTATCAGTGGAAGAAGGGCGGAACGGATATCGGCGGCGCGACGGGCGCGACGTACGCCATCACGTCGGCCCAGCAGGCGGATGAGGGGTCGTACACGTGCGTCGTGACAAACGTCGTCGGCAACGCGTCGTCAAACGTTGCGACGCTCGTTGTCAATGACCGGGTTTCGATCACAGTGCAACCGCAGTCGGCGACGGTGAATCCTGGCGCGGCAGTGCCCTTCAGTGTGACGGCAGGGGGCACGGCACCGTTGAGCTACCAGTG
>CAIYET010000679.1 GCA_903925285.1 Candidatus Hydrogenedentota bacterium | reverse complement strand
CAGACATACCGCCACTCCGTTGAGGACCGTCAATGTTGCAAAGTAGTATGTGGATGCCTTTTTCATCAATTATATCCGCACAACGTCCGGCCTCAACGGGCCGCGGTCAGCGGTCCGGTGCAGGCCGTGGTTGGCTTCGTGCTTTCGTTAGATCCAATGTGAGCCTTCTTTTACTCAACCGTGCTGCGAGTAGATGACAGAAAGTGAAGACTAAGGTCCCGAATGCAAGGCTGAAATAGAGTTGCAGGAGGAAGTCGTCTTGGGTGCATCCATCTCGAAGATAATCCTTGTTGAATCCCGCCATGCAGTGATGCGCTAGAAGTAGCAAAACATGTTGCGTGCACAGGAGGCCGACCATCATTGAGAACTGCCGACCTATGCTGAACGTGGGACAAATCGTGCAAACCCAGAATACGACGAGAGGCGCGACGAGTGCTTCCCTTGTAATCCAGCGATAGGCCAGGTTCAACCAAGGAACCCAAGGGAAGAACCACCAGATGTTGAACGCAAAGAGAACGAACGGATTGATGAGGAGGAGAAAGAGGACGAGAAAAGGCCAATGCTTTACCTGACGCACCGGCCAGGTCTCGCCAAATAGATCGTTGATCTCTGATTTCCGCGACCACACGATATCGCACCTGATGCCTACGAGCGTCCACAGAAGAACAAGGACGAATTGAATCCAGCAGATAACTTCCCATGGGACAAAGTAGAACGGCCCAATCAGGACTGCTCCAACCGTCAAGTATGCTAGGCGTATGGTTATTCTTTTGAACGGTTTCATCATGTCATAAGCCAACGACGAGGCTGAGGCACCGCTGCCCAGCGCCTTGTCGTGTCCATTACTTGCTGGCAGCGGTTGCCTCCAGCCTTTGGTTCGGCTCCCTCTATTCGGTTTCAATCTTCAACACACGCGAAATGTCAGTAATAGCTTTCGGCCAAAGCGCCTCGGTCTTGCTTCCGCACGCGACATAGACATGAAGGGCTTTCTCGTGACCCAGATAATCACTGGTTAGGTCGGACTTGTGTGCGGTATCAATCGGGACTTTGACCTTTGTTAGCCACAGCCAAACAGATTCCCCTCCCCTGGAGTTGCCAACCAAGGACACTCTATAACCAGGGACAAGAACCCTTCCGAAGGGCGTAACTTGCTGTTCGTGACGAGGACTTTTCTGTAGAGTCCACCCGCTGGGGAGAACGGTAAGTAAGCAAGCTGCAATCCCATCCAGTTCAGCTAGTTGCCCCTGCGTGACGTTGACAGTAATCACACTGGATGGCGGCGGGTTGATCTCTGTACTCAACCCCCAACCATAGCCTTTGAATCGAATGGAGTAGCGTCCTGCCCTCTGGAAGAGATACTGGTCGGTCAGATCAAGACTCTGCACAATTGCGACCGTCGATGTTGGTTGAACATCAATTGGCTGGGAGAGGACTTGTGCGGATCCGTAATCCGATACATAAGGAAGAGCCTTTCCTTTTGCATCGACCACCTCAAAACAGTCGAAAACGGTCTCAGCCTTGTCGACAGATGTCTCTTGATGTCCTCGATTCGCCACACTCACGGAAACATTGATGGGATCGCCAAGGGGCACCACGGTCCTCTCTGCGACAAGAACCGTCGAGACAGGACCCGTGGTCACGGGCAATCCCCCCTCAGTATTGCCCTGTGCCGCAACCGCACGTCCGGTGAAACTTGCGAAGATGCAGATCGCTGTCATCTGGATCACCAGTTGATAGTGTTTCATCAGTTTTCCTTTTTGCTGCCGAACGTCACGGATCAGCCGCTGCGACGTACTGTCCAAGGCTCACTACCGTCCATGGCTAGCAGCGGCTGCATCCGTTGGTTCGCACTCAATCATTTGGGTTGGTGTTTCTTCTCAACAAGATAGGCGACCTGTAGGAGGTTTGAAACCGTGGAACCAATAGAAGGTAGTCCATTCGTCGTCGGATGGACAACTCTATGATCTGCAATCCGTGCCATCAATTCAATGTCAGGGGTCGGGTCCATATCTGGACAAACAACAGGACGTGGCCCCCCTTCAGTCGCTACTTCAAGAATCCAACAGTCCAACATGCCATTGAGCCGATTCAGTGCCATGCCGGGCTTTCCCTCATCAAGCATCCGGACAAGATAGAAGGTGTCCGACGCTTGTTGTCGGTTGTAGTTCAATTCACGGTCAATGTTGTACTGTGCTGCCTTATTAGCACGTGCAAGTTCTTCGCGATAGCATATCGGGCCGGCAACATACCCAGCGATGAACGCTAGTGCCGCTACGCCCAGAAGGCAACTTGCGAATGTTATCGGTTTCATTTTCATGAT
>CAIYET010000678.1 GCA_903925285.1 Candidatus Hydrogenedentota bacterium | reverse complement strand
TGTACGCCGTGCCGATTTCATCGAGCACATCGATACCTTGCGTGCGTCCAAACTCGAGGGCCGCGTCGCGCGCGTTGCCGGGCTTCGCGGGCTTCTTCGGGCGTGACTTCTTTGCCGCGATTGGTCTCTTCTCTCGTCATTGCTCACGGAACACGCACAACTCGGATGCCCGCGCGTTTGAGCGTTTCCCCTGTCACACCGTCCACATCGCATGAAGGGCTTCCGCCCTTTAGGTAGGCAATACGCGCGCCAACAATCCCGGCGATTTCGCGCGTATAGTTCGCGCCAGCAATATGGTGCTGTGTCACATCCTGGCGCGTTTCCGGCGCGATGATGCGCAGCCCTTCGTCGAGAACTTGAGCGCCAGTGCCGTCGCGTCGCGTTTCACTCGTCCGCGGCGTCGGCATGCCGCCCAACTGCTCCGGGCATACCGGTACGAGCACGTACTTCTCCTTGAGCCGCCTCAACAAATCCTCTCGCACCGGCGCACGCCGTCCATGCCAGCGGCACGGGATTCCCAGGAAACACGCACTCACCAGCACGGGTTCTTTCGCTCTTTGGAAAGGGTCTTGCGGAAAAAGGAATTCATCCTCCATCTGATTCGCTCCTGATATCTCTCCGCCAAAAACGATGCTTCCATCCCATACAAGGCTCGACGCGCAGGCATCTTCCACATTGGACACAACCCTCGATACGAAGCTTCCTGTGCGCTCGGTCAAACCGCCTGCAAGGAAGACATTCTACCATGCAGAATCCACAATCAACACAGTTAAGCATGCGACGAACGACGGAATCGGCATGCTTTTCGGCGACATCCCAAAACCGGATCTCGTTCTCCTCACAGATCCATTTTCCTCGAAGGGGCATGAGATGCTTTCGGTCAATCCAGTCGGGGTCTCGTATCGGGGCGACACGAGCAGGGCATCAAGTTGCACCTGTGAGAACCCAAGGCCGTTCAGATCCAGATCTTCCGAATTAAGGTCATCCAATATCGCCTTCAACTTCGGTGTGTCCCAGTCCGCCAACTCGCCGGTCTTGTTTTCTGCGATGGCGAATGCGGTTTCGTCCTTACCGCTTAGATCGAGCTGCACGACCGGGACTTTTCTCATCCCGAGTTTCTTTGCGGCCTTCCAGCGGGTGTGGCCGGCGATGATGCGGAACTCTTTGTTGCAGAGTATCGGCACGTTGAATCCGAATTGCCTGATGCTCTTGGCAACCGGGTTCACCGCCTGTTCATTCTTTCTCGGGTTGTTATCCCAAGGGATGAGCTTTCCCACGTCAATCTGCTCAATTTTCAGTCGACTCCCCGTCGTTGATATCATGATGCGTCTCCTGGTCCGTTCGCGTAGGACTACAAGCTCGTTCCGATGTTAGCTTCTGTCCATCGAGGCGCTTTCGTCAGCGTATCTCTGTTCTCTTGATCTGAGGTGAAGGCTGGAGGCTGGAGGCTGGAGCGGTGGGTTTCGCTGCGCTCCACCCACCCTACGGCGCTACAACCTCCGGCCTCACTTCCTCCGGCCTCCAGCCTCTTTCAGCTCGTCTTGAGGCGTTTGACCAGCTTTGCGATCCAGAGGTCGATGTACGCCGTGCCGATTTCATCGAGCACATCGATACCTTTCGTGCGACCGAACTCGAGGGCCGCGTCGCGTGCGCGTTGCCGGGCTTCGCGGGCTTCTTCAGGCGTCAGTTTGCCGTCTTCCTTGGCTGTCTTAAGCGCCTGCACGTACGTCCGGTACGTCAGATCGACGCCCGCTTCCAACGCGTGCAGCGCCTTGTCGAAGCGCTGGTTGCGCGCGTTGCGTATCAGGTCGCTCGAACGAAACGCCGTCCATGCCACGCCCAAGACGCCTCCAATCAATGTCAACGCCGTATCCGATTGCAGTATGTGTTCCAACATCATGTTCATATCCTTTCACTAGGAGTTAGGAGTTAGGAGTTAGAATGACACCTAACTCCTAACTCCTAACTCCTAACTCCTAACTCCTAACTCCTAACTCCTAACTCCTAACTTCTTCTCTACAGGAACGTACGTACATCGGCCAAATACCCATTCGTCGCGTCATCGGTATTCTTGATGCACGTCATCCCCGGACGCAGGTACACACGCGCCAGCGCGATGCAGTCCGCATCGACGCTCGGCGGCGACGGCGTTACGGCTTCGATCCCCGTCTTCACGCTCACGCCCCACGTATCCAGGCGCGCCTGTACCAGATCGATACGCCCATGTGTCGTTGGCGCCACCAAGGTCGACGTGTCCGTGCTCGACGCGAGCTTGAACGGCATCTTCGAGATGAATGCATAACCCGGTTTCACCGCGACCGTCATCCCGGGCGTCGATTTGGCCTCGACCTTCAAATCGTCCGTCGTCGCCCCGCGCAATATCCCGCTCCCCCCACCCCACGCCATATTGAGCAGCCAGAACGCCAACTCGAGCGCCGTCTCGATCCGATCATCCAACAGATTCAGTTTCGACGACGCCACCGGCCGCTCCTGGAACGTCCACGCCGTCTTCGTATAACCACTTCCCTTGATAGCCATTGTATCCTCCTTATGAGTTGGGGTTGGGGGTATGGGGTTTGGGGTAAGGGGTTTGGCAAACCTTAAAGCCGATAACCCCATACCCCATACCCCAAACCCCATACCCCAATCAGTCCAAGTGGTAACCCATGTCAAGCCCAATTGTCGTGTCGTCCAATCGCAGTTCATACAACTCGCCCGTCGATTCCTGGCTGCGAGCTATGAACGACAACGGAGCCGCTACCGTCCGTAACGGCGACGTCAACTGCACCGTCGTACGCACATGCTTGCCGCAGAACCGATGCGTCACCGATTGGGCGCGCCCAACCAACCGCCCTACGAACCGGCCACCCCATTCGTCCGACGCCGCCGGATCCAATCGTCGAAGCGGCGCGCCGCGCAATTCGAGGACATCGCCCTGGTTCACCGATGCGTCGCCCGCGTGGAATTGAATGAACCCATTCCGGTTCGGGTAAGCCAAATCGTCGAGCAATCCGTGCGCCAGCCGATCGGCATCTTCGAGATAGGCGATAGCGTTGCATCGAAGCGACACGGCACAGTCCCCGTACAAGTCCATGCTCGAATAACGCCGGTACATCTTCGACAATCCCGTCGACGCCGGATTGCCATCGAATAGCACGTCATTCACCACGCTGGACGCGTCCGCGGCCAGGCCCACGCCCATCGCCACCGGTTCGTAACACAACACGCGATCCACACCCGCCAGCCGGAATGCAACCACTTTCTCGGCATCGATGGACCAAACGTATCCTTCCGCCAGATACGCCAACTGCGTCAGCGCTTCAAACAGGCTCTCCGACGCCCCAAAGCCCATCAACACCGTCGAGACCGGATCAATGGAATCCTCGTTCGGTCCCACATACGAAAAGAAATCCTTCAACTCGCAACTCGGTTCAAGAAACTTCCCATCCTGCCACAAATAGACCGCGGCATGACCCATTTCCACCATTCCCGCGTTGAAACATTCCCCGCCGCCATAGATCAGTCCAAGATACCGCCCATACGCATCCACCCGGTCATCGTACGCACCCGTTACGTCCCGATGCGGATTCAACTCGATATACGCGATATGCTTCGCATCCACGAGCGCCTGCAACGCCACCCGCGCCGCGTCCGCCCGCACCTTGTAGCCGCTGACCGCATATCGCGCATCCGTCCATGCCTGCGTTTCGGGATGGATATTGAACGTATGCGAATTGCGCGACGTCTCCTCACTGTCGATCAGCATAAGCCGCACATCCGGCCACGCAACCCCATCCACCACAAGTCCCGCTATCGTATCGCCATCCTTCGCGTATGCGTGTTGCGCGTCGATGCGATTCGCGCCAACCCACTGGCCTTGGCCAATCCCGCCAACCTCGAGTTCATTCCCCAACGTTTTCCGCGCGACAAACTTATTCCATTCACGCTGCGCGCCCTCCGGATAAGCCCCATGCGCGACGCAATAATGCACGTATCCCGGCGCATGGTTGATCAGCCCCTTGACAATATCGCCGATTGCCGCATTCACGAAACCCGCCGAAACATTCCCGTCCACATCCGCCCAACTAAGTTGCGCCTCGAATGCCAACATCTCGCGGAACGTCACATACTGATCCAAAATCAGCTTTTCCATGTCGCCCCACTGCGGGTTCACAACCGTCACCGGCGCTTCACAGAACAGCCTACCCTCGACCCACACGCGTATCCGATAGCCAATACCAAGTTCCGCCGCCGCCGGCAAGATGCCCGCAATCCGATCCACATCGTCCGGCGCCCCCCGCGACGCATCCAACAACAACACCTCGTCATGCATCGCGACACGACGCCCCGAAAGGTCCAACACCTCGATCCGATATGTCATGGCCGCCTTTCCGATTGCGGATTGCGGATTGTAGATTGTAGATTGCCGTGAATGGGCAATCCGCAATCTACAATCCGCAATCTACAATCCTCAATTCCTTCACCACCACCGATCCCGATACAACACCGTCGCCACACACGCGTGCGCGCTCGATACATCGTCACGATAGGTCAATACGGTGCCTTCCGGAGCGATCCGAGGGAACATTCCGCTCGTGTAAGGCGTTACATCCTCGCCGTCCAACAGCACACACGACCCAACCCCATCAAAACGCAACGTGTGCCCAGCCTCGACGATACCGCTATAGGACAGCGTTACCGTTCCGTCGCCAAACGACGGGTTCACCAGCCGCCCCGTTGCCACGACCGAAATAACCACCGGCGACGCCACATTGCCAGCCGACGCAATACTCCGCGTTGCGCCCTGCACGGAAATAGTCCATGCCACCGCGTGCTCCGCAACCGACTCCTCGAACGGATCCGGCGCCTCCAACTGAAGCGAGAACGACCCGGCCAGCGAAGACCGCGCCACCTCGCGCGAAAACTTGGAACGCCGCACCAAAAGCCGTCGTCCCACACGCAACGAAAGCACCGACAACACCGTACCGCCAACTTCAGCCGGTAAAGAGGCCGCATCCAGAATCGCGTCCAACCGCGCCTCGATTGCATCGACGGACGGCTCGCCGACAATCAGACCCGTAAGAACCACCTTCCGTGCATCCCGACCCCCGACCTCCTCATGTTTCTCCTGCGACGTCGTATGCGCTTCATCAAACGTCACCGCACCAAGCGTGATAGCCA